>NZ_JBSHCT010000007.1:276102-292258 GCF_053615935.1 Nocardiopsis sp. NPDC055879
GGGCGGGGGGGGGGGGGGGGGGGGGCGCGGGCCCCCCCCGCCCCTCCCCCATCATCCGGGTCTAGGGCCCGCCGGGGCCCTGCGGACCGGGGCCGGGGGCTCCGGGGTGCCGGCCGGGCCACTGCCGGTGCGGCGGCGGGCCGTAGCCGTACGGCCCCGGCGGCCTCTGGGAACCCTTGCCACGGCTCACGACGACCACCACCACGACGACCACCGCGACGATGACGACGAGCACGAAGAACAACGCGATCAGCAGGAGTGAGCTCACGGCCATCATCGAGGTTCCCAGGGGGTCGAGGCGGATTCAGATGATCGGTGGGCGACCCGCGCGGGTCATCCGCCAGGCGGTCGCCCAGCTGATCGGGGTTCGGGGGCCGGCGTCCTCACGCCAACCCTCGCGGAAACCACCGAACCACGCGCCGAGCGCGCTCCTGTCACGCTCCCGGAGCACCGTCAGGCCCATCCAGGTGCCGAGGTAGGCGAACGCCAACGGCCAGGGAAGGTTGCGTCGGGCCAGCCACACCCGATTGCGGGCGTTGAGCCGGTAGAAGTTCTCGTGCCGGGTCGGCGTCACCGCGGGGTGGTACATCACTGCGTCGGCGTCGTACTCGATGCCGTACCCGGCGTCCATGATCCGCCAGGCCAGGTCGGTCTCCTCGTGGGCGTAGAAGAAGTCGCCCGGCAGACCGCCGCCCTTGTCGAAGGCGGTGCGACGGATGGCGCACGCGCCACCCAGGAACGTGGTGACCACACTGGACTTGCGGGAGTCACCGACCCGCAGTCGCGGCACGTGCCTGCGCTGGTCGGGGCCGCCGTCGGGGTCGGCGATCCGAAACGACAGGGCGCCCAGGGAAGGCTCGGAGCCGAACCGGTCGCGCACGTGCTCGGCCAGGTCCATGGACCGGTACCAGCCATCGTCGTCCAGGAACAGGATCACGTCGCCCGTGGTGGCCTTGACACCGTGGTTACGCCCCTCGGGGATGCCCACGTTCTCCGGTAGGTTCACCGTGACCACGCCCTCGGGCAGGTCGGGCAGGTCGGCGCCGTTGCTCACGACGACGACCTCGACGTCGGCACCCTCCTGCTCGAACACGCTGGTGATGGCCCGGCGCAGTTCGGCGGGTCGTGTGCCCATGGTCAGCAGGACACAGGAAAGGGTGGGTCGACCGGGCACCTGGGAACCGCTCCGTTCCTGCGCTCGGGCTTTCCGCGCCCCGGGCAGAACCGGGCCGACGGGTTCGGCAGGACCGCCGGGGTCCTGTGCTGGTGGGATCACGGGTGTGGCCATGGATGCGAACCGTTCAGTGGATGACGTGCGGCTGACAGGTGGACACATGCCAACGTTCGCAGAAACAGACTAACGATAGAATAAAGACGAAGTGTACGGAGCCGTGGACCGGGTAGCGTCCACGGCTCCGTGCTTACGTCAGGACATCATCGACGCGTCACTCCAGGCGTCGGGAGGCGAGCACGCTCACGAAGTGCGCGAAGCTCATCAGCACCGCCACCGCGGCACAGGCCACGACCAGGACCCTGGTCGCCGTCAGGTCACCGAGGAAGAGGTCGACCACGGCCACCACCACCACGATCAAGGACAACTCCACGGCCTGGATCAGGCGATGGACCTTGAGCGCGGAGGCCAGGCGTCGCGCCAGGCTCAGCCCGGACGACTTGGGCCGCATGGCCTCTTCGGTGATCTTCTCCGGAAGACCGGCCTTGGCACGGGCCACGACCACGTTGTCGGTCTCGGCCTTGATGAGTACGACACCGAGCGCGGCGGTCATCCCAAGGATGACCCAGCCCCCGGCCTCGAACCCGCCCTGGGCACGGATGCCCAGGCCGACGAGCAACGCGACCTCGGACACGTAGTGACCGATGCGGTCCAGGTAGATCCCGGCCACACTGGTCCGACCCGTGTAGCGGGCCACCTCACCGTCGGAGCAGTCCAACAACAGGTAGATCTGCACCATCACGGCGGCGAGGATCGCCGACCACAGGCCACCGAACGCGACGACCACGCCCGCGAGCACCCCGAACACCATCATCAGGTAGGTGATGGGGTTCGGCGGGACGCGTAGGCGCACGAAGAACGTGGTCAGGTACGGGGAGATGTCCCTCATGTAGAGACGCCCCGCCCAGTGCTCCTCGTTCACGCGCTCCTTGATCCCCGCGGGCTGGCCGCCCGCGCGGACCTCAGCGACCGACGGCTTCGACATAGGCCGCGACACTCCGCCCGATCTCGTCCTCGGAGAGGTTCAGGTGTTCCAGGATCGTGAACCTGCCCGGGCGGGTGCCCGGAGCGTGTGCCACGGCCCGCGAGAACTCGGCCTCGGTGAGACCGACGTCGGCGGGCACGATGGGCAGCTGGTGGCGGAGCAGGCAGGAGCGGATCTCGTCCAGTCGCGCGGCCGGCCAGCCCAGATGCTGGACCCGCAGGTAGGAGGCGAAGAGCGTCCCCAGGCCGGCGAGTTCCCCGTGGTTGCCCTTGCCCGGGTAGAGCTGGGTGACCGCGTGCAGGATCTCGTGGCAGGCGCCACTGGCCGGGCGGCTGGAACCGGCGACCGACATGGCCATACCGGACAGCACCAGACCTTCGGCCAGGACCTTGAGGAACCCGTCCGAGTCGATGGAGTCGGGCCGGTGCAGGATCGCCTCCGCCGCCACGCGGGCGAAGGTGACCGCCATGCCGTCGACCGGTTCGTCGTTCTCCCTGCCCGCGAGTTCCCAGTCCTCGATCGCGGAGATGTTGCTGATCACGTCACCGACACCGGAACGGACCAGGTGCCCGGGGGCGGCCTGGACGTAGTCCACGTCGATGACGACCGCGATGGGCATGGTCACGCCGATGGACGGCTTGCCGCCCTCGTGCTCCAGGGAGCTGACCGGGGAGGCGATGCCGTCATGCGCCAGGTTGGTGGCCACGGCCACCATCGGGATGCCCGCCATGGTCGCGGCGAACTTGGTGACGTCGATGGTCTTGCCGCCGCCGATGCCGGCCACGGCCTCGTAGGCGCCTGAGCGCAGCTTCTGGCCGAGCTCGGTCGCCGCGTCGACGGTTCCCTCCTCGACTTGGAAGACCTCGCACTGGGGCAGGTCCAGGTCGGCGGCGATCTGTGCGCCCTGACCCGGTCCCACCGCCACGGCGATGCGTCCCTCGGTCGCGATGCGGCGGTCGGCCAACACCGTCCCGAGCGAGGAGATGGCTCCCCGGCGCACGTCGATCGCCAGAGGGGAGGGGAGCATTCGTGCTAGTAGCGGCACGCGATCTCCCTCGCCTTGGCCAGGTCGTCGTGGTCGTCGACCTCGACCCAGTCCACCTTGCCGATGGGGGCGACGGCGATCTTCTCGCCTCGGCGGACCAGCTCCTGGTAGCCGTCCTCGTAGTAGAGCTGCGGGTCGCGCTCCCAGGTGGCCTTCAGGGCGTCGGCCAGGCGGGAGTCGAGCGAGCCCTCGATGAGGGTGGCGCCGATGTACTCGCCCGCGGCGGTGGCGGGGTCCATCAGCTTGGTGATGTTCTGGAGGTGGCCGTCGTCGTCGAGGGTCACCTTCATCTCTTCTTCAGCGAGGCTTTTCACGTTGTCCACCGCGAGGAGGAGTTCCGGTCCCCGGGCGGCGAGTAGCGTTTCCTCGACACTCACCGGGTGCACGGTGTCGCCGTTGACCAGGAGGACGCCCTCGGAGAAGAACTCACGTGCGGTCCACAGGGAGTAGGCGTTGTTCCACTCCTCGGCCTTGTCGTTGTAGCTGAGGGTGAGCTTGACGCCGTGGCGCTCTTCCAGAGCGGCCTTACGCTCCTCGACGGCCTCGGCCCGGTACCCGACGACGATGACGACGTCGGTGAGACCGGCGGCCGCCAGGTTGCGCAGCGAGATGTCCATGATGGTCGTCTCGCCATCGACGGGCACCAAGGCCTTGGGCAGGGTGTCGGTGTAGGGACGCAGGCGACGCCCCGCGCCTGCGGCGAGAACCATTCCGAGCATGAGGGCGAGTTCCTCCTTAGGTCGAGGAGGCGTTCACGCCTCCCCGTTCGTTCCGGTGGCCGTTCGGCCCCCGTCTCCGTTGGGGGAGATCGGGTGATCTCCCCACTGCCTCTCTCCGCCGAGGGAGTCGGCGGAACCGGTACGCACTTCGGCCACCGGAGTGGCGCTCCAGGTGCGCACGGCCTCCCGAACCTGTAGGACCACCAGGTATCCGGCGAGTATGCCGTAGGCGGGTGTGAGGGCGGACAGCGCTCCCCCGGCCGCGATGACCAGCATCCTGCCGTCCCACCCGAGCGCGGCGGCGCGCGTCCCGGACGGTCGGTTCACTCCGACCGCGGGTCGTGCGACATCGTCGCGGTGGTGACAGGCGACCGTCACCAAGACTACGAACACCAGGGGACCGGGCACGCCGGACGCGAGCCCCAGCGTTGCCAGGTATCCGTATTCGGTGGCCCGCAGGATGGGTGGTACGAACCGGTCGAACCGCCCATTATGGGGGTGGCCGGCGGCCAAACCGGACAGTAGCAGGGCCGCGACCGGTGCGCACAGGGTAATGCCTGTCAGCCGCCCTTGGTCCGCCAGGAGTAGGACCACCACGATGATGGCACCGGCGACGGCCGTGAACAGCGGTGGTGCGATCCCTGGCGCCAACCTGCCCAGAAGCCTGCCCATGTGACCGTCATCACGAAGAAAACGCAGGTCGAGAACGATCGGTCCCAAAAGGTCACATCCCCGGGCATCCCGTTCGACCACCGGGAGACCGTCCGTCGGTCTCTCCCCCATCGGTCTCTCCCCGTTCACCGGCGCACCTCGGAGCTCGGGTCGACGAGTTCACCGGTGATCGCGACGACACAGCCGACGATGAGGCTGATGAAGGCGATCCGGGCGTCCCAGGCCGTGGCGGCGACGGCGATGACCAGGAAGCGCGTGGGCTGCTCGAAGGCCATGATCCGGCGGGTCAGCAGGGCGAGGGAGGGCGACGCGGGAACGGCGCTCCCACCCTCTTCGGTGTCCGGTATCCCGGCGGCCCGGGCGATCTCGGCCGCGTGGCCCGCGCCCGCGGGCCGCCCACCGTCCCGAGGCCTGGGGACCGAGGCCCCCTGGAGGCCCTCAGGACGGCGCTGGCCGGGAAGAACGAGCGGATGTGGCGCCCACCTCGCGGGCGGCGCCGCGCGGGCCACCAGAAGCGCGTCACGCAGGGCGAGGGCGATGAGCGCACCGGCCGCCCACCCCCAGGCGCCGGAGTGACCGGCGGCGGCCGCCCCGAAGGCGAGCCCGACGTAGATCACGTACTCCCGGAACCGAACGGTCATGGAGATGGTCCACAGGGTGAGGACGTCCCGACGGTGGGAGCGCATGCGCGAGCGGACCGTGTCACAGAACAGGACCAGCCCGAGGAACAGCGACCCGACGATCGCCCCCGTGACGTCGGCCCGACTGAACCAGACCGCCGCGATGGCCGCGACCACGACGCCGACGCGGGTCACCCCCGAACGGGTGACGTACCCGCGTTCGAGCATCCGCGCGGTCGCCCGCACCACGATTCCCTCGGCCATGTCCGCGCTCCCCTGGTTTCAGCTGAGAGTCACGGTCGCCTACGCTCTGTGCACAATCCATCACCGACACGCTCAAGGACGCCGATACGCCCCTTTGAGTCGCAGAGCGGCGTTTCGGACAGGCCCCACAGGAAAGAGCGCACCTCCGGAACGATCCGTGGTGCGCTCTTTCCTGTGGGGGATTCGCGTTCGGGTCCAGGTCAGGCGGCCTGCCCGCCGTCCTTACCGTCCTTGCCGTCGCCACCCTCACCCGGGTCGGCCTTGTCCGCCTCGGGCTTGGGTTCGTCGGCCGCGGTGGCACCGGCGTCGATCGGGCCGGCTTCGGCCTCGGCCTTCTTGGCCGCCGCCTCGGCGCGCTTCTTCTTCGCCGCGTCCTTCTTCTTGCGCTCCTCGATCTCGGCCTTGGTGTCCTCGTTGTAGGCGGCCAAGGCGGAGTCGATGTCGGAGTCCAGGGCCAGGGCCCCGTTCTTGATGTACAGACCGCGGTTGCAGAAGCGGCGCAGGTCCCTCTCGTTGTGCGAGACCAGGACCATGGTGCGCTCGTTGGCGAGCATGCGGTCGATGGCCTCGTAACTCTTGCGTTTGAAGGCCTTGTCGCCCACCGCGAGCACCTCGTCGACCAGCATGATCGGGTGCTCCAGCTGTGAGATGAGCGCGAAGCCCAGCCGCACCTTCATTCCGCTGGAGTAGTGCCGGATCGGGGTGTCGATGAACTTCGGCTTGATCTCCGCGAAGTCGACGATCTCGTCGAAGCGTTCGTCGATCTGCTTCTCGGTCATGCCGTGCAGCGAACCGACCAGGTACACGTTCTCCCGGCCGGTCAGGTTGTCGTTGAAGCCGGCTCGCAACTCCAGCAGGGGCGCCACCTTGCCGTGCACGCTCACCTTGCCCTCGTCGGGGAGGAGGACCCCGGCGATCATCTTGAGCAGGGTGGACTTGCCGGTGCCGTTCTTGCCGACGATCCCCACGCAGTCGCCCTTGGCGACCTCGAAGGAGACGTCCCGCAAAGGCCAGAAATCGTCGCCCTCGGCGTTGGGGTCGCGCTTGTTGCCGTGGATGAACATCTCACGCAGACTGCGCTTACGCCGGCGGTTCACCGCGAACTTCACACCGAGACCCTTGGCCTCGATGACCGGACCGTCGGCGACCGCGGCCTCGTAAGTGGACGCCATCACAACTCCTTCAGAACGGACATCTCCAGACGGCGGAACGTCCAGTATCCGATGATCAGCATCAGAATCGAACCGACCACCGCAGAGGTCAACGCGAGGGTACTCGGCGTTAGTTCCTCGAATCCGGAAAACCACACCGTTCGGTGCATCTGGAAGATACCCATCAACGGGTTGAGCTCGTAGAGAGTCTTCGCCCAGCCGGGGACCTTGTCCGCGTGGAGCACCATGCTCGCCGGGAACAGGATCGCCGATCCGTAGAACAGAATCCGGGTCAGGATACGAGTCAGGCGTTCCACGTCACGGAGCAACACGTTCACCGAGGACAGGAACAGGGTCACACCCAACCCGAACATGAAGGTCAGCACGATGGCCAGGGGCAACCAGAAGAGCATGCCCTCCCAGCTGAAGCGTCCGCCGAGCGCGAACACGAAGACCAGCAGGACCGGCCAGGTGAGCACGTACTCGATGAACTTGGTCCCCACCGTGGCCATCGGGAAGATCTCCCGGGGCACCTTCATGGTGGTGATCAGCTTCGAGTGCGTGATCATCGCTCGCGGCGCCTCGCTGAGGATGGCGCCGAAGGTGGTCCAGGGAAGGATGCCCGCGACCAGGAAGAGGATGTAACCGCCCGGAACACCCTCCGGCATACCTCGTTCCGCCTGGAGCACGATGCCGAAGACGAAGAAGTACACCAACGTCAGAGCGAGGGGTTCCAACATCGTCCAGGCGTATCCCAGCACGGATTGCTGGTACTTGACCTTCAGGTCGCGCCGGACCAGGAGGCCGACGACCTTCCGGTGCTCCCAGACGGCCAGCGTCCTTGACGCCACCGCCACCTCCAAGGTTCGAGATCGTCCGGTTCAGATGTGCCGGACTGTCGCGTCTATGAACTCGCCTGTGCGCACCGGCCTTCGACACGGCCCCACCCGTACCCGGACCGGAACGGGGGCTGTCCGGAAGGTCGGGGGATACCGCGGACCACGCCCGGCTCCACGTCCGAATCGATGGGAGGGAGGGACCGATCACGCTCGACAGGCGTCCATAGGTTACCGCTGCATCGGACAGACCGTGTCAACCACGTGCCGTTCACCCCGGAACAGACCTCTCGTCTTCGACGTCGGTTAGGGTCTGGCATCGACATCCCACCTCGGGTTCCCTCGTTCGATCTCCGGCGAGCACCCGAGTAGGCACGGAGGAAGCATGTCCGCAGGTCCGCGGGTGATCGCGGCGGTTCTGGCAGGTGGGGTCGGTGCGCGTATGGGCGCGACCTCCCCCAAGCAGCTCCTGCCGCTGGAGGGGCGTCCCATCATCGAACATTCGATCGCGGCCTTCGAGGCCAGCCCCGACGTGGACGAGATCGTCGTGTTGATGGTGGACGAGTACGTGGGCCGGATCGAGGACCTGGTCGCCGAGGCCGGGTTCGCGAAGGTGTCCAAGGTGCTCCCGGGTGGAGCGACTCGAACGGACACCTCCTACGCGGCGTTGACCGCGATGTCGGCCGCCTCCGCCGACGACCTGGCGTTGCTGCACGACGCGGCCCGTCCCTTGGTCCGACCGGCGACCATCGCGGCGTGCGTGTCCGCTCTGGGCGAGGCGGGTGCCGTCGGGGTGGCGGTGCCCAGCGCCGACACCGTGGTGCGGGTGGCCCCGGGGCGGTCCGGCGGCGAGGTGATCGAACAGACCCCGGACCGTTCCACCCTGCGTCGGATGCAGACGCCTCAGGGGTTCCGTTTGGGCGTGGCACGCCGCGCCTACGAACTGGCGATGGCGGACCCGAACCTGGTGGCCACCGACGACTGCGGGGTGGTGCTGCGGTACCTGCCCGAGGAAGAGGTGCGGATCGTGCCGGGGGAGGAGAGCAACATCAAGGTGACGAACCCGGGTGACGTGGAGATCGCAGAGACGCTGTTGCGCCGGATGCGCGCGCACGCCGCGCCGATGGGGCGTCCGATTCCGGAGGTGGCGCCGTGAGCCGGGTCTTCGAGGCCACCGATGTGATCGGGCACCGGGGCGCGGGCCGAGGAGTGGTGGACGGGACCCGGGAGAACACCGTGGCCTCGTTCGAACTGGCCGCCCGCACCGGCGCGGACTGGATCGAGATCGACGTGCGCCGTACGCGTGACGACGCCCTGGTGCTCTACCACAACGCCGCTCTGGACGACGGTCGCGCCATCGTCGACCTCACCCTCGGGGAGTGCGGAGAGGCCGGGCTGGTGGGTCTTGAGGAAGGACTCTCCGCGATCCCGGGCCACATCGGTCTGGACGTGGACGTCAAGACGGTGATGGAGGACGCGGTGGACGCGCCGGCACGGCGAACCGTGTCGTTGCTCCTGCCCCATCTGCGCCGCGAGGCCGAGCGTCGCCGAGTGTTCGTCTGTTCGTTCGACCCGGGTCTGCTCTTGGCCGTGCGGGAAGGGGCCCCCGGGGTTCCGACTGCCTGGATGCCGTACGTGCGCAACCCCGCGGACTCGGCGATCCCCGGTGCCGTGGGGCTGGGGTGCCCGATCGTGGCGGTGGACGCCCGTGCCCTGGGATTGAGCGACGAGGAGCCCAAGCCGGGGCGACGTCCACTGGAGTACACGGTCGAGACCGCGCACCGCGCCGGGCTGGAGATCATGTCCTGGTGCCCGGACCCGGTCGACGCGGCGCGCTTCGCCGCGGCCGGCATGGACGCGGTCGTGGTGGACGACGTGTCCGGTGCGGTGACCGCCCTCAAGGAATCGCGCGATTGAAGCTCAGATCCGGTCGAGGAGTTCGGCCTTCTTGGTGCCGAACTCCTCGTCGGTGAGCAGGCCCTTGGCGTGCAGGTCGCCGAGGCGTTCGATCTGCTCGAAGATCCACGCGGTGTCGGCCCGTGGTGCGGGCTCGCCGAGGCCCACCGGGGCGTCCTGGCCGGCCTCGGCGATCTCGACGGAGGAGTCGCCGTCCGACGTCTCCGCTCCCCTTCCGCCGGGGAGGTTCAGGGTGATCTGTGGCCCGCGCAGGGCGTCCACGGCGCTCCGGGCGGTCCGCTTCCACCATTCGGGGTCGTCGAAACCCACCGGCGGGGTCTGCTCGTCTTCGCCGGCACCGATGGCCGCCCGGGCCGTGCCCTCGTGCGCCCACCGGTGGGCGGTGACCGTGGCGGCCAACAGGAAGGCCTGGTGGATCTCGTTGCCCTCGTCCCCGGCACGCAACACGTTGAGGTCGGTCTTGGGTTTGGCGTCGGCGGACTTTCCCCGACCCAGCACGCGGACGAAGCCCCAGCCCCAGTCGTCGACCGGTGCCCACTCCATGCCGTCGATCTCGGCCAGGTCGAACTCGCGGCGCTGTTTCTTCTTCTTGTAGCCACCGGCGTAGCCACCCGACCACACCAGGGAGAGTCGGTCGTCCTCGAAGCGGGCGGTCCCCTCGGAGGTGAGCACGTGCAGGGGCTGGGGTGGGACCAGGGACAGCACCGCGCGGGGCTCGGGTTCACGGGCCTGCCCGGCGGCGAAGCGGAGCTGGTCGGCCAGGTACTCGGCGACCAGCTCGGTCTTGGCCGGGCCGGTCAGCCGGAAGGGCTGGAACTTCTCGTCGAGCATCGCGCCGACGGTGGAGTAGGGGTCCATGCGGTCACGCATCCGCAGGTTGAGGACCCAGCCCTTCTTCCGCCCCGCACCCGGGCGGAAGTCGACGTCGCGGACGAGCCCGACCGGAAGGTCGAGGGTACCCAGGAGTTTGAACAGCGGGCTCTTGAACCAGCCCTTGGTCTCGAAGCGGATGCGGACAGTCTCGCTGTCGAACACCCACACGGCCTGGTCTCCGCGCAACTCGTCCATGGCTCCCTCTCCGGTTCTCCTACCTTTCTTGCTAGCAGAACCGGAGCTCCGATGGGAGACCGCTTCTCGGATCCCGAGTTCAGGAGTGGGAGGTCTGAGCGGTCCGCGAGTCGGCGCCCAGCTTCGACGGGCTCGTGATGAACCCGACGCCCCACGACATGTGCATGGTGGCGAGCGCCAGCGGGATGAGCGGCCACGACGAGGCCGGCCGCCCCCGGGTGAGCGGCACCGACGCGGCGGTGATCAAGGCCAGGTAGGCGGCGGGGACCAGCCACAGCGGCCAGAACAGGAAACCGCCGAGAAATCCGACGCCGATCCCGGCCACGGCCACCGGCGGCGCGAGGTAACGGAGGTTGATGGTGCCCTTGTGCTGGCGGGCGACCACACGCCGCCACCGGCCGTAGTGGAAGTACTGCTTGGCGAGCAGCTTGACGTTGCGGCGCGGACGGTAGGAGACCTGCATCCGAGGCTGGAACCAGACGGTGCCGCCGGTCGTGCGGATGCGGTGGTTCATCTCCCAGTCCTGCGCCCGCAGGAACGCCTCGTCGTACCCGCCGACACGCTCCAGCGCGGATCGGCGGAACACACCGAGGTAGACGGTATCGGCGGGGCCGCCCTCACCACCGGTGTGGAAGCGGGCGTTGCCGACCCCGACCTTGGAGGTCATGGCGGCGGCCACGGCCTTCTCCCAGGGGGTGGTGCCCTCGGCGGCCATGATGCCGCCGACGTTGTCGGCGCCGGTCTCATCGAGGGTCTCCACGGCCACCCGGAGATAGTCCGAGGGCATCATCGCGTGGCCGTCGATGCGCGCGACGACGTCGTGCGAGGAGGCGCCGATGGCGGCGTTGAGGGCGGCCGGGGTCTTACCGGTGGGATTGTCCACCACCTTGACGCGGGGATCCGCCGCGGCGAGGTCGTCGGCGACCTCACGCGTGCGGTCCTTGGAGGGACCGACCCCCAGGACGACCTCGAGCTCGCCCGGGTACTCCTGGGCGAGGACGTGTTCCACCGCGGCGGCGAGGTGGCGTTCTTCGTTCAGAACAGGCATGACGACGGAGACAGGCGGCCAGGACACGGGCACTTCCCTGGATCAAGACGTGTCGGAAACGCGCACGAAGAGAGGATGTACGCGCCGTCAACGGTACTGCACCGGGGCCACCGGCCGGACGACCCGTCTCCACCGTCACGGCTTGACGCCCGAGATGATTCACACGAAACGACAGAACCGATCGGCCTCTTCCGGTCTCGAAACATAGGGGGGCAACACGCCGGGGGCCGACATCCGGCCCCCTTCGGCCGATCGGGTGACAACCTAGGTGTGTCGAGGACACCGTTGAACGGGTGGGACGGGGATGCCGATGAGCGACGACGCCGGACGGCACGGATCAACGGGCGAGTTCCGACGTGAGCGTTCCTCCCCTGTGCCACCCGACCGTTCAAAGCGTTCCGGGCGGATCACCGTGCCCAGCGCGACGGTCCGGCGGCGCCGCAACGGTCTGCTCGTGATGAGTGTCCTCTCGGTGCTGGTCCTGCTGGCCTCCGGCACCTCGTGGGCGATCACCGGGTGGATGTCGGGTTCGCTGAACCGCTTCGACGTGTTCAGCGGGATGGCCGACGACGACCGCCCCGAGGAGACCGGTGGTCTGACCTTCCTCGTCATCGGTTCCGACAGTCGCGACGAGATGAACTCAGAGGATCAGAACGCGCTCAGCGTCGGTTCCACCCCCGGACAGCGATCCGACACGATCATGCTGGTGCGCCTCAACCACGAGCGCGACCACCTCACCGTGGTCGGTATCCCCCGCGACCTGTGGGTGGACATCCCCGGCGAGGGCGAGGACAAGATCAACGCCGCCTACGCCTTCGGCGGCCCTCAACTCGCGGTCCAGACCGTGGAGTCGACGACGGGGGTGCGCATCGACCACTACGTCGAGGTGGACTTCAACGGATTCGTGGACGTGGTGGACGCCCTGGACGGCATCGAGGTGTGCCTGCCCGAGGCCATCGACGACCCCAAGGCGCACCTGAACATGGAGGCGGGCACCCACCAGGTGGGCGGGGCCGACGCCCTGGCGTTCGCCCGGACCCGAGCCACCGCCCGAGGCGACCTGGACCGGATCGACCGCCAACAGCAGGTGCTGTCGGCCATGTTCGACAAGGCGCTGAGCAGCCAGACCCTCTCGGACCCGGGCAAGCTCACCGCGTTCCTGGACAGCTCCCTGTCCTCGGTGACCGTGGACGAGGGGATGGACACCAGCGCCATCAACGACCTGGCGTACCAGATGCGCGAAATGGACCTGAGCAACGTGACCTTCGCGCAGGTGCCGATCTCGGACATGGACCACTGGACACCGCGCGGTGACGTCGCCCTGCTGTGGGACGAGCCCGCGGCACGGGAGATGTTCGCCGACATCAACGCCGACCGCCCGTTGAACGAACCCGAGGCCGAGGAGTCGGCCCAGGAGAACGCCGAGCCCGTCCCCGGCGACGTCCGGGTCCGCGTGTTCAACGGCACCGCCACCCCGGGCCTGGGCGCCCGAATGGACAACCAGTTCGCCGAGGCCGGGTTCGACGTCACCGACGAGGCCGAGAACTGGAGCGACCGGAGCGTGCCGACGACAGAGGTCCGGTACGGACCGAAGGACGAGGAGCTCGCCGCGTACATGGCGGAGATGCTGCCGGGTTCGGAGACGGTCGAGGACCAGACCCTGGAGGGCGACCTGCAGGTCGTGATCGGTTTCAACCACACGACGTTCGAACCGCCCGCTCCGGTGGAAGGCGCGGTGGCGGAAGAGGAACCGCAGGAACCGACCACGGAGGACGGGACCGCCATCACCACCGCCAAAGAGAACATCTGCACGTAGCCTTGTGAGGAGAGGGACCGCGAAAGTCCCTCGGGGAAGGGGAAGCTCTTGCTCCGCCACCTGGTCGGACTACTCGCCGGAATCGCCTTGACCCCCGTCATCTGGGTGGGGATCGCGTGGGCGGCCGACCTGTTCCCCCGTATCACCCAGGGTGAGGTGGACGTCGCTTCGGTGTTGTCCGTGGTGGTCCTGTGTCTGGTGGGTGCCGTGGGCGCCTACCTGGTCGCCTCACGCCGCTCTCCCCTGGTGGCCGGTACTTCCGGGGCGCTCCTGACCGCCCTGTGTCTGTGGCCGATCGTCTCCCCCGAGACGCTGACCTCCGCACTCTCCTGGCTCAACGAGGAGACGTTCCTGTACCCGAGCGGGGCCGGACTCGGCATCGCCCTGCCCCTGGGCGTGCTGCTCCTGGGTTCGGCGACCCTGCCCACCCGCTGGCGCGCGGCCGAGGACCTGGGCCCCGTTCCCGGCGATCGAGTGGTGGCGAGCGCGAGCCGCGACCGGTATCGCTCGGCGCCGGTCGACGAGGTCGGGCCCGAGCCGGGCGAGACCGTGGAAGAGCGGTGGAACGACGGAGGTCCGGTCGGCGACACCGTGCCCGACGTTCCTCCACCCGCCTCCCCCGTACGCCGGTACGACGATTCCGGCAAGACCACGACGCCGTTCCGTCGCGGTGAGAGCGGCGCGGTGTGGACCCCACTGGACGACGACCGGGGCCGTTGATCCGAACGTCCCACTTCACGGGGGCGGGACGTCCCCTCATCGATCCCCTCGTACCGACATCTCACCACCCACCGGTAATCTGTCCGCCTGACTGTTCACGTGCAGTTGGGTCGGACGCCACGGCCCTGCGCGTAGGGTGATGCCGCCCCGGCACCATCGTCGGCCGAACCATGTCCGTTATCCGCCCCCGTGAGGGATGTCGACCGCCGAGAGCGGGAACAACCAATACCAGGCGCGCGCGGAAGCAAGGAAGGAACACCCAGTGGTCGAAGCGGAACGTATGCGGGTCTGCGTCATCGGGACCGGCTACCTCGGCGCCACGACGGCCGCCTGCCTGGCCGAGATGGGCTTCGAGGTCCTGGGCCTGGACGTCGACGAAGCCAAGGTCGACATGCTCCGTTCCGGCAAGGTCCCCTTCTACGAGCCCGGTCTCGACGAGCTACTGAAGGCCAACCTGAAGACCGGTCGGCTGCGTTTCACCACGAGCTTCGCCGAGGCCGCCGAGTTCGCGGACCTGCACCTGATCTGTGTGGGCACCCCCCAGCGTGACGAGTCCGGCGCCGCCGACCTGCGCTACGTGAACTCGGCGGTGGACAACCTCGCCCCGTACCTGACCCGACCGACCGTGGTCGTGGGTCGCTCCACCGTCCCGGTGGGCACCGCCGCCACCCTGGCCGCCCGCCTCGCCGCGCTCGCCCCGGTGGGCGAGGAGGCCGAGCTCGGTTGGAGCCCGGAGTTCCTCCGCGAGGGCTTCGGGGTGGAGGACACCCTGCACCCCAACCGCATCGTGATCGGCACCGAGTCCCCCCGAGTCGAGAAGGCCGTCCGCGCCCTGTGGCAGCAACAGGTGGACGACGGCACCCCGTTCCTGGTCACCGACCTGCAGACCGCCGAGCTGGTCAAGGTCTCGGCCAACGCCTTCCTCGCCACGAAGATCTCCTTCATCAACGCGATGGCCGAGGTGTCCGAGGTCGCGGGCGCCGACGTCATCCAGCTCGCCGAGGCGCTGTCCTACGACGACCGCATCGGCGGCAAGTTCCTCGGCCCCGGCCTGGGCTTCGGTGGTGGCTGTCTGCCCAAGGACATTCGCGCCTTCATGGCCCGCGCCGACGAGCTGGGCGTCGAGCCCGCGCTGTCGTTCCTGCGCGAGGTGGACGCGATCAACCAGCGTCGCCGGGCCCGCACCATCGACATCGCCCGCCAGCTGATCGGCGGAAACTTCGCCGGGCGCACCGTGGCGGTGCTGGGCGCGGCCTTCAAGCCGAACTCCGACGACATCCGCGACTCGCCCGCGCTGGACGTGGCCTCGACCATCGCCTCCCTGGGCGCGCACGTGACGGTGTACGACCCCCAGGCCCTGGAGCGCGCCCGTGAGGCGTTCCCGGAGCTGAACTACGCCGACTCCATGCTGGACGCCACACGCGACGCGGACGTGGTCCTGCTGCTCACCGAGTGGGCGGAGTTCAAGGATGCCAACCCCGACGAGATGGGCGAGGTCGTGTCCCAGAAGCGGATCGTGGACGGGCGCAACGCGCTGGACCCCACGTACTGGCGCGCTTCCGGCTGGACCTACCGGGCGCTAGGTCGCCAGTAGGAACCATCCATACGCTGAACGGCCGTCCCGAGTCACGGGACGGCCGTTCGCATGTTCGGACCACCCGAAGCCCGCTCATCCGCAGCCAGATCGCAGACGGTCTGTAGCCCGATCTCCGCTGGATCGCATCAGAGGTTTCGAGGAGTTCGGTGACCGCGCCGGGCTGCGAGGCTGCGAGGCTGCGAGGCTGCGAGGCTGCGAGCACGGTGCGCGGTGCGCGCCCTGGTCCGTGTCTCCAGCGCCGGCGGCTGACCAGGCGGTTGGTGGTCGTCCTTTTGGTGTGTGGGTGGGACGCCTGAGGTAGAGAATCTGCCGGTTTACGGGGCGGGTGTGGGGTGGTTGGTGGGGCGCCTCAGGTTTCTGGCTCTGGGGGTTGTTGGGCGTTGCTCGGGTGTGTTCTCCCTCCTTCCCCGCCGCGTGATTGTTGCCGCCCGCACCGCACGCGTCAAGGCGATGGTGAGTGCTCTGAC
>NZ_JBSHCT010000008.1:0-281802 GCF_053615935.1 Nocardiopsis sp. NPDC055879
GCAGCGGAGCCCGGTATTGGGGGCTGGTTCTCCCCTGAGTTATCCACAGGCGGGAGAGTTCGGGGTGGTGAACCGTTCCGCCTACGTGATCCCATCGATCTTGGGGGAGCCTCTGGTTTCGCCGGTTTTGCGCTGCCCGGGGTGATGGGGGTGGGGTGTGGGGTGTGGGGTGTGGGGTGTGGGGTGCCTCGGGTTTTTGGTTCTTGGGGTTGGTGGGGTAGCTCGGATGTGTTGGTGGGGCGCCTCAGGTAGAGAACCTACCGGCGGCCTGGCGGGGTGGGGGTGGGTTCTCCCTCCTTCCCCGCCGCGTGATTGTTGCCGCCCGCACCGCACGCGTCAAGGCGATGTCGGGTTCTGTAGTGCTGTGGTTGGTGGCCTTGACCCGTGCGGTGCGGGCGGCGGTTTGGCGGCTATCGGGGAAGGGGGAGAGTGGTTGGGGTCCCAAAGGGCCCTGTGGGCCTGCGGCCCACTCCGGCCGCAGGCGGCCGGATCCCTTCCCCTCCCTCTGGTGTCCTCGTGGGGCGCGTCGCCACTACGTGACCGGTGGGGTCACGAAGTGCCCGCTACAGGTGGGAAGGGTGGTGGGGCGCGTCCCTGCGGTGGCAGGCTCCGGAGGCTTTTCCCCGATGATCTTGTCCGTAGCGCCATGTTCGGCGCCCAAATTGGCGCTACGAGCAAGATCAAAAACAGGAACCTATTTAATCCCGGGTTGTGGGTAACCCGAAATGGCCGCCCTATTCACGGTAGGTGCATCCGCTGGCCGGAAAACGAATTGAATATACCCACGAGTAAGTCTCCCATTCTTTGGGGTGTTCGCCTATAATCAGAGTATGAGCTTTCCTCCCAGCACACCGCGCCCGACCGGGAACACCCTGGTTGATCAGGCGATGGCGGGTGCGCGGGAGAGGGCGGTGGAATTCTCCGAACGGGATATCCCGTTCGGGTGCGAAACCGATGTGCTCGCCCAGTTCGGCCGCCTCAATGGGGAAGTCGACCGTATCCGTTATGGGATGTTGCCCGCCCTGGCCCGCATGGAGGCCACCGGCGCCCTGTTGGAAGAGGGCGGACAGCGCAGTATCCAGGCGTGGATCACCCACCAGTGGGGCACCTCCCCGGCCGAAGCCAACACCCTGGCCATCCTCGCCCGGGGCCTGTACCGGCAGCAGTTGCCGTTGGTGGAAGAGGCCTTCCAGGACAGTGTTCTGTCGTTGGGTGAGGCGTGCGCGATCGCGACTTCCACCGAAAAGGCCACCGCCGAGTGGGCGAAGGTCCTCGAAAAAGCGGATGAGGGATTCCGTGCCCAGCGCCCTTCGGTGGAGGGTTTTCGGGCCCGGTTGGAATACGGTCTGATCGCTTACAAACACGAACGCCCCCAGACCTCGGTGCGCCAGTTGCGGGACGCGGCGAAATGGTTCGTCGCCCGCCTGGACCCGGATAAGGCCGACCGGGACTTTGATGAGGTGTTCGAGAACCGGGGCGCGCAGTTCTCGCCGACGTTCGAGTCCGGGTTTTTGTTGCGGATGTGGGGGCCGGGGGCCGACAACGAGCTGATCCAGGCCGCCCTGGAGGCCTACACCGAGCCGTACGGTCCCGATAACGCGGCGATGCCGAAGCATGAGCGGGTCTATGACGCGATGATGCGGATCTTCGAGACCGCCCTGACACACCGGGGGTGCTCCAGCCTGAGCCGCCAGCCGTTGGCGACCCTCAACATCACCGTCCCCTTGAAGCGCTTCCTCGGAGACGAAACCGCTGAGCCCGCCGTCACTGAGGACGGTGTGGTCATCCCCGACCAGATGGTGTCCCGCCTGACCCCCGACAGTTGGTGGCGCCGGTTCGTGACCGACGAGGAAGGCCGGACCCTGCTGGACGTGGGGCGCAAATACCGGTGTGCTCCGGATCCGGTGCGTCAGGCGGCAGGGTTCAAGAAGTCCTACTGCGAGTGGCACCAGGGCTGTGATGTGCCGCGTAGCTGGTCGCAGTTCGACCACATCGTCCCCTTCTCCCACGGCGGGGCCACCAGCTCCGACAACATGCAGATCCTGTGCTCGACCCATAACCGGCTCAAGCACCGGTTGCAGGCCAAGGTGAACCGGAAGATCTGGGAACACCACCACGCCCAGAACCGCCAGGACACCGAGACCAGCGGGGACAGGGACGGGGAAGGAGAGCCAGCCCCAGCCACCGCCTTCTAACCACCACGACCCGCTTCCACCACGCGTTTCCGCCAGGTGGAACACCACCACCCCGAGAACGCCCCAAGCGGGTGTCAGACCCCAAGGGCCCGTGCCCTGTGGGGATATCGGCATGCCCCCACCACGAACCCCCCACCCAGAGCCATAACCAGGGGCCGGAGTGGCTCCTGTTGGGGGTGTCGGCAGCACACCTGCCGAGATCGGCCCTACTGCCACCCCACTACGGGCACAGTGCCGGGTGCCGGCACCGGGGCTACCCCACTGCGGACACGGCACCGGGTAGCAGCACCTGGGTTACTCCCACCACCACTGACCACCACTGCTAACGGCCCGCCGGTACCGGGGCCTGCTGTGAGCCTCGGTGCGGTCTTGCTACCGGGGCCGGCTACCGCAGGGACGCGCCCCGCCCCGTGTCTGGCCTGTAGCGGGTCCTTCGTGACCGGGCCTGTCACGTAGTGGCGACGCGGCCCACGAGGACACCAGAGGGAGGGGAAGGCATCCGGCCGCCTGCGGCCGGACCGGGCCCCCAGGGCCCGGGGCCGTTAGGAACCTCAACCACTCTCCCCCCTTCCCCGATAGCCGCCAAACCGCCGCCCGCACCGCACGGGTCAAGGCCACCAACACCGCTGCCAGAGCACCCGACATTGCCTTGACGCGTGTGGTGCGGGCGGCAACAATCACGCGGCGGGGAAGGAGGGAGAACCCACCCCCACCCCGCCCAACCACCGGCAGGCTCTCGACCCCAGGCGCCCCACCAACACACCCCACACCAACTCCGCCTCATCCTTCAGGGGACCCGGCCACCCAAAACCCTTCAGCTCAGCCGCGCCGAGAACACCGAGAACAGAGCGGCACATGGTTCTCAAGGGCCCATGGTCATGAGCCTTCGAGCACATCGGCATGTGTCGGGCAGCCCCGATACTCCGGGAAGAGGGACGTTCGGCAGACTGGACGGCCATCCGCCCAAGGGTTACTTCCGAAGAACGAGGCACGCGATGACCACTCACCCCCGACGACCCACGCACGGAGCACGGGGCGGTCTGCTTCGTCCGTCCATGTCCCCCTGGGCCGACCTGCGCGAACCCGCGGCGGACGACGCCCCGGGACGGTTGCGCGCGGTGTTCCTCGGGGTCTCCACGATCCTGCTCACCGACGGCGAGACCGCAGTACTGACCGACGGTTTCTTCAGTCGCCCGAGCAAGCTCGACCTGGCGTTCAAGCGGCTCGCCCCGAACCGGGCCCGGGTGGAGGCCGCACTCGCGCGCTTCGGCATCTCCCGCCTGGACGCGGTGTTCGTGGTGCACTCCCACTTCGACCACGCGCTCGACGCCCCCATGGTGGCCGAGCTGACCGGGGCTCGGCTCATCGGTTCGGGGTCCACCTACAACATCGCCGCCGGTCAGGGGATGGACGGTGGCCGCTTCGACCAAGCGAACCTGGGCGAACCGATGCGGTTCGGTTCGCTCACGCTCACCGCGCTGTCGGCGGAGCACAGCCCCGGCGACATCGCCCCCGGCGTGATCGGCCGCCCGTTGCGGACCGGGCGCGCCGGCGACTTCAAGACGGGTGACTGCTACTCGCTGCACGTGGCCCATCCCGACGGGGAGCTGCTGATCCACGCCAGCGCCAACTGGCTGCCGGGCGCCCTCGACGGCCACCAGGCGGACACGGTCTACCTGGGGGTGGGCACGCTCGGCAAACAGGACCGGGGGTTCCGGTCCGACTACTGGCACCACGTCGTGGAGCGCACCGGCGCGCGGCGCGTGGTGCCGATCCACTGGGACGACTTCACCATCTCCTTGAAGCACCCGCCACGGCCACTGCCCCGGGTGGTCGACGACCTCGGCTCGACCCTGGACTTCCTGTCCAGGCGCGCGGAGGACGAGGGTGTGGACCTGGCGCTGCCGGTCCTGGGCCGGAGCACCGATCCGTTCAGGACCTGAACCACCCGCCTATGGGCCCGCGCGAAGTCGCCCGGGCATCGGCCGGGGGAACCACCGCCGGCCCGCCGCCACAGAAGTGGGGCAGCGGGTCGTGTCCTATGGCGGAGGGTCAGGACCGCCAGGTTCGCACCACGTGCAGCACGACCGCGATCACGGCGAGGATCCCCCACGCCATTCCCTCGGGGGTGGACTCGGCAGCCCAGGCGGCGGCGACGATACCGAGCGCGCCCCACCCGGCGACCTTGCGTGTCCGTTCGAAGCGCGTGGCGGGGCCGGACCGCTCCTGCTCCCCCTGACCCTTCAGTGCGGTCTCCGATTCCATACGCGTGGCCAGCGAATCGGCGATCTCGGTGTCGAAGTCCTGGCCGAGTTCGCGCGCGGTGGAGATCGCGGTGGCGATCTCGTCGCGCAGGTCGGTGACGCGGGCTGGGGGCGTGGTGGCGGTCCAGCCGTGCGGGTCGGTGGTTCGAGCAGGGGGTGTGGTGGCCATCAAGTCTCTCCTCCAACGGTTTTACCGGTCATAGTAGCCCGAGGGCGAAGTTCTGAGCTTATGGCGCGGTCTCCGCCCCGGGTATAGCCACGCGGGGTGGCGAAGCGACCGTTCGCACTGGTCAGGATGCGGAGGT
Source organism: Nocardiopsis sp. NPDC055879 (assembly GCF_053615935.1). Lineage (NCBI taxonomy): Bacteria > Bacillati > Actinomycetota > Actinomycetes > Streptosporangiales > Nocardiopsidaceae > Nocardiopsis > Nocardiopsis sp. NPDC055879. The sequence continues at coordinate 4,765 of NZ_JBSHCT010000008.1, forward strand.
GAACGTCCTGCGCTACCATTTCGAACATAGGTTCGACAACGGCGTCTTCCCCTTCTGCCGGTCACGGAAGGGGTGTCACCGGTGTTCGCGCATCTGCGTTCGACGTCGTCGTTCTCCTTCCGGCACGGCACCGTGCCGCCCGCCGCCCTGGTCGAACGGGCCGCCCGCGACGAACAGCCGGTGCTGGCCCTCACCGACAGGGACGGGCTCTTCGGGGTCGCCGAACACCTTCGCGCCTGCGCGGAAAGCGGGGTGCGTCCCGCGCTCGGGGTCGACCTGGCCCTGGCCTCACCCGAGGGCGGCCGGGTGGTCCTGCTGGCCCGCGGCGCCCGAGGCTGGGCGAACCTGTGCCGTCTGGTCACCTCCGTCCACCACTCCCCCGGCCCGGTGGCCGCCACCCCCGAGCAGATCGCCGAACACCACGAAGGACTCGTCGTGCTGCTCGGCAACGACTCCGACGTGGGCCGCGCCATGGCCCAAGATCTCCCCGTGCGCGCCCGCGACCTGCTGCGCGCCTGGCGGGACCTGGGTGTGGAGATCGCATTGGCCCCGCACGACCACGGCGCCGCAGGGCAACGCCGCACCGCCCGGGACCTGGTCCGTCTGGCCGACGACGAACACGTGCTGGCGGTGCTCACCAACGCGGCCCGCTACCCGACCGGCGAGCACGCCGGGGTGGCTCGGGCCCTGGACCGGATCCGCGGGCACGCCCCCGGCGGGTACCGGCCCGAGCCCCGCACCGACCGCGCGCACCTGGCCACAGGCGAGGAGATGCGCCTCATCGCGACCGGGGTGTGCGGCGGCGACACCGCCCGCGCCCGACGCCTGGTCGCCCACACCCTGGCCCTGGCCACCTCCTGCGCCCTGGACCCCGTCGCCGACCTGGGCTGGGGCCGTCTCCACCTGCCCACCCGGCCCGATGCCGCCGCCGAGCTGCGTTCCCTGGTCGGCGACGGAGCCATTCGTATGGGGCGAGCCGCCGAGGAACGCGCCCGGCACGAACTGGAGGTCATCGACCGGATGGGACTGGCCAGCTACTTCCTCACCGTCGCCGACGCCGCCCGAGCCATCCGGGACAAGGACATCCGCTGCTTCGCGCGCGGATCGGCCGTGGGCAGCCTCGTCGTGCACCTGCTCGGCATCTCCGCGATCGACCCCTTGGAACACGGGCTCTCGTTCGAGCGGTTCTGCACCCCGAGCCGGCCAGGCCTGCCGGATGTGGACCTGGACGTGGAGTCGGCGCGCAGGTTGGAGGCCTACGACGCGGTGATCGCCGCCCACCCAGGGGCGAGCGCGGCCGTGGCGATGCTGGAAACCTACCGGGCACGCAGCGCCCTGCGCGACGCCGGGACCGCCCTGTCCCTGCCCTCGGTGGAGGTCGACCGGATCGCCTCGGTCTTCCCCCGGGTCCGGGCGTCCCGGATCACCGAGACCGCGCGCGAACTCCCCGAACTACGGAACCTGGACGGTCTGGACACCGCACACGTGAAGAAGCTGTTCGCGCTGGCCGAGCGGCTGTCCGGGCTGCCCCGCCACGTGGCGATGCACCCCTGTGGTCTGGTGCTGTCCGACCACGCCCTGGGCGACCGGGTCCCCACCCAGCCCTCGGGCGCCGGCTACCCGATGGTGCAGGCCGACAAGGAGGACGTGGAACACCTGGGGCTGCTCAAGCTGGACGTGTTGGGGGTACGGATGCAGTCGGCACTGGCCCACACCGTCGAGGAGATCGGCCGGACCGAGGGGACCCGCCCGGAGCTGGAGGCCCTGCCGGACAACGACCCGGCCACCGCCCACATGGTCGGCGCCTCCCACACCCTGGGCTGCTTCCAGATCGAGAGCCCGGGCCAGCGCGAACTGGTGTCCCGACTGCGCCCGCGCGGGGTCGCCGACCTGATCGCCGACATCTCCCTGTTCCGGCCGGGTCCCATGGGCACCGACATGGTCGGCGCCTACCTGGGGGCGCGGGAGGGCACGGAGCCGCCCCGGCTGCCCCATCCGTCCTTGGCCCCCGTGCTGGCCGAGACCGGTGGCGCGCTGCTCTACCACGAACAGCTCCTGCGCGCCCTGGACACCATGACCGGTTGCGGGGCCGACGAGGCCGAGGCGATGCGGCGCGCGTTGGCCACCGACCAGGGGCGTCGGGAGGTCGAGACGCGGGTTCGTGTCCTGATGACCGCGCGCGGGCACGACGAGCGGACGATCGAGGACACCTGGCGACTGGTGGCGGCCTTCGGCAACTTCGGGTTCTGCAAGGCGCACGCCGCCGCGTTCGCCCTGCCCACCCACCAGTCCGCCTACCTCAAACGGCACTCCCCGGCGGCGTTCTTCGCCGGGGTGATGACCCACGATCCCGGCATGTACCCACGTCGGGTGCTGTTGCACGACGCCCGCAGGCTGGGGGTCGCGGTGCTCGCGTTGGACGTGAACGTCTCCGGTCGGCACTGGCACGTGGACACCGACGCCGAGGGGCGGCGGGGTCTGCGGCCGTCCCTGTCGGACGTGGGCGCCCTCACCGGGGCCGAACTCGACCGGTTGCTGACGCGGCGACCGTTCAGTGACCCGCGCGACCTGCTGGCTCGGGCTTCCCTGTCCCGCGAGTCGGTGGACAACCTGGTGTTGGCCGGGGCCTTGGACTCCCTGGCCGGGGTCACCGGCGCACCCGGTGCCCCGGACCGGCGCGACGTCCTCGTGCACGCCCACACCCTGGTGCGAGGCGGCGTCGTGGAGAGCGCGCACGACCAACTCTCACTGCGCACCGACCCCGTGGAGGTGCCGGTGGGGGCGGGGACTCCGATGACACACGCCGAACGCGTGGCCGAGGAGCTGCGGGTGCTGGGCTACGAGCTGTCCGGGCACCTGTTGGACCGGTACGCCGAACACCTGGCCGCACTGGCCGCCGCCCATGACCTCGTTCAAGCCCAAGACCTGCACCGGGTTCCGGACGGGGCGCGGGTCATGGTCGCGGGGGTGCGGGTCTGCACGCAGACCCCGCCCACACGGTCTGGGCGCAGGGTCGTCTTCACCACCGTGGAGGACCGAACCGGGCTGGTCGATGTGGCCCTGTTCGAGGACGCCCAACGGCACTCGGCGGCCTCGGTGTTCGGCTCTGAGCTGGTGGTGGTCCACGGGCGGGTGCGGCGAGCGGCCCCGGGCGCGCTGCCCACCCTCACCGCCACCCGGGTCCGACCCCTTGATGAGAACGCCGGCACCTCATCCGGAAAGGGGTGAGGTGCCGGCGTCGGTGCGGTTCGTTCGAGGAGGTCCGTTCAGGGAGGAGGGGTCAAGCGCGGGCGATGGCGAGGAAGGCGTCCCACTCGGAGGAGGGGAAGGGGATGTGTCCGTCGGTGGGGTGCTTGGAGTCCCGGAGCGCCGCGCCACAGGGCAGGTCGGCGACTTCGACGCAGTTGCCGTTGACGCCGCTGTGACTGCTCTTCCGGAAGTCGGTGGGGATGTGCGCGACCTCCACGCAGTTCGGCTCTTGGCCGCTGTAGCTGCTCTTGTGGAAAACCAGCTCGTTGCTCATCAGTCGCTCTCTAGGAATGTGAGCACGTCGGCGATGAACCGTGCGCTCTGTGTGGTGCTCAGTGCAGTTCCTTGGATGTCGCCGAATGTGGTGCTATAACGTGCGACATCCTTGGGCTGCTCGAAGAATACTGAATCGGTCACTGTGCCTACGTGAACGATGGGCAGGTCCAATTGCTCTGGGAACTCCAGAATGCTGAAGGGGGCCACCAACGCGGCGTGTGACCCTGCGGCGAAGGGGAGCACCTGCACGTCGACATTGGGCATCCGAGCCATGTGCAGCAGATGCTTCAGTTGCTCGATCATGATCGAGGGGTTGCCGATCATGCGCCGTAGGGCTGCCTCGTCCATGACCACACGCAGATGCACCGGATTGAAGCGGGTCAGGATCTCCCGCCGTGCCATACGAGCTTCCAGCCGGTGGGCAATGTCTTCGGCATCGGTGTAGCGACCGCCCTGGAAGAGAGCTTCGGCGTAGGCGGGTGTCTGCAACAACCCTGGGATGACGAGCCCTTCAAAGCTGCGGATGATGGAGGCTTCGGCCTCGAAGTCCGGGAGCGCCTGGTCCCCGAAGACCTCCCTGTAGGAGGACCACCAACCACGTTTCTTGGCGTCCTTCGCCAGTTCGTGCAGGGCTTGCCGCTTGGGTGGGTTCTCGAACTTGTACAGGTCCATCATCTTGTCGAGGTCGTTGGGTGTTATTCGACGAGTTTGTCCGGTTTCGATCTTGCTGATCTTGGATGACGTCCACCCCAGAGCCTTGCCGGCTTGAGAAACGGTCAATTTGGACTTTTCGCGCCCCTGTTTGAGCTGGGCGGCAAGGCGCCGAAATCGGAGGGTGGGACTGTGAGGCTCATGCATGGGGTAAGCCTAAGCAAGTTTTTCGACATTGTCTAAATAATCCCGTTGACACTCGCCAATGTCGAGCTATGGTTATGAGTGTAGCCAGTGACTGGACTCTCACTCAGGGTTCATGTGACCAGGCTATGCCATGCCCCTTTCCCTCCTCCGGGAAATCGTGAAGGTCGTTGACCTAGCGGGCGCGCCGAATTGTCCATTTTCCTCACCTTTGTGACAGGAGTTCTGTTCGTCATGCCCTTAATCGCACCTTTGGCCGGTCTGCCCGACGTCACCCTTCCGCTCGGTGAACTCATCCCGCCGTTCCAGCGGCACTACTTCACCGGCCCCGACGACATCCGCTTCTTCAAGTCCCGCTGCTACACCTTCGGCCGCTCGGTCCAGTACATGCCGCTGGTCCGCGCCTTCCTGGACACCTGCGCAGCCGAGCGCGGCACCGACTACCGCTACCTGTTCACCCTGCTCGGCTCAGAGCTCGCCAACAACGCGCTGACCCACACCCGCTCCGGGCAGCCCTACGGCCACTACACCCTCAAGTGCGAACGCCGAGACAACGGACTACGCCTGACCTGCCGCGACCAAGGAAGCAAGCACACCGACCAGAAGGATCAGCCGAACCGGTTCGAGCACCTGACCACCCACGCCTCACGCCTGACCGGCGACGCCGAATCCGGGCGCGGACTGGCGATGATCGACTCCCTGGCCACCAACTGGGGCGACAACGGGTTCACCGGCACCCGACAGGTCTGGTTCTTCCTCGCCTACGACCTGTCCGGCAGCAGCTGGAACAGCCTGCTGTGACCCACCCACCCCAGCAAGCACAGCAGTACATCGCGCCATAGACGCGAAACGGGCCCAGAAAGCGCGCCAACGCCTTCCGGGCCCTCAGATCCCAAAATCCACACACTTGCACATGCTTAGAAAGCAGGATCAGTGACGCATCCTATCCCCGCACCCCGCCCCTCCAGTGACCCGCTCTACCGCACCCGCCCGGGGCTGCCCCGGCGCGGTCCGCTCATCGGCCCGGTCTGCCCCACCTGCGCCCACCCCTCCTGCCGCCGGATCCGCGCCGAGGAGCTGCCCATCCTGGGAGGTCACAAGGCCGAGTACCGCGACGAACACGCCTTCGCGGCCTCCGTCCAGGCCCGCAACCGACACCTGATCGTCTGGTACGGGGAGAAGACCGGTTCGTTCTGGGTGGCCTCCTCCACCGGCCTGGCCGAAGTGCCCGACGCCGCGACCCTCACCCACCTCCTGACCCCCGAACCCGAACCGGAACCGCACCCCGAACCGACCCCGTTCCTGAGGCCGTACCTGAATCCGACGAACCCGAACCTGAACCCGGTGCTGATCTGAGTCGGAAGGCCTGATGCCGGTGGGTCGTGCGGCACTTCGCACCTGGGCCCTTCCTCCCGATTCGCGCGCCACACCCACCTTGGAGAGGCGCGGCGGGGTCCCATGAGGCACTCTCGAAGGAAACCGCCGTTGAGGGGGAGGAACACGGATGGCCGAGAACGGAACGCCGAAGGTGGCCGTGGGTGTCGACGGGTCGGCGACGGCCGAGAGGGCCTTGGGCTGGGCCGCGTCCGAGGCCGCGCGTCGCGGGTGGCCTCTGCACGTGGTCCACGCCCTGGCCATGCCGTTGGTGATGTCGGTGTACGCCGGGCCCACCCGGTTCCCGCCGAACGAGGAGATCACCGAGCAGGGGCAGCGGGTTCTGAGCCGCGCCGAGGCCCACGTGCGTGAACTCGAACCGGATCTTCCGGTGGAGACCGCCCTGGCCTTGGAGGACCCGGCGAAGGCCCTGTTGAGGCGCACCGGGCCCAAGGACCTACTGGTGACGGGTTCACGGGGTCTGGGCGCCGCGCGTTCGGCCCTGGAGTCGTCGGTGAGCGTCCGGTTGGCCGCGCGCGCCGAGTGCCCGGTGGTCGTGGTGCCCGAAAGCGAGGCCTCCGTGGTCACGGCCCCGCGCCGGATCGTGGTGGGCGTGGACGGTTCCGACTACTCCCGTGGCGCGCTGGACTTCGCGCTGCGCGAGGCGGCCCGGGCCGAGGGCGGTTCGGTGGTCGTGGTGCACGGCTGGCGGATGCCGTTGCCGTTCGATTCCGAGGAACTGGCCCAGAGCGGTTGGTCGCCGCCGAACGACCTGCTGGACCAGCGGTCGCAGGAGATGGTCTCGGACATGCTCGCCTTGGTCCAGGACGAGGAGACCCGGCACGTGGGGGTCTCGGTCGTGCGGTTGGACACCGACCCGGCCGACGCGCTGGTGGACACCGGTGCGACGGCGGACATGATCGTGGTGGGCTCCCGAGGTAGGGGCAGCGTGCGAGGGCTGCTGCTGGGTTCGGTGAGTCAGGGCGTGCTGCACCGGGCGACCGTTCCGGTCACGGTGTTGCCGCGGGCGATCCGCAAGCACTGATCCCAAAAGCGGAACCACGGGCGGTCGGTACTCCACGGGAGGCCGGCCGCCTCGCCCGTTTTCCGTGCGGTGGGTACCGACGCGAGGATTCCCAAGGGCCGGATCACCTCGGAAAATGTGACTATCGGTAGCTGAAACATCTCTTTTCGTAATACTCATCACAGTGCGCCGATTTCCAGCTTAGGTTAGCCTCCCCTGAGTTGGTCATCCCCAGGCCGACCTGCCCGATCCCCCCGTACCAAGTCCGTGCCACGGGCTTCTTCGGCGTGCCCGCCTTCAGGAGGACGATCCATGAGCTCTCCCGCGAGGTCCCTTGAGGATCCGCCCGGGTCTTTGGCCCCCGACCACAGGGACCAGCTGTTCGACGCGTACAGCGCAGGCCGCTACCGCGACCTCACCGACGACGCCGTCGGCCGGATCGCCGACCGCATCGCCCGTGTCGACCGCCCCTGCACCGGGGCCACCGCCGAGGACCTGCGTCCCGGGGTCGAATCCGTCGACCTCGAACGTCCTCTGCGCGACCCCTCCGCCGCCCTGGACGAGTTGGAACGGCTCTACCTCGACGACGCCGTCTACTTCCATCACCCCCGCTACATGGGGCACCTCAACTGCCCGGTGGTCCTGCCCGCCCTGCTCGGCGAATCCGTGCTCTCGGCGATCAACTCCTCCCTGGACACCTGGGACCAGAGCGCGGGCGGCACCCTCATCGAACAGCGGTTGATCCGCTGGACCACCGACCGCATCGGCCTCGGCGACCGGGCCGACGGCGTCTTCACCAGCGGCGGCAGCCAGTCCAACCTTCAGGCCCTGTCGATGGCCCGCGACGAGACTCACCGGCGCGAGGGAGGCCGCCTGGCCGACCTGCTGCCGCGCATGCGGGTGCTGACCTCCGAGGTCGGCCACTTCAGCGTCGCGAAGTCGGCCGCGCTGTTGGGTATGGGCTACGAGTCCGTCATCTCCGTGGCCTGCGACGACCGCCGTCGCATGCGACCGGACGCGCTCGCCGCCGAACTGCGCCGCTGCCGCAGCGAGGGCCTGCTGCCCATCGCGGTCGTGGCCACCGCCGGCACCACCGACTTCGGCAGCATCGACCCGCTCCCGCAGATCTCCGACCAGTGCGCCCGCCACGGCCTGTGGATGCACGTGGACGCCGCCTACGGGTGCGGGCTGCTGGTCTCGCGCCACCGCCACCTGCTCACCGGCATCGAACACGCCGACTCGGTCACCGTGGACTTCCACAAGTCCTACTTCCAGCCGGTCAGTTCCAGCGCCGTGCTGGTGCGCGACTCTCGCTCCCTGGGTCACGTCACCTACCACGCCGACTACCTGAACTCCCGCTCCGACGGCAGCACCCCACTGCTCTCCCCCAACCAGGTCGACAAGAGCCTGCAGACCACGCGCCGCTTCGACGCGCTCAAACTCTGGCTGACCCTGCGGATCATGGGCGCCGACGGGGTGGGCGAACTCTTCGACCAGGTGCTGGGCCTGGCCGTGGAGGGGTGGGCGCTCCTGGACGCCGATCCGCGCTTCACCGTGGTCACCCGGCCCACCCTCAGCACCCTGGTGTTCCGTTGCGCGCTGCCGGGGGTCTCCCCGGAGGTCGCCGACGGCGCCAACCGGTACGCGCGTGAGGCCCTGCTGGCCTCGGGCCTGGCCGTGGTGGCACGCACGACCGTGGACGAGCGCCCGTACCTGAAGCTCACACTGCTCAACCCGCGCAGCACCCGCCAGGACATCGCCGAGGTCCTGGACCTGCTCGCCGCGCACGCCGAACGCTACGTCGCCCAGACCGGGGGGACCCCTTGAGCACCCGCATCCACGACTTCGCCGCCATCGGCATCGGTCCGTTCAACCTGGGGCTGGCCTGCCTGAGCGAGCCGATCACCGAACTCGACGGGATCTTCCTGGACCAGAAGCCGGAGTTCGACTGGCACAGCGGCATGCTGTTGGAGGACGCCGAACTCCAGACGCCGTTCATGTCGGACCTGGTCACCCTGGCCGATCCCACCTCCCCGTACTCCTTCCTCAACTACCTGAAGGAGACCGGGCGGCTCTACCCGTTCTACATCCGCGAGCGCTTCTATCCGCTGCGCGCCGAGTACAACGACTACTGCCGGTGGGCCGCCGCGAAGCTGGGCGAGACGGTCCGCTTCGGGCAGCGGGTGGACGGGGTCGAGTACGACGGCGAACAGGGCGTCTACCTGCTGCACAGCACCGACACGGCCTCCGGTGAGAGTGGGCTGTTCCGGGCCCGGCGGCTGGTGCTGGGCACCGGCACCCCGCCCTACGTTCCCGCTTCCTGCCGGGACCTGCCCGGGGACGTGGTGCACAGCGGCGACTACCTCTTCGCCAAGGAAGGCCTCCAGGGCAAGCGCGGCGTCACGGTGGTGGGCAGCGGGCAGAGCGCCGCGGAGATCTTCCACGACCTGCTCCAGGACGTGGACACCCACGGCTACGAACTGAACTGGGTGACCCGGTCGCCGCGGTTCTTCCCGCTGGAGTACACCAAGCTCACCCTGGAGATGACCTCCCCGGAGTACGCCGACCACTTCTTCGCGCTGCCCGGTGCGACCCGGGACCGCCTGGTCGCCTCGCAGAAGAACCTGTACAAGGGCATCGACACCGACGTCATCAACGCGATCTACGACCTGATGTACGCCAAGAGCCGACTCGGACCACTGCCGGTGCGGCTGATGACCAACACCGAGGTCATCGGTGTGACCCGGGACGAGACGGCGGCCGGGTACCGCTTGGAGCTGCGCAACTCCGACCAGGAACGCGACTTCGCCCTGGACACCCAGGGGCTGGTCCTGGCCACCGGCTACCGGTACCGGGCCCCGGCGTTCCTGGAAGCGATCTCCGACCGTTTGGCCTGGGAGGACGAGGACCGCTTCCGGGTACGGCGCGACTACCGCGTCGACCGGGCCGCGCACGACGCCAACGGCCACGGAGGCGTCGGGGTTCCGGCGCCGGCGGGCGCGGTGTTCGTGCAGAACGCGGAACTGCACACGCACGGCTTCGTCTCCCCGGACCTGGGCATGGGCGCCTACCGCAACTCCTACATCCTGCGGGCGCTGCTGGGCCGCGAACCCTACGCGGTGGAACGCTCCATCGCCTTCCAGGAGTTCGGGGCACCCGTCGAGGCCGACTTGGAGGCGAGCGGGCGATGAGTCGCACCTTTTCCACCGGTTTGGGGGCCTTCCGGGTCGCCCCCGTGGATCCCGAGGCCGACATCGATCTCCTCCACGGATGGCTGACCCATCCCAAGTCGGCGTTCTGGCTGATGACCGACTTCTCGAAGGACGACACCGCCCGTTACTTCCGGTCGGTGCACGAGTCCGAGCACGAGAACGCCTACATCGGCTCGTGGGAGGGTCGGCCGTGTTTCCTCGCCGAGCTCTACTCCCCCGCGCACGGCGAGCTCGCCCCGCACCACGACACGCTCCCGGGCGATGTGGGGATGCACTTCCTGGTGGCTCCCACCGACGCCCCGGTGCGCGGGTTCACCCTCGCCGTGATCACCACGGTGATGGAGCTGGCCTTCGCCGATCCCGCCACCGAACGCGTCGTCGTCGAACCCGACGTGCGCAACCACGCCGTGCACAGGCTCAACGAGGCGGTGGGCTTCCGGATCGAGTCCACCGTCCACCTCGCCGAGAGCGACAAGGACGCCCACCTGAGCACCTGCACCCGCGAGGACTTCCGAACGGCCACGAGAGGAGTCGCCCGATGACCATCGACCACGACCCGCGCGCGATCGTCGACCACCTGGCCCCCGAACCGTGGGCCCGCGCCAATCGGCTGCTGGTGCGCAAGGCCCTGGCCGAGTTCACCCACGAACGGCTGCTCGTCCCCGAACCCGAGGGGGAGAACGCCTACAAGGTCCTCGCGGACAACGGTGCCGAGTACCGTTTCACCGCCCGGGTCATGACGCTGGAGCACTGGCGGATCGACGCCGACAGCGTCGTGCGCCGCTCCCCCGAGGGCGAGATCACCGAGATCGACGCGTTGGACCTGGTCATGGACCTGCGCGAGACGCTCGGGCTGAGCGAGGAGGTCCTGCCGGTCTACCTGGAGGAGGTCTCCAGCACCCTGGCGAGCAGCGCGTTCCGGATCACGAAGGGGCAGCCCACCGCCGCCGAACTGGCGCGGTCCGGCTTCCAGGACATCGAGACCGGGATGACCGAGGGGCACCCCTGCTTCGTGGCCAACAACGGGCGGCTCGGGTTCGACGCCGCCGAGTACCGGGCCTACGCACCCGAAGCCGGTGAGCCGGTGCGACTGGTGTGGGTGGCGGCGCGACGTTCGCGCACCACCTTCTCCCACTCGGCGGACACCGACCCCGACACCTTCCTACGTTCCGAGCTGGGCCCGGACCTGTTCGAGGCCTTCGAGGAGCAGCTGGTCGACCTGGGGCTGGACCCGGCCGACTACCACCTCGTGCCGGTGCACCCGTGGCAGTGGTGGAACCGGCTCGCCGTCACCTTCGCCGCCGACGTGGCCCGCCGCGACCTGGTGTGCCTGGGGCACGGACCGGACGAGTACCGGGCGCAGCAGTCCATCCGCACCTTCTTCAACACCTCGCACCCGGAACGGCACTACGTCAAGACGGCGCTGTCGGTGCTGAACATGGGATTCCTGCGCGGGCTGTCCGCGGAGTACATGGAGGCCACCCCCGCCATCAACGACTGGTTGGTCGACCTCATCGAGGGCGACCAGGTGCTCGGCGGCACCGGGATGGAGGTGCTGCGCGAGCGGGCCGCGGTGGGCTACCGCGCCACGCACTACGCCGAAGCCGCCCCGAAGCGTTCGCCCTACCGGAAGATGATCGCCGGGCTGTGGCGGGAGAGCCCCGTGCCCAGGCTGCGCGCGGGTGAGCGCCCGGCGACCATGGCGTCGTTGCTGCACACCGACGCCGAGGGAGGTTCGTTCGCGGAGGCGCTCATCGCCGAGTCCGGGCTGGCGCCCACGGAGTGGTTGCGCCGCTACCTGGACGCGTACCTGGTGCCGCTGCTGCACTCGTTCTACGCGCACGACCTGGTGTTCATGCCGCACGGCGAGAACGTCATCCTGGTGCTGCGCGACGGAGTGCCGGAGCGGGTGCTGATGAAGGACATCGCCGAGGAGATCGCGGTGATGGACGCCGAGGTCGAGCTACCCGGCGAGGTGGAGCGGATCCGGGCCGAAGTGCCCGAGGACATGCGGTTGCTGTCCCTGTTCACCGACGTCTTCGACTGCTTCCTGCGGTTCCTCAACGGGATCCTCGCCGACCGGGGCGTGCTGACCGAGGACGACTTCTGGCGGACGGTGGCCGAGTGCGCGGCCGACTACCAGGCGTCGGTGCCGCACCTGGCGGAGCGGTTCGAGCGCTACGACCTGTTCACCGACCGGTTCGCGCTGTCGTGCCTGAACCGGCTCCAGCTGCGCGACAACCGGCAGATGGTGGACCTGGAGGACCCGTCGGGGGCGTTGCGGCTGGTCGGGACCTTGGAGAATCCGATCGCGGCTTACCGACCGGCGACCGTCCCGGGGTAGTTCCGGGGCTCAGGCGGGATCGTCGGGGTGTTCCTCCCGACGGTCCCGCTCGGCGTTCAGGACCGAGGGGAGCAGACCGGGAAAGCGTTCCTGAAGGTCGTCGGTGCGCAGGGCGCTCTTGCGGGCGGTGCCCACGTAGTACTGGCGGATGATCCCGGCCTCGCGCAGCACGCGGAAGTGGTGGGTGGAGGTCGACTTGCTCACCGGCAGGTCGAAGGCGACGCAGGCCATGTCCTCGTGCCCGTCGGCCAGCGCGCACACGATGCTCAGCCGGACCGGGTCGGCGAGGGCGCCGAGCACGGTCTCCAAGCGGAGCCGTGCGGTCTCGGGGTGCTCCAACCGACGCCCGGACACGGTGGGGGATGCGGACTCGGACATGCTTCGACCTCCCGTGGTTCCTTCCCTCAAAGTACGAGGGTCCTCATAGTTTGACAATCCTCGTACTACGATGGTTATCGTACTTTGGCCGCCGTGATCTCCGTGGCCCAAGTCGATCCGAAGGAACCTTTCGTGAGCTCGTTGTTCACCCCGCTGACCCTGCGTTCGCTCACCATCCCCAACCGTGTGTGGATGGCCCCGATGTGCATGTACTCCGCCGCCGCGGAGGGGCCCGACACCGGCGCGCCCACCGACTTCCACCTCACCCACCTGGCCTCCCGGGCGGCCGGGGGCGCCGGGCTGGTGATGGCCGAGGCCACCGGGGTACGCGCCGACGGCCGGATCAGTCCCTGGGACCTGGGACTGTGGAACGACCGGCAGCAGGAGGCCTTCGCCCGCGTCACCGCCGCCATCCGTTCCCACGGTGCCGTCCCCGCCATCCAGCTCGCCCACGCCGGCCGCAAGGCCGCCACCGACCGGGCGTGGCTGGGCGGTCGCGGCCTGACCGAGGCCGAGGGCGGTTGGGAGACGGTGGCGCCCAGCGCCTGGGCGTTCGAGGGTCTGCCGACGCCGCACGAGCTCACCGTCGCCGAGATCGACGAGTTGGTGGCCGACTTCGCGGCCTCCGCCGAACGCGCCCTAGCCGCCGGCTTCCAGGTCGTGGAGGTCCACGGCGCCCACGGGTACCTGCTCAACTCGTTCCTGTCCCCGGCGGGCAACCGGCGCACCGACTCCTATGGCGGCGATCTCGCCGGTCGGATGCGCTTCCCGCTGCGCGTGGTCGAGGCCGTGCGCGCGGTGTGGCCCGAGGATCTGCCGGTGTTCTTCCGAGTCTCGGCCACCGACTGGATCGAGGAGAACCCCGAGGACACGCGTACCGGCTGGACCGGGGCCGACACCGTGCTCCTGGCCAAGGAACTCCAGGCCCGCGGGGTGGACCTGTTGGACGTGTCCACCGGCGGCATGGTGCACGACGCGCGGATCCCGGCCGGCCCCGACTACCAGGTGCCCTACGCCACGCGGGTGCGCGAGGAGACCGGTCTGCCCACGGGCGCGGTCGGGCTCATCACCGAGCCCGACCAGGCGGAGCGGATCATCGCCTCCGGTGCCGCCGACGCCACCTTGCTCGGCCGAGAGCTGCTGCGGGACCCGTACTGGGCGCGCCGCGCCGCACGCGAGCTGGACGTTCGTCCGGAGTGGCCGGTGCAGTACGGCTACGCGGTCGGTCGCCGCTGAGCCCTACCGGTCCCATCGCTCCCGGACGTGGTGGACCTTGACACAGGTGCAAGGGGTCATGCTCCGGGAACACTCTCCACGAAGGCGCGGCACGAGGGGGAGTGATCATGCGGGAACGGGACGCGACCGTGATCGGCCTCGACGAGGTGCGGCGGGACATGGGCGCCTTGGTGGGCGGCAAGGCCGCCGGCCTCGGGGAGATGATCGCCGCCGGGGAGCGGGTACCACCGGGGTTCTGCGTGACCACCACGGCCCTGTCCTCCGGTGACGTACCCGCCCGGGAGATCGCCGAGGCCTACCGGCGACTGGGCGGCGGACCCGTGGCGGTGCGATCCAGTGCCACGGCCGAAGACCTGCCCGAGGCGAGTTTCGCCGGGCAGCAGGACACCTACCTCGACGTCGACGGCACCGACGCGGTCGTGGACGCGGTCCGCCGTTGCCGGGACTCCCTGGAGAACGCGCGCGCCATCGCCTACCGGGAGGCGAACGAGGTCGAGGAGGCCGACGTGCGCATCGCGGTGGTGGTGCAGTCGATGGTGGACGCCGCGACCGCCGGGGTCATGTTCACCGCCGACCCGCTCACCGGTTCGCGTTCGCGCACCGTGGTGGACGCTGTACCCGGGCTCGGGACGGGTGTCGTGGACGGCACGGCCGAACCGGACCACTACGTCCTCGACACGGAACGGATCGTCGAGGGTTCGGGCGGGTGCCTGTCCGGGGAACGGGTCCGCGCGTTGGCCGCAGTGGGCAGCCGACTCCAGCGGCTCTTCGGCTCACCCCAGGACGTGGAGTGGGCGCACGACCGCGACGGCGGGCTGTGGCTGTTGCAGTCCCGCCCCGTCACCACCCTCTTCCCGTTGCCGCCACAGGACGTGCCCGACCCACCCCGGCTGTACATGGAGGTCGGGAACATGCAGGGCATGCTGCGCCCGTTCACACCCATGGGGCTCTCCCTGCTCGAAGACATGTGGACCCACGGGTGGCGGGCGTTCGGGGCGCCCGGCGAGACTGCGGGGTCGACACCGTTCATGGTCGGCATCGGTCGGCGACTCTACGTGGACATCACCTCGCCGCTGCGCGACCCATGGTCGCGTTCCGGGTTGGCGCGGAGCATGGAGGTGTACGGGCCCCGAGTACGCGCGGCGGTGGAGCACCTGTACGACGACCCCCGGTTCGCGCCACGTCCTGGGGCGTCGTTCCCCGTGGGCACCGTGCTCGCGATGGCCGTCGCCCTGCTTCCCCCGATCGTGCTCGGGATGGGCCGTGCCCTGATCGACCCGCCCGCCGCCCGGGCCCGGGCGTACGAGGCCGTGGACCGGTGGCGTTCCCTGCGTGGACCGGGGGCCGAGGCCGACGCCGCCGCACGGGTGGAGTGGGTCCTGGATGACGCCTTCGACGCGTTGCTCGGCCCGGACCTGGTGGAGGTGATCGGGCCGGTGGGGGCGGGGCTGCTGACCATCATGGCCCCGGCCGCCCTGCTACGCGGGGTCGCGTCGAGGGAGGAGACCGACACCGTCCTCGGTGGAGCACCGCACAACGTCACCACGCGAATGAACCTGGAGCTGTGGCGGATGGCCGAACGGGCCCGCGCGCACCACGACCTGTTCACCGCCACCCCACCGGGGGAACTGGCCGAACGGTACCTGCGCGGGGAGCTTCCGGACGTGGGGATGGCGGAGTTCCTGGACCGTTACGGGCACCGCACGGCGGCCGAGGTGGACATCGGGGTGCCACGTTGGCGCGAGGACCCCACCCAGGTGTTCGTCGTCATCGCCGAACACCTGCGTTCACCGGGTGGGGAGCAGGCCCCGGACCGGCGCCACGCCCGGGCCGCGACCGCCGCGGAGTCCATGCTGGCGGAACTGCAGCGGCGGGCCGTGCGGGTTCGCCCGGTACGCGGGCTGCTCGCGGCGTTCCTGATGCGGCGCTCACGCGAGTTGGCGGGCATGCGGGAGTACGCCAAGTTCGCGTGGTTGGTGCCGTTCGCCGAGATGCGGCGTCAGCTGTCGATGGCCGGTGCGGAGCTGACCTCGCGCGGGCTGTTGGATCGGTCCGAGGACCTCTTCTTCCTGGAGCCGGACGAACTCCGGACGGCCGCGCGCGAGGGTGTCGACCATCGGGGGACGGTGGTCGAACGACGCCGTTTCCACCGACGCGAACTGCGCAGACGTTCGGTTCCGGCGACCCTCCTGACCGACGGGACCGACGTGACCACGACCCTGCCGCGCCCACCCATGATGGAGGGCGGGTTCCCGGGGGTGCCCGCCGCCCCGGGACGGGCCGAGGGGCGGGCCCGGGTCGTGCTGGATCCGGCGGATGCCCGTGTGGAGCCCGGAGAGATCCTGGTCGCGCCCACCACCGACCCGGGTTGGACCCCGTTGTTCATGACCGCGGCCGGTCTGGTCAGCGACACGGGTTCGGCGATCGCCCATGGTCCGACGGTGGCCCACGAGTTCGGGATCCCGGCGGTGATCTGCGTCCTGGACGCCACCACCGTCATCCGCACCGGCGACCTGCTGCGGGTCGACGGCGTGGAGGGCACCGTCACCGTCCTGGAGCACGCCCCTAAGGACGACGGATAGAGACGGTCAGACGGCGGACCAGCCGCCGTCGACCGGCAGGATCACGCCGTTGACGTTGCTCGCCGCGTCGGAGGCCAGGAAGACGATGGCCGAGGCGAGTTGTCCGGACTCGGCGATCGGGCCCATGTTGCCCATGTAGCGGCCCAGGACGTTCGGGCCCATGGCCTCTGAGTCGGCGTGGACGCTGATCCCGGTGGCGACGCCGCCCGGGGCGACCGCGTTGACCCGAACGCCCTGGTCCCGGTACATGATCGCGGTGGACTTCACCAGGCCCACGACCGCGTGCTTGGAGGCGGTGTAGGCGGTGCCCGAGGCGCCACCGCGCAGGGCGGCCTCGGATGCGGTGAAGACGATGGAACCCTTCTGCTTCTCGGTCATGTGCGGCAGGACCGCGCGGGTGAGCAGGAAGGGCGCGGTGACGTTGACCCGGATGACCCGCTCCCACACCTGGTCGGAGACGTCGGCGGTGGCGGACATGTCGTCCATGATGCCCGCGTTGTTGACCAGGACGTCGATCCCGCCGAGGCGGTCGAGGGCGGTGGCCACGACCTCCGCCACCACCTTCGGGTCGCCGAGGTCGCCGACGACGCTCTCGGCGGTTCCACCGGCGGCGCGGACCTGCTCGACGGTCTCGCGGGTGCCGTCGGCGTTGAGGTCGGCCACCAGGACCCGGGCGCCGGCCTCGGCCAGCTGCAGCGCGGTGGCGCGGCCGATGCCGGAGCCGCCTCCGGTGACGATGGCGTTCTTTCCGTCCAGACCCGTCATGGGAATTTCCCTCTTTCTCGTGCGGGGTGCCGGCTCCGATGGCCTGCGATATTGTCACTCTAGGACTTTTTGTCACTCAGCGACAAATATACTTCGAGTGCCACCCGTCTCGATAGAGTGGACAGCCTGAGGGAACAGACCGAGGAGGTGCCCTTGCCGCGCACCGAGACGCCCTCCCCGGAGGCCATGGGCCGGGGTCGCCCGCCCATGAGCGACCGGCGCAAACACATCATGCGCACCCAGATCGCCCGCGCGGCCGTGGAACTGTTCACCGCCAAGGGCGTCTCCGCGACCACCGGCGACGACATCGCACACGAGCTCGGCATCTCCACCCGCACCCTGTGGCGCTACTTCCCGAGCAAGGAGAGCTGCGTGCGCCCGCTGCTCACCGGTGGCCTCGACCTCATGACGGAGCGGCTGCGAACCTGGCCCCCGGAGCTGTCCCTGACCGAACACCTGGAGCGGTCCGGCGCCCTGGCCGAGGACGCCGAGACACCATCGATGGCGTCGATGATCGACCTCATCCGCATGACCCGCACCGAACCCGGCCTCCGAGCGGTGTGGCTGGACGTGCACCACTCCGCCGAGGAGGTCTTCGCCGAGGCCATCGCCGACCGCGCGGGCCTGACACCCGGCACGCTCTCCGTCCGGGTCCGAGCCGCCACCATCAACGTGGCGCTGCGGGTGGCCGCGGAACGGTTCGCCGGCCGCACCGGCGACGGCGACCAGGGCGAGGACATGGCGGACCTGATCCGCGCGGCCCTGGACGTGGTCGACGACGGACTGGGACCGATCACCCGCTGACCACCACCGAGGAAACGATGTCCCCCTTCCACCCCGACCTGGCCCACGCGCGATTCCTTCCGCCCTTCCCGATCGGTACGCGCACGGCACGCATGGTCCAACGGGCCAGCGAACGCATGCGCCCGCCCCGCGCTCCAGACGACGTCCTGATCGAGGAGCACACCGTCCCCGGCCCGGAGGGCGCACCGCCGGTCTCCGTGCGCCTCTACCGACCCCGCTCACTCCAAGGGCCGGTCCCCGCGCTGCTGTGGTCCCACGGCGGCGGGTACCTGTTCGGCAGCCCCGTCCAGGACGAGAACCGCAGCATCGGGTTCGCGCTCGACCTCGGGATCACCGTGGTCGCCCCGCGCTACCGCAAGGCACCCCAGAGCACACATCCCGCCCCGGTCGAGGACGTCTACGCCGCCCTGTCCTGGATGGTGGCCGACGCCGACCGGCTGGGTGTGGACCCCGCCCGGATCGCGATCGGCGGGGCCAGCGCGGGCGGCGGCATCACCGCGGCCCTGGCCCTGCTGTGCCGTGACCGAGGTGGCCCGATCGACCCTCTGTTCCAGCTGCTCGTCTACCCGATGCTGGACGACCGCACCACCCTGCGCTCCGACCTGGACACGCTTTCGACCCGTATGTGGTCGGTGGCCGACAACCGGTTCGCCTGGCGGACCTACCTGAACCGGTTCCCGGGCGGCGCGGGTGTCTCCCCCTACGCCGCGCCGGCCCGGAGCGAGGACCTGTCCGGGCTGCCCCCGGCGTGGATCGGGGTGGGCACGCTGGACCTGTTCCACGACGAGGACGTGGCCTACTCCGAGCGACTGCGCGAGGCCGGGGTGCCCTGCGTGCTCACGGTCGTTCCGGGCGCCTTCCACGGGTTCGACGCGCTCTTCTCGCGGACGGAGGTGGTGCGCGAGTTCAGGCGTACCCAGACCGAGGCCCTGCGCGCGGCCTTCACGGAGCGGTTCCCCTAGTCTGTCGGCGCACGACGACGAGAGGTCACCATGACGCTGCGCGCCCCGGACGAGGTCGCCCGGTTCTTCGACGGACTGGACCTGGTGGAACCGGGGATGGTGCCGATCACGCGATGGCGCCCGAGCCCCACCGACGTGGGCGAGCCCCGGGACGTGGACGAGTTCGGCGCCGTCGCCCGCAAACCCTGACCAGGACCGGTTCGACCACGAGCCCTCCTGGATCGGTCATCCGGTGAACCGCTGAGTCGGTGGGCCCGGATGTGGTCCGGCACACGATTCATCCCGAAAAAAACCGAACTCTTCACATTAGCGAAAACCTTCCCGGGAATTCCTCGAAAAAGTCGCCGGACAAAGAGACCCCAGGTGAAAACGGGGCAGGTCCGGATCGTTAGGGTTCCGGTGGTCCCGGTGAGTGCTCGCACCCGCCGGGCCACCGGCGACGAGGCCGGACAGGGCAGCGCCGCACGAGTTCAGGAGGCATCGGGCATGTTCCGAAAGATACTGGTCGCCAACCGCGGAGAGATCGCGATCCGTGCGATGCGCGCCGGGCACGAGGTCGGAGCGAGGACCGTGGCGGTCTTCCCCCATGAGGACCGCCACTCCCTGCACCGGCTCAAGGCCGACGAGGCCTACCAGATCGGGGAACAGGGCCACCCGGTGCGCGCCTACCTGTCGATCGAGGAGATCGTACGGGCGGCCGTGGAGGCCGACGCGGACGCCGTCTACCCCGGTTACGGGTTCCTGTCGGAGAACCCGGACCTGGCCCGGGCCTGCGCGGACGCGGGCATCACCTTCGTCGGGCCGCCCGCCGAGGTCCTGGACCTGACCGGCAACAAGGCCAGCGCGATCGCGGCGGCCAAGCGGGCGGGCATCCCCGTCCTGGACTCCTCCGAGCCCTCCACCGACATGGACACCCTGATCGCGGCCTCCCGCGAGATCGGGTTCCCGCTGTTCGTCAAGGCCGTTGCCGGCGGCGGTGGCCGTGGCATGCGCCGGGTCGACACCGCCGACACGTTGGCCGAGGCGGCGGAGGCCGCCATGCGCGAGGCCGGGACCGCCTTCGGCGACCCCACGGTGTTCCTGGAGCGGGCCGTGGTGGACCCGCGCCACATCGAGGTGCAGATCCTCGCCGACGGCCAGGGCGGCGTCATCCACCTGTACGAACGTGACTGCTCGGTGCAGCGTCGCCACCAGAAGGTGGTGGAGATGGCCCCCGCGCCGAACCTGTCACCGGAGCTGCGCGCGCGGATCTGCGACGACGCGGTGCGCCTGGCCAAGGAGATCGGCTACCGCAACGCGGGCACCGTCGAGTTCCTGCTCGGCAAGGACGGCCGGCACGTGTTCATCGAGATGAACCCGCGCATCCAGGTCGAGCACACGGTGACCGAGGAGGTCACCGACGTCGACCTCGTGCAGTCCCAGCTCCGTATCGCCGCAGGGGAGAGCCTCGCCGACCTGGGCCTGAGCCAGGACGACATCGTCGTGCACGGCGCCGCCCTCCAGTGCCGCATCACCACCGAGGACCCCGCCAACGGGTTCCGCCCCGACACCGGAACGATCAGCGCCTACCGCTCCCCCGGTGGTTCGGGCATTCGCCTGGACGGTGGCACGGCGGCGGCCGGTTCGGAGGTCAGCGCCTACTTCGACTCGTTGCTGGTCAAGCTCACCTGCCGCGGTCGTGACTTCGAGACCGCGGTGAGCCGCGCCCGCCGCGCGGTCGCCGAGTTCCGGATTCGCGGCATCTCCACCAACATCCCGTTCCTACAGGCGGTGTTGGAGGACGACGACTTCCGCGCGGGTCGCGCCACCACCTCCTTCATCGAGGAGCGCCCGCAGCTGCTGACCGCGCGCCCCTCCGCGGACCGCGGCACCCGCCTGCTGTCCTACCTGGCGGACGTGACGGTGAACAAGCCGCACGGCGAGCGCCCGCAACTGCTCGACCCCACCGCGAAGCTGGTCGAGGCGCCCCAGGAGGCGCCACCGGCCGGTTCCAAGCAGCGCCTGGACGAGCTGGGCCCGGAGGGTTTCGCCCGTTGGCTGCGCGAGTCGCCGAACCTGGGCGTCACCGACACCACCTTCCGCGACGCGCACCAGTCGCTGTTGGCCACCCGGGTGCGCACCAACGACCTGCTGGCCGTCGCGCCCACCGTCGCCCACACGCTGCCCGAGCTGCTGTCCCTGGAGGCCTGGGGCGGCGCCACCTACGACGTGGCCCTGCGCTTCCTCGCCGAGGACCCGTGGGACCGGCTGGCGGCGCTGCGCGAGGCGGTACCCAACATCTGCCTGCAGATGCTGCTGCGCGGGCGCAACACGGTCGGCTACACCCCCTACCCCACCGAGGTCACCGACGCGTTCGTGCGTGAGGCGGCCAGGACCGGGGTGGACGTGTTCCGTATCTTCGACGCCCTCAACGACGTCGACCAGATGCGTCCGGCCATCGACGCGGTCCGGGAGACCGGCACCGGGGTGGCGGAGGTGGCGCTGTGCTACACCGCCGACCTGTCCGACCCGAACGAGAAGCTCTACACCCTCGACTACTACCTTGAGCTCGCCGAGCGAATCGTGGACGCGGGCGCGCACGTGCTCGCGATCAAGGACATGGCCGGCCTGCTGCGCGCCCCGGCGGCCAAGCGCCTGGTCACCGCGCTGCGCGAGGAGTTCGACCTGCCCGTCCACGTGCACACGCACGACACCGCCGGTGGCCAGCTGGCCACCTACCTGGCCGCGGTGCAGGCCGGCGCCGACGCCGTCGACGGTGCGGTCGCGTCGATGTCGGGCACCACGTCGCAGCCGTCGCTGTCGGCGATCGTGGCGGCCTTCGACCACTCCGAGACCCCGACCGGGCTTTCGTTGGACGCCGTGAACGAGCTGGAGCCGTACTGGGAGTCGGTGCGCAAGGTCTACGCGCCCTTCGAGGCGGGCCTGGCCTCCCCGACCGGCCGCGTGTACCACCACGAGATCCCCGGTGGCCAGCTGTCCAACCTGCGCACCCAGGCGATCGCGCTGGGGCTGGGCGACCGGTTCGAGGACATCGAGGCGATGTACGCCGCGGCCGACCGCATGCTGGGCCGACTGGTGAAGGTCACCCCCTCCTCCAAGGTGGTCGGCGACCTGGCCCTGCACCTGGTGGGCGCGGGCGTGGCCCCGGAGGACTTCGAGAAGGACCCGGACCGGTTCGACGTTCCCGACTCGGTGGTGGGCTTCCTGCGCGGTGAGCTCGGGGTCCCCCCGGGCGAGTGGCCCGAGCCGTTCCGCACCAAGGCGCTGCGCGGTCGCGGCGAGCCGCGCGAGGCCGTGGAGCTGACCTCGGTGGACCGTGCCGGTCTGGCCGAGGACCCGCGTCCCACCCTGAACCGGCTGCTGTTCGCCGGGCCCACGAAGGAGTTCGAGTCACACCGCGCCTCCTACGGCGACACCAGCGTGCTGAACAGCATGGACTTCTTCTACGGGTTGCGCGAGGGCGAGGAGCACGTGGTCGACCTGGAGCCGGGTGTGCGACTGCTCATCGGGCTCCAGGCAGTGAGCGAGCCGGACGAGCGCGGGATGCGCACCGTGATGACCACGCTCAACGACCAGTTGCGTCCACTGCACGTGCGGGATCGCGCCCTGGCCTCCAACGCCCCCGAGGCGGAGAAGGCCGACCGGGACGACCCCTCCCAGGTGGCGGCGCCGTTCGCGGGTGTGGTCACCCCGGTGGTGGCCAAG
This sequence comes from Nocardiopsis sp. NPDC055879, assembly GCF_053615935.1. Lineage (NCBI taxonomy): Bacteria > Bacillati > Actinomycetota > Actinomycetes > Streptosporangiales > Nocardiopsidaceae > Nocardiopsis > Nocardiopsis sp. NPDC055879. The sequence goes on from NZ_JBSHCT010000008.1 coordinate 27,531, forward strand.
GGCGACGAGGTGGCGGCCGGTGACACCGTCGCCACCATCGAGGCGATGAAGATGGAGGCCTCTATCACCGCCTCGCGGGCCGGCGTGGTCGAGCGCGTCGCGGTCGAGGGTGTCCAGCGAGTGGAGGGCGGCGACCTGATCGTCCGCCTGGGCTGATCCCGAACCCCGAACCCCCGCACCGCAGGAGGCCCTGTGGTGCGGGGGTTCTCGGCGTTTCGGGGTTCCCGGGCGGGCTCGCTTGGGACAGACTGGTCGCGCCTCGTCCCCGCACCGGATCGGATTCCCATGAGCGGCAGCCCGGCCGTCCCCGACGGCGTCGACGTCTCCGTCCCGCACTCCGCCCGGGTGTGGAACCACTGGCTCGGCGGCAAGGACAACTACCCCGTCGACCGCGCCTTCGGCGACCAGATCGTGTCGCTCTACCCGCAGATCGCCGTCGACGCCCGCGCCGGCCGGGCCTTCCTCGTGCGTGCCATCACCCATCTGGCCGCACGAGAGGGAGTACGCGGGTTCCTGGACCTGGGTACGGGGTTGCCGACCCACCAGAACACACACGAGATCGCCCAGGCCGTCGCCCCCGAGTCCCGAGTGGTGTACGTGGACAACGACCCCATGGTGGTCGCCCACGCCCGCGCCCTCCTGACCGGATCCCGCGATGGGGCCACCGCGTTCGTCGACGCCGATCTGCGCGATCCGTCCTTGGTCCTGGCCAGGGCCGGGGAGGTGCTCGACCTCGACCGCCCGGTGGCGCTGTCGATCATCGGCGTCCTGGGACACGTGCCCACGATGGCGGAGGCCACCGACCTCGTTCGCGCCTACATGTCCGACCTGCCGTCGGGCGGCTTCCTGGTGGTGGGCGACAACGTCATGCCCGACGACCCGGTCGCCATCGAGGCCTTGGAACGGTGGAACGAGGGGGCGGCGTTGGCCTACCGCACCCACACCCTCGCCGAGTTCACCTCCTATTTCGACGGTTTGGAACTCCTGGAGCCCGGCGTGGTCCCCTCCACCCGGTGGCGCCCCGAGAACTCGAAGGTCGGGACGGTCCCGCGCACCGACATGTACGCGGGTGTGGCCCACAATCCCTGACTTCGTAGCATGGGGGAATCGCCGAGAACGCGGGTCCCTCCCGCGAAGACAAGGAGCTCCTGTGTCCGACGCCCCCGAACGCGCCCTGGTCGTGATGGCGCACCCCGACGACGCCGACTTCTCCTGTGCCGGCACCGTCGCCCTGTGGACCGAGGCCGGGACCGAGGTGGTCTACCTGATGGTCACCGACGGCGAGGCGGGCGGTGACGAACTCACCCTGGACAGTGCCGAGATCGGGGCGATGCGCCGGGGCGAGCAGCGCAGGGCCGCCGCGGAGGTGGGGGTGAAGGACGTGCGGTTCCTGGGCCACCCGGACGGGCGTGTGGTCGCCTCACTGGACCTGCGCCGCGACATCGCCCGGATCATCCGCCAGGTGCGCCCCCAGCGCATGGTCATCCCCGACCCCGAACGCGACTGGGACAGCATCGCCGCCAGTCACCCCGACCACATGGCCACCGGCGAGGCCGCGATCAACGCGGTCTTCCCCGACGCGCGCAACCCGCACGCGCACCGGGAGCTCCTGCACGTGGAGGGCCTGGCCCCCTGGACCGTGCCGGAGGTGTGGGTGACCGGTGGTCCGAGCCCCCACCACTACTCCGACATCACCCCGGTCTTCGAGCGCAAGCTGGCGGCGCTGGCCGCGCACGAGAGCCAGATCTCCGACATCGACGAACTCGCGCCGTTCCTGCGCACATGGATGGGTGAGAACGCCGTCAAGGGCGGCCTGCCGGAGGGGTCCTTGGCCGAGGTGTTCCGGATCGTGAAGACCGCCTGAGCGCCACGCCGGGGGTGGACAGGGGGACGTATCCTCGGGGCGTGACCGACACGCTCCACGCTCACGCCGCCGAGAAGGCCGCCGATCGGATCCGCGCGATCCTCGGTACGGGCCCGACGACCGTGTTGACCGGGGCCGGGGTCTCCACCGACTCCGGCATCCCCGACTACCGGGGGCCCGACTCGCCCCCGCGCAAACCCATGACCTACCAGGAGTTCGTGGGCGACGCCGCCTTTCGGCGCCACTACTGGGCGCGCAACCACGTCGGGTGGCGGCACGTGGAGCGGACCCGGCCCAACGACGGCCACCTGGCCTTGGCCGAGTTGGAGCGCGCCGGGGCGGTGCACGGGGTCATCACGCAGAACGTCGACACCCTGCACGACGCCGCCGGTAGCAGGCGCGTCATCGACCTGCACGGGCGCTTCGACCGGGTGGTCTGTCTGGCCTGCCGCGTGGTGAGCGACCGTGCGGAACTGGCGGTGCGGTTGACCGGGCTCAACCCGGGTTTCGTCGAGGAGGTCGCCGACGTGGAGGTTGCCCCCGACGCCGACGCGGTGTTGGCCCGCACCGAGCACTTCCGGGTGGCCGACTGCGCGGGCTGTGGCGGCACGCTCAAGCCCGACATCGTGTACTTCGGCGAGAACGTGCCCAAGCCCCGGGTACTGGAGGCCTACGCGATGGTCGAGGAGGCCGCGAGCCTGCTGGTGGTGGGTTCGTCGCTGACGGTCTTCTCCGGCCGCAGGTTCGTCAAGCGCGCCGTGGCCATGGGAAAGCCGGTGGTGATCCTCAACCGAGGCACGACCCGCTGCGACGACATGGCCACGTTGACCCTCGACCACGGATGCTCCCCGGTACTGCGTGCCCTGGCCGACACCCACCGCGTCTGACTTCGTACCGCCCGAGGGGTACGGTGACCGTCGAGGCCCTCCGCTCATCCCGTCTTCACACGTGTTGAGCGTGTGCGGTGCGCACCCACGGGGGATGCTCGGGGTGGATCCCCGCCTTTATCGGCTTTTCTCGGACCGGGTGGATGATCCCGGCCGACTTTGCACACGGAGGATCGCGTGCCGTTCTGTAACAGGAACATCCTCGTCTCGGGAAGCGGTGTCGCCGGTTCGGCGCTCGCTCTCTGGCTGGCCCGAAAGGGCTTCACTCCCACCATCGTCGATTCGGCCCCGGGCCCTCGCGCCGAGGGCGACCACGTCGAGGTATCCCGGCGCGGCATGGAACTCCTGGACCGCATGGGTCTGGGAGGAAGGGTCCGTGCCCTGGGCGCGAACCACACTCAGATCCGCAACCACATCAGCGGTCGTACCGCCCCCATCCTCCTTCCCTTCGACCCCGGATCCGTGATGGTCCGTCACGACCACCTGGTCCGGGTACTGCGGGAGGAGACCGACGGCCTCCCCGACGCCCGCGTCGAACGGATGGACGGCGACACCGTCACCGGCCTGACCCAGGACGAGAACGGGGTGGACGTCACCTTCGCCCGGGCCCAGGGCCGTCGCTTCGACCTGGTGGTGGGCGCCGACGGCCTGTACTCCCCGGTGCGACGACTGGCCTTCGAGGGGCCCGACGAGAACCACCTGCGCCGGTTGGAGGCCAACGTGGCCACCTTCGAGGCGCCCAACGTGCTGGGCACCCGGGACTCCCTGTCCTGGCACACCTGGCCGCACCGGGGTTGTGTGGCCGCCACCCTGCCCGACAACGAACGCCTGTACGTGGTGTTGATGATGCGCGACCGCTTCCCGGTGCGCCCGGGAAGCCTGGACCAGGGGTCCCTGCACCGCGTGGTGGAGGAGTACTTCGGCGCGGACGGGTGGTGCATGCCGCGCTTGTTGGAGGCCATGCGCGAGACCGAGGTGACGGTGGACTCCTCGACGCAGGTGCGCATGAACCTGTGGTCCAAGGGCCGAGTCGTCCTGGTCGGGGACGCCGCCTACTGTCCGGACCAGCTGAGCGGGCACGGTCCCGGGACCGCCCTGATCGGCGCCCTGGCCCTGGCCGGTGAGCTCGCCTACGGAGACGGCGACCACGATCGGGCGTACTTCTCCTATGAGGCGGCGGTGCGGCCCACGGTGCGGGAGGCCCAGGCGGTGGCGCCGCAGTCGGTGGAGACCGGCGCCCCGGAGGTCGAACCGTACGAGATGTGGATGCGCGAACGCGCCGAGGCCGCCCTGTCCCGTGGCGCCAGGCTCATGAACAAGTTGGGTTTCCAGCCCGCCAAGGACCCGGTGGGCGACGAGTTCGCCCTGGAACGCTACGCCACCATGTTCGAGGCGCGAGCCGCCTGATCCCCGCCGGGACGCCGCGACGGCCGCGGGGTCTCCTGGTCGGCCGTGTCGTTCGCCTTGGACGATGTGGACGATCCCGACCGGAACTCCGCGGCCACCGGATCCTGTCCTCGGACACCCACGCATGGTTTACGATAATGATTATCGTTTCCGTCGCTGGGAGGTTCCGCCCCATGTCCGACGTCTCCTCTCCCCTGCGCGTGGTCGTCGTCTCCGGTCTCCACCGCGCCGCCCGCCACCGTACGGTCGACGACCTCATCACCGCGGTCCCGGATTCACTGGCGGTCCACCACGACCTCGACGGCATCGCGGAGGGCACCGTGTACCGCGTGCTGCGCGACCGATGGGGGCCGGTGGGTCACGACCGCGTCGAACTCGACCACCTGTGCGCCTCCTGCACCCTGCGTCGGGACCTCGTCCCCACACTGGAGGAACTGGCCGAGCGCGGCGAGCACACGATGGTCGTCGTGGAGACCTTCGACGGGATCGAACCCCGTGGGGTCTGCGAGGTCCTGGCCGACCACCCGAGGCTGCTCCTGGCCGCCGTGGTGACCGCGGTCGACTCCGACCGGCTGCTCCCCGACCTGTCCGGCCACGACGACCTCGCCGACCGCTCCCTGGGGATCGCCGTGGAGGATCAGCGCGCGGTCGCCGAGGTCCTGTCCCACCAGGTCGAATACCCGACCGTGCTGGTGTTGCACGGCGCCCGCCACCGCGACGAGGCACGCGCGCTGCTCGAACATCTGAACCCGGCCGCCGTGGTGGTGCCGCCCGGCGGTGGTCTGGTCGCCCTCACCGGGGGACGCTTCGACCCGGACCGCGCGCGCAACCGGCTCGACCCCGTCTGGGCCCAGTACACGGGTCGGTCCGACGAACGGGTCTCCACCGTGGTGTGGACCCGCAAACGCCCCCTGCACCCGGGCCGCCTGCGCGAGGCGATGGAGCGCATCGTCTCCTTCGGGCTGCGCGGCCGTGGACGGGTGTGGTTGGCCGGCCGCACCGACACCCTCCTGGTGTGGAACGCCTACAACGACGCCCTGCTGTTGGAGAGCGGCGGCCCCTGGCTGCACGCCCTGCCCGAGGCGGCGTTGGACCTGGTCGGCGAGACCCGCCGTGCCTCGGCCCTCCTGGACTGGGACCCGGTGGTGGGCGACCGTCGCCAGCACCTGGCGTTCACCGGGGTGGACCTGGACGCCGAACGCCTGGTGGAACTGCTCGACTCCTGCCTGGTCACCGAGGAGGAGACGGGTCGGACGCCGGCCGATGACCCCTTCGCCGACGCGCTCTGACCCGCTCAGGCGTCCTTGGGCGGCGCGGTGCTGTGGCGTTCCACCAGGCGGGTGGCGAGCTCCACCCGGGTGGTCTCGGGGACGTCGCCGCCGACCAGGTCGATGAGCATGCGGGTGGCCATCTGCGCCATGTCCCGCAGCGGTTGCCGGACCGTGGTCAGCGGCGGGATCGCCCAACGCGCCTCGGGCAGGTCGTCGAAGCCCACCACGGAGACGTCGTCGGGCACCTTCAGGCCACGTTCGTGCAGGGCCTCGTAGGCGCCCCGGGCCATCTGGTCGGAACCGGCGAAGATCGCGGTGGGCGGCTCGGGCAGTTCGAACAGCGCCTCGGTGAGCTCCTTGCCGGTGCCGGCCATGAAGTCGCCGTGGGTGACGTAGCCGTCCAGGACGGGCAGGCCCGCGTTGCGCATGGCGCTGCGGTACCCGTCCACGCGCCCCCGGCTGCACATCACGTGTGCGGGGCCCGCGATGGTGGCGATCCGCCGGTGGCCCTGCGCGATCAGGTGCTCGGTGGCGGTGAGCCCGCCGTCCCAGTTCGCGGCGCCCACGGCCGGGACGCCGCGTGCGGGGTCCCCTATCGGGTCGACGATCACCACGGGGATGCCCAGGGCGTCGAGCTGCGCCTGTTGCTGCGTGGAGAGTTCGGACAGCACCAGGACCACGCCGTCGGAGTGACGGGCCTGGATGTTGTCCAGCCACTTGCGGCCCGGACGGCTGCGTTTGCGGTCGTGCACCGCCGAGACGACGATGCCGAACCCGGCTTCGTGGGTGACCTCCTCGACGCCGGTGAGGATCTCCATCGCCCAGGGGCTGCCCAGGTCGAGGAAGACCAGGTCGATGAGGCCGACCGTCCGCCTGCCCCGATGCCTGCGCGGCTGGTAGCGGTGTTGTTCGAGCAATCGTTCCACCTGACGTCGGGTGTCGGCCGCGACGTCTATGTGTCCGTTGATCACCTTGGAGACGGTGGAGACGGAGACCCCCGCCTCCCCCGCGATCTCGGCCAGGGTGGGTCGTCTCTTCGCCATATGCCTCCTCAACGTCGGGGATCGAGGTCCCGTGGTCCGCTCAGCGGATTGTAGCCCGAAACATTTCGCCACCCCACACCGTAACCTCCTCGAAACCCGTGCTCCCCTTGACGTCTCTTGGTGGACGACTTAGCGTCAAGCATCCCGAAAGCTATCGGAAACATTTCGGAAGCTTTCGGTCGCCCCCCCATGTTCGACCAGAGAACGGTGTCCACGCCATGAGTCGCACTCACCGGATAAGCGTGATCGGAAGTACCGCCCTGGCCCTCACCCTGGTGGCCACGGCCTGTGGATCCTCCGGACCCGGAATGTCGGAGGACGCCCTCCAGGTCTGGGCGTTGGAGGAGGCGGCCGTCAACGACGTCCTCCAGGCCTCCATGGATTCCTACAACGAGGGCGCCGAGATCGACTCCGAGCTCGTCACCTTCGTCAACGACGCCTACAAACAGCGCCTCCAGGTCGCCCTCGGCTCCCCCAACGCCCCCGACGTCTTCTTCAACTGGGGCGGCGGCAACCTCAGCGAGTACGTCGACCAGGGCCAGGTGTTCAACATGACCACCGCCCTGGACGAGAACCCCGAGTTCCGGGACTCGTTCCTGCCCAGCGTCCTGGACGTCGCCCGGATCGAGGACGGCTACTACGGGGTGCCGATGCTCGGCATGCAGCCGGTGGTGCTCTTCACCAACAACGCCGTCCTCGAAGAATCCGGGTTGGAGGCCCCGCAGACCTACGACGAGCTGCTGGAGGCCATCGAGGTCCTCAAGCAGGACGAGGTCACCCCGATCGTCCTGCCCGGTGCCCAGGGTTGGACCCAACTGATGTGGCTGTCCTACCTGGTGGAGCGGATCGGCGGCCCCGACGTCTTCCAGGCCGTGGTCGACGGCGAAGAGGGCGCCTGGGAACACCCCGCCATGATCGAGGCCATGGAGAAGTGCCAGGAACTCGTCGAACTGGGCGCGTTCGGCCCCAACTTCGCCTCCATCGACTACGACGGCGGCGGCGCCTCGGCGATGCTCGCCAACGGTGACGCCGCGATGTTCCTGATGGGCAGCTGGGACCTGTCCCAGCAGCAGGAGAACCACCCCGACTTCGCCTCCGGCGGCGACCTCGGCTATGTCCCCTTCCCCACGGTGGAGGGCGGCGAGGGCGAGGAGGGCGCCGTCGTCGGCAACCCCAGCAACTACTTCTCCATCAACAACGACAGCCTCAACCCCGACGCGGCCGTCGACTTCCTGGTGGAGACCGTCACCTCCGACGAGTACGTGACCGGTCTGATCGACGCCGGCCAGGTGCCCGCCGTCGAGGGCATCGAGGACCAGCTCGCCGGCAGCGACTACGCGGACTTCGCGGTCTTCACCCACGGCATGGTCTCCGAAGCCCCCAGCTTCACCCAGTCCTGGGACCAGGCCATCCCGCCGGCCGCCGCCGAGGCCCTGCTGACCAACCTGCAGCTGCTCTTCCTGAGCGAGACCACTCCGGAAGACTTCGCCGAGGACATGGAGTCCTTCCTGTGAGGTCCACCCACACCACGGAGCGGCCCGGGTTCGTCTGGGTCGCTCCGGCCCTGCTGTTCTTCGGCCTGTTCGGACTGGGCCCGGTTTTGATCGTCCTGTACCTGAGCCTGACCGACTGGAGCGGGCTCGGCACCCCCGCGTGGGTGGGTCTGGACAACTGGGTCCGTCTGGGCGAGGACGAACAGGTGCGATCCAGCCTGGGCATCACACTGTTCCTGACCGTGCTGTGCTGGGCCACCCAGACACCGATGGCGTTGGCCTTCGGATCGTGGGCGGCCGGCACCCAGAAGTCCCGGGCCGTGGTGAGCTCGATCTTCTTCCTGCCCTTGCTACTGTCCACCGCGGCCATCGCCCTGCTCTGGAAGGCCATCCTCGAACCCCACTACGGGTTGCCCGGCCAGATCGGACCGCTGTTCGGGTTCAACGGCAACATCCTGGGCGACTCGACCCTGGCGCTGTACGCGATCGCGTTCATCGTGCTGTGGCAGTTCCTGCCGTTCCACATGCTGCTGTACCAGGCAGCGGCCCGTCAGGTGCCCCGGTCGCTCTACGAAGCGGCGGAACTGGACGGGGCCTCCCCGTTCCAACGGTTCCTGAGGATCACCGTCCCGCAACTGCGCCACACCATCATCGCCTCGTCGGTGCTGATGATCGTGGGGTCGATGACCTACTTCGAGACGGTCCTTCTGCTGACCAACGGCGGCCCGGGCAACGCCACCCGGATCCTGCCCCTGTACATGTACTCCCAGGGCTTCGTCTCCTTCGAGATGGGCTACGCGAGCGCGATCGCGGTCGTGCTGGTCGTCCTGGGAACCGGGATGTCGCTGCTGGTCGTGCGCGTGACCGGATACTCCCGCATGACCAGCCAGAGGGAGGGCATCTGACATGGCCCCGAACGTGAAGGACAGGCCGGTTCCCCGGCGGCGTCGTCGATCCGGCGGACGCCCCTCCTACTGGTCCGGGCTCGGCGCCGCCTTCTGGCTCGTCATCGTCGCCATCCCGCTGTACTTCCTCATCGCCACCAGCCTGCGCGGCTCCGGCGACTACATGTCGGAGGGGCCGCTGGCCATCCCCGACAGCCTCACCTTCGACAACTACCTCCACGTGTTCGAAGTGGGGTTCCTGAGGTTCCTGGGAAACAGCCTCGTCGTGGCACTCGGCGCGGTCGGCCTGGTGCTGCTCGTGGCGGTCCCGGCGGCGTTCGGCATCGTGCGCAGTCGCAGCCGCGTCGTGGCCACGACCTTCTCGCTGTTCCTGCTGGGGTTGGCGGTGCCCGCCCAGGCGGTGATCATCCCGGTGTACCTGCTCATCACCAGGATGAACCTGTACGACACCCTCATCGCCGTCATCCTGCCCACGGCGGCCTTCAGCCTGCCGATCTCCATCCTGGTGCTCACCAGTTCGCTGCGCGACGTGCCCGGGTCGTTGTACGAGGCGATGGCGTTGGACGGGGCGACCAACCGTCAGGTCTTCCTGCGTCTGGTGCTGCCGCTGTCGCGGCCGGGCGTGATGACGGTGGCGATCTTCGTGGGCCTCAACGCCTGGAACAACTTCATCTTCCCGCTGGTGCTGACCCAGTCCGAGTCCACGCGGGTCCTACCGCTGGGGTTGTGGGCGTTCCAGACCCAGTACGGAACCGACGTCCCCGGGCTGATGGCGGCCGTGGTGCTGTCGTCCCTGCCCATCCTCGCCCTGTACCTGTTCGGCCGCAGACAGTTGCTCGGTGGGTTGGCCGCCGGGTTCGGAAAGTAGTCCGAGGGGGCGCACCGAACACGGGACTCGGAGGCGCCCCCTCTCCGCATCACAGGTCGTCGTAGAAACCACCTCGAGGCGCGACCTTCAGCAACAAGACCACGAGCACATCATCGTCGATCTCGTAACGGATACGATAACCACCAACTCGAATCCGCCACATGTCGGTCTGTCCCTTGATCTGGACACGACCTTCTGGCCGAGGGTTTTCAGCCAGAGCTTCGATCGCTCGGCGCACACGCTTACGAACCGATCCATCAAGGTTCTTGATGCCTTTACGGGCTGCGTGGGTGTATCGCAGTTCGTACCGGCTCACTCCTCGTCTCCCCACACTTCGTCGTGGTCGAAGACTTCTTCTCTGCCGGCTCTCACATCTTCTGAGATCCGCACTGCTTCAGCGTCGTCATGTTCTTCGAGAAGCCGCTCATAGTGCTCGACCCAACTCGCAGGCACGAGCACGTATCCGGTGAGATCCCGACCCACCCCAGGAGTGCCCTCAGGGTCCACTGGCATCGCGGTCATGGCGTTCCCTCCACATCTGGATGGCGACTGCGAAGGACCCATGTGCGGAACAGGCATTCGACCTCGATGTCGTTGAACCATCTGTGCATGGGCCATCCCCACGTGCGCGGGGAACACTGCATATCATGTCCATCCTAGGCAACTTCGAGGCTCAGTCCCCCCGGTTTCGAACCCTGGTTCGCGGTATCGGGGCGGGGAAAATCGATTGATACTCCGTTCGGGGCCGCCGTAGGCTCCACTTCGCCGAGCTTCCGCCCCCTCACCCCAAGGTCGGTGTCCCAGGGTGTCGACCCCTGCCAAGAACCTGCTCTTCTTCGCCACACTGTGGCGATCGCATCGTCGGCTCACCGTGACGTGGTGGGCGCTGATCCTGGTCCAGGGGATCCTTCCCGCCGTGTTCGTCGTGGCGGTCGGCATGCTGGTCGGCGCGGTCGCCGGTGACGAATCGCTGCGTACGCCGTTGATCCTGATCGGTGTCGTCTTCGTCCTGATGCAGGTCATGACGCCCCTGCACACCCAGGTCGGCTCCCTGCTGGGCGAACAGGTCTCCGACCGCCTGCACGACCGGCTCCTGGCCGCCGCGAACGCCCCCGACGGTGTCGAGCACCTGGAGGACCGCGCGCACATGGACGAGTTGACCGCCGCGCGGGACTTCGACCTCGGTATGACCGGTCCACCCTTGCACCTGTCCATGGGCATCATCGCGGGCGGGCTGGTCGAGGCCGTGGCGGGCCTGGCCCAGGCGGTCGTCCTGGCCGGCTACGCCTGGTGGGCCCCCTTCCTGGTCGGCGGGGCCTGGCTCTCCACCCATTGGCTGTTGCGCGAGAGCTCACAGTGGGACCGCGATACCGGCGAGGTCCTGGACGCCCAACGCCGAGCCGAGTACTCCTACCGGTTGGCGGTGGACTCCCCCGCCGCCAAGGAGATCCGGCTCTTCGGCCTGGCGAGCCGGCTGACGGAGCGCTTCGCCGCGGACCGGCGCGACCTCGTCGAGCTGCGCTGGCACGCCACCCGGCTACGACGCAAACCGATGCGCTGGGCGGTGGCGGTACTCGTGGTCTCGGGAGGGCTGTTCTTCTGGTCCCTGGGCCGCGACGCCGCGTCGGGCGCCATCGACCCGGGGCAGGTGAGCACCTTCGCCTACGCCGCCGTCGGCGCGAGCGCGCTGGCCTTCGGCGGCCTGAACTGGGCCCTGTCCCTGGCCACCGACGCCGTGGCGTCGGTGCTTCGTGTGGAGCGGACGATGTCGACCACGGCCGCGGCACGTTCGGTGGTCTCCGGGCGAGAACCGGCGGAGGGCACGCCCACCTCCGAGATCCGGTTCCGTGACGTGGGGTTCTCCTACCCCGGCGGGTCGGCGCCGGTCCTGGACGGTCTCGACCTCACCGTCGAGGCCGGAAGTTCGCTGGCCGTGGTCGGCGTCAACGGGGCGGGCAAGTCCACCCTGGTCAAGCTGTTGTGCCGGCTCTACGACCCGGTCTCGGGAACGATCGAGGTGGACGGCACGGACCTGAGGGACCTGGACCTGGAATCGTGGCGCCGCCGCGTCAGCGCGATCTTCCAGGACTTCATCCGCTACGAACTGCCGCTCAAGGACAACGTCGCCCCGCTGGGCGCCTCCCCCGAGGAGGTCCAGGAAGCGTTGACGATCGCCGGCGCCACGGACCTGCGCGACGTGGAGACCGTGCTCTCCCCCGGGTACTCGAAGGGCACCGACCTGTCCGGTGGACAGTGGCAGCGGGTCGCCCTCGCCCGTGTGCTGTGCGCGGTGCACCAGGGCGCGGGCGTGGTCGTCCTGGACGAACCCACCGCCCAACTGGACGTGCGCGGGGAGGCCGAGGTCTTCGACCGGGTCCTGGCGGCCACCCGGGGGTGCACGACCATCCTCATCTCCCACCGCTTCTCCACGGTCCGAAGGGCCGACCGGATCTGCGTGGTGGACGAGGGCAGGGTGGTGGAGCTCGGAAGCCACGACGAACTCATGGCGCTGAAGGGCACCTACGCGCGGCTCTTCCGTCTCCAGGCCGCGCGATTCAACGAGGAACAGGACGGAGCCGACCGTGTCGAGTGAGGACCACCCGCTGCCCTCGTCCTGGCGGGCGCTGGCCCGAACGCTGCGCCTGGGTTGGGCGGCCTCCCCCGGGCTCATCGCCGTCGCGTTCGTCACGACCGTCGGCGCGGCCCTGCCCGACGTCCTGATCGCCATCGCCCTGGCCTGGCTCATCGACGCGGTGATCTCCGGTGCGGGGAGCCACATGGTCGTGGCCGCGGTGGCCTTGGGCGCGCTGGCCGCGTTGAGCTGGCTGCTGCGCGTGGTGAGCGAGCGGGCCGACCGCCGCTTCGCCGACCGCGCCGCCGTGTTCATGGAAGCGCACGTGGTCCGGTTGCAGGGCGGCATCCCCTCCCTGGAACACCACGAACGCCCCACCTACGTCGACCGCGCCCAACTCCTGCGCGACCACGCGGACACGCTCAGCGAGGTCTACCAGTACCTGTTCAAGGCGGTGGGCGCCATCCTGCGCCTGGCCCTGACCACGGCGTTGCTGATGACCATCCATCCCCTGCTCGGTCTGCTGTGCCTGTTCGCCGTGCCCACCAGCCTGGTCTCCCACTGGCGCGGAGGGGCGGAGCACGCCTTGGAGGAAAGGGTCGGCCACCACGAGCGTTTGGCGCGGCACTTCTTCCTACTCGGCACGAAGGCCTCACCCGGGCGCGAACTCCGTGTCGGTCGAGCACGGGAGCGGGTTCGGGAAGGTCGTCACCGGGCCTGGGAGGCGCGCCATCGGATCATGGCGCGGGCCCGGTGGGTCACCGCCGCGTGGCAGGCGGCGGCGCTGACGGTCTTCGCCGGCGCGTTCGTGTGCGCGCTGGTCTGGGTGTCCCTGGGTACCGGTTCGGCGGCCCAGGTGGTCCTGCTGCTCACCGCCGGGAGCCGACTGGCCCAGTACATCGGCCACATCCTGGGCCAGGTCCACTTCCTGCGCACCATCTGGTTGGAAGGGGGCCGCCGCCTGCTGTGGCTGGAGGAACTGGCCTCGGCCGCCGAGCGACGGGGCGTCGTGTCCGCGCCGGAGCGGGTGGGCGGCGGGATCACCCTGGACCGGGTGTCGTTCCGCTATCCGGGGACGGACCGACCCGTCCTGGAGGAGGTCTCGCTGCACTTGCCGGCGGGCGCGGTGGTGGCCGTGGTCGGCGAGAACGGGGCGGGCAAGTCCACGCTGGTCAAGCTACTGGCCAAGATGTACGAACCCGACTCCGGGCGGATCCTCGTCGACGGGCAAGACCTGGCCGGCATGGCGGCCGACACATGGCGCGAGCGGCTGTCGGGCGCCTTCCAGGACTTCGCCCGCTTCGAGTACCCGCTGCGTCTTTCCATCGGCCTCGGCGACCTGCCCCGGGCCGAGGAGGAGGACGCGGTCGAGCGGGCCGTCGAGCGCGCGGACGCGGGTGCCCTCGTCGAGCGGCTCCCCCGAGGACTGAGTACACAGCTGGGCAACACGTGGGCCCAAGGGGTGGAGCTGTCCGAGGGCCAGTGGCAAAAGGTCGCGCTCGCCCGCGGCTACATGCGCGACCACCCCCTGCTGCTGCTCCTGGACGAACCCGCGTCCGCGTTGGACGCCGAGACCGAGCACCTGTTGTTCGAGCGGTACGCGGAACGCGCCCGCGCCCTCCGCGGCCGGGACCATCTCACGCTTTTGGTCTCCCACCGGTTCTCGACCGTGCGCATGGCCGACCTCATCGTCGTCCTGGACGGGGCACGGGTGATCGAGCGGGGAACCCACGACGACCTCATGGAACTCGATGGGCGCTACGCCGAGCTGTACGGAATCCAGGCACGCGCCTATCGCGTCCGGAGCACGGGCGAGAACCGGTCCTCGTCGTGAGCGCGGGGGCCTTCGGGCACTGAGTCGACGAACGCTCAGACGCCGAGGGCCAGGCGGACGCCCAGGGCGAGCATGAGGACGGCGATGATCCCGTCCAGCGCCCGCCAGGCGCCGGGGCGCGCGAAGAAGGGACGCAGCAGCCGGGCCCCGAACCCCAAGGCGAAGAACCACACGAAGCTGCCGGTCAACGCCCCGGCCGACCACCACCAGCGGGCGTCGCCGACCTGCTGGTTGGCGAGCGAGCCCAGGAAGACCACGGTGTCCAGGTACACATGGGGGTTGAGCCAGGTCAGGGCCAGCGCGGTGAGGACGGCGGCACTCGACGCAGAGCGCGTACGGGTGCCGGTTCGCAGTGTGGTCACCGCGCCGCCGTCCCGCACGGGTTCGGGCTCCGGCCCCGCCGGAACCAGCGTCTGCGCCGCTCCCGGTTTCAGTGCCCGGTGCGCGGCGAGCAACCCGTACACGATGAGGAAGCCCGCGCCGAGGATCCGGATCACCACGAGCGCGGCGGGCATGGCCTGGACCAGGCCGCCGATGCCGACCACACCGGCGGCGATGAGGATCGCGTCGGAGAACGCGCAGACCAGGACCACCGCCAGAACCGTGCGGGGGTTTCCGTCGATGCCCAGGCGCAGGAGGTAGGCGTTCTGCGCGCCGATCGCGACGATGAGGGCGAGCCCGGTGCCCAGGCCGAGAAGTGCGGGAAAGAGCGTTTCGTTCACGTCCGGTAGCCTCCCCCGACCACGGGTCCGCAGTAAAGCTAAAGTTTCTTAGAAGGCTTAAGGGACGCTTAGGAGAGGCCGCGGATGCCGTTCCAGTTCGACCATCTGAGCACGCTGACCGCGCTGATCGACGAGGGCACCTTCGAGGCCGCCTCCGAACGGCTGCACGTGACCTCGTCCGCGGTGTCGCAGCGGATCCGGGCGATGGAACAGAGCGCCGGCAAGGTACTGGTGAGGCGGACCAACCCGGTTACCCCGACCGAGGCCGGCGACGCGGTGCTGCGCTACGCGCGTCAGGTGTTGCTGCTGGACCGGGAGGTGCTGTCCGAACTGCGCCAGGGCGGAGAGGAGCGGCGCGACCACGTGCCGCTCGCGGTCAACGCCGACAGCCTGTCCACCTGGTTCCTCGAAGCCCTCGCCGAACTGCCGGCCGAACTCGGCGCGGTGTTCGAGATCCACCGCGAGGACGAGGAGCACACCACGAGCCTGTTGCGTTCGGGTTCGGTGATGGCCGCGGTGACCTCCACCCCCGAGGCGGTGCAGGGATGTTCGGTCCGGGGTCTGGGCGTGATGCGCTACCAGGCGGTGTGCCACCCGGAGTTCGCCCAACGCCACGGGCTGCGCGGGGTCGAAGGGCTCAACGCGGCGCCGGTGGTGAACTTCGACCGCAAGGACGAACTCCAGGACCGTTTCCTACGGGACCTGACCGGTGAGGGCTCGACGGGGCCGCGCCACTACATCCCGGCCTCGGAGGACTTCGCCCGCACGGTGCTGCTGGGCCTGGGTTGGGGCGCCGTCCCCGAACAGCAGTGCCGGGCGCACCTGGAGAGCGGGCGGCTGGTGGCCTTGGCCCCGGAACACCCGGTGGAGGTGCGACTGTTCTGGCAGCGCTGGAACCTGCGCTCGCCCCTGCTCGACCGGATCACCGAATGCGTGCGCGCCGAAGCCGCCCTCCACCTCCACCCCATGTGACGTCGGTGGCACCGACCCGGTCAGGGTTTGCCGGCGGTGCTCTCCCTGGTGATCAACGCGAAGCCCGGCTGGAGCCGCCTCGGTTCGATGGCGTTGCCGGTGCCGGCGGCGAGGCGTTCCAGTAGGGCGTCGGTGGCCGCGCGGGCGATGCCGCGCTTGTGGGGGGCGACGGTGGTGAGGGTGGTGGCGCAGTAGCGCCCGTCCTCGATGTCGTCGAAGCCCACCACGGCGACGTCCTCGGGGACGCGCAGGCCACGGGTACCGAGGGTGCGCATGGCGCCTATGGCGATGAGGTCGTTGTAGCAGAACACCGCGTCCGGGCGGACCCCTGAGTCCAGGAGGCGGGCCATGGCCTGGGCACCGTCCTCGCGGGTGTAGCCGTCGGTGACCGCGATGAACTCCTCGCCGGTGGGGCGCCCGGTCTCGGACATGACCTCGCGCCATCCCTGGAGTCGCAGGTGGGCGGTCTGGCGGGCACGGCCGTGGCGTGCCCCGAGGAAGGCGATTCGGCGGCGGCCGAGCTCGACCAGGTGGGCGGCGGCGGTGCGGGCGGCCGCGACGTTGTCTATGGCGATGTGGTCGTAGGGGGCGTCGTACTGGCGTTCACCGAGCAGGACCAGGGGCGCGTCGCTGTCGCGGGCGAGCAGGTCCTCGTTCTCCAGTTCGATGGGGCTGAGGATCAGTCCGTCGATGACCCTGGCGCGGAACCCCTGGGCGAACAGGACCTCTTGGTCGCGACGGCCGCCGGTGTGATCGAGCAGAACGATGTACTCAAGGCCGCCCGCGTACTCGATGACGGCGTCGGCGAGTTCGGCGAAGTAGGGGTTGCCGAGCTCGGGCAGGGCGAGGGCGATCATCCCGGTCCGCCCCTTGCGCAGGTGGCGCGCGGTGAGGTTGGGCCGGTATCCGAGCTCGTCGATGACCCGCTGGACGCGCTGGCGGGTCTGGGGTGTGACGTGCCGGTAGCCGTTGACCACGTTGGACACCGTCTTGATCGACACCCCCGCCCGCTGTGCGACGTCCTTCAGGCTGATACCCACGCGCTCCTCCTCCGCCGGACGGGGCGCCCGGGATCGGTGACCTTTGTTCGGTGTCCTTTCCATCGTTATACAACACGGGCGCCGGCCCTGCCCAGCCGTGCCGGGGAGCCCGATTCCGCTGTCACATCGGTGTTCCACGAGTTTCGATTAAGGGTCTGGACAGAGCCCTCGGTTCGTGTTCTCATCATCGCCAAGTCAGGTTTCCCACGTTGTAAATGCGCGGACCACTCACGGCCCGCACCTCGACACGGAGAACCCACATGCGACAACCCCCCGTCAGCACCCCCATCCCCGGCCGACGTCCATGGGTCCGAGCGACCGCCCCCGTTCTGGCCGCGATCCTGACCCTCTCCGCGCTGTCGGCCTCCCCCGCCGGCGCGCGACCCGAACTCCCTTTGACGACCCCCTGGACCGACGAGGTCTCCCCCGACAACGCCCTTCCGGACTACCCGCGCCCGCAGATGGTCCGCGAGGACTGGGAGAACCTCAACGGAACCTGGCAGTGGGCGCCCGCGGAGGAGGGCGAGGAGCCCCCGTTCGACACCGACCTGGACGGCGAGATCCTCGTCCCCTACCCGATCGAGTCCGCGCTGTCGGGCGTACAGGAACACCACGACCGGGTCTGGTACCGGCGCAGCGTGGAGGTCCCCGACTCCTGGGACGGCGACCGGGTCCTGCTGAACTTCGGCGCCGTGGACTGGGACTCTCGGGTGTGGGTCAACGGCACCTCCGTGGGCTCGCACACCGGCGGCTACGACAAGTTCTCCTTCGACGTCACCGACGCCCTCCGAGAGGGCGAGAACGAGATCATCGTCGGGGTGTACGACCCCGGCGACGCGGGTGAACAGCCGGTGGGCAAGCAGCGCCTGGAGCCCGGCGGTATCTGGTACACCACCCACACCGGTATCTGGCAGACCGTGTGGATGGAGCCGGTCCCCGAAACCCACGTCACCCGGTTGGACATCACCCCGGACGTGCCCGGCGAACGACTGGACGTGGTCGTGAACGCGGCCGGCTCCGACGACTCCACCGCCACGGTGACGGTCCGCGACGCCGAGGGCGCGGAGGTCGGCTCGGCCACCGGCGCGACGAACTCCGCGATCACCGTGGACGTCCCCGACCCGCACCTGTGGAGCCCGGACGACCCCTACCTGTACGACGTCGACGTCACACTGGACTCGGGCGACGGGGTCGCCGGCTACACGGGTATGCGTTCGATCGAGGTGGGACGGGTCGACGGGGTGACCCGCCCCCTCCTCAACGGCGAGTACGTCTTCCAGGTCGGCACCCTGGACCAGGGTTACTGGCCCGACGGCATCTCCACCGCGCCCACCGACGAGGCCCTGCGCTTCGACATCGAGTCGCACAAGGACCTGGGCTTCAACACCATCCGCAAGCACGTGAAGGTGGAACCGGACCGCTGGTATTACTGGGCCGACCGGCTCGGTGTGATGGTCATGCAGGACATGCCGTCGATGTCCGGCGACCCCGGCCAGGAGGGGCGTGAGCAGTTCGAGACCGAGTTGCGCGCCCTGGTGGACGAACACCGTTCCTTCCCGTCGATCGTCAACTGGATCGTGTTCAACGAGGCCTGGGGCCAGTACGACGAGGACGCCCGGATCACCCAGGACGTCAAGGACTCCGACCCCTCCCGCCTGGTCACCGGCGCCTCGGGCTGGCACGACACCGGCAACGGCGACATCGTCGACTCCCACATCTACGTCGGCCCCGGCGACCCCGCCCCGGCCGAGGAGGACCGCGTCTCGGTGCTGGGCGAGTTCGGCGGCTACAACCTGCCCGTCGAAGGCCACGAGTGGAGCCCGGGCGACGGGTTCGGCTACGAGGACATCACCGACGGGGAGTCGCTGGCCACCCGATACTCCGGTCTGATGGCGGGCGTGCAGCGCCTGGAACGCACGCACGGGCTGTCGGCGGCGATCTACACCGAGATCACCGACGTGGAGACCGAACTCAACGGGTTCTGGACCTACGACCGAAGGGTGCTGAAGGTCGACCCGGAGGTCATCGCCACCGCGCACGAGCGACTGCTGTCCGGTGAACCGGTCGGCGGGGTCGTCGACGTGCCGTTGGAGGAGAACCTGTCACTGCGGGTCACCACACCCGACCACCGGGACCGCTACCTGGCCCACTCCGAGGGGCTGGGCGTGACCACCCCGGTCGACGGCTCCAGCTCCGAGGAGACCCGCGCCGACGCCACCTGGCGTTTCGTGCCGGGCCTCGCCGACGACACCTGCGTGTCCGTGGAGTCGGTGAACTTCCCGGGCGAGTACCTGCGGCACAAGGAGTCGCGGGTGCACCGAGATCCCTCCGACGACAGCACGTTGTTCGCCCAGGACGCCACCTGGTGCGCGGTCCCCGGTCTCGGCGGCGAGGGCGTCTCCCTGCGCTCCTACAACTTCCCCGACCGGTATCTGCGCCACTACGAGTCCGAGCTGTGGC
This sequence comes from Nocardiopsis sp. NPDC055879, assembly GCF_053615935.1. Classification (NCBI taxonomy): domain Bacteria; kingdom Bacillati; phylum Actinomycetota; class Actinomycetes; order Streptosporangiales; family Nocardiopsidaceae; genus Nocardiopsis; species Nocardiopsis sp. NPDC055879. Next base: position 46,869 of record NZ_JBSHCT010000008.1, read on the forward strand.
TGTCCGGGGCCGGCGGCGCCGGGGAGGACCGCGACACCTCCGAGAACTACGACCACGACGTGACCTGGTCCGTCGAAGACCCCTGGACCCCCTGATCCGACGCACCGGCGGAGAACGACCATGAACGAACAGCACCCCATCCCCCCTCGCGGCCCACGCCGCGCCCTGCTCACCACCGCGGCCGTGTGCGCCGCCCTGACCCTGGCCGCCACCGGCTGCGCCCGGGGAGAGGACGACACCGCCCCATCGGCGGCGGACGAGGGCGGCGGCGAGGGCCAGGCCCAGGTCCTGGACGAGGCCGCCAGTGGCGACGAGACCTGTAGCGCCGCCGATCACGGCATCGAGGCGTTCGACCTGACCGACAAGACGGTCGGGTTCTCTCAGTCCGAGGCCGAGTCCAACCCGTTCCGGATCACCGAGACGCAGTCGATCAAGGACGAGGCCGAGGAGCGCGGCGTCGACCTCATCACCTCCAACGCCCAGTCGGACTTCGCCCAGCAGATCAGCGACGTGCAGGACCTGATGTCGCAGGGCGCGGAGGTGCTCATCATCGCCCCGCTCAACTCCGACGGGTGGAAGCCGGTCCTGGACGCGGCCGAGTCCGCCTCGGTCCCGATCATCACCATCGACCGGCCCATCAACGGCACCGCCTGCGCCGACTTCGTCACCTTCATCGGCTCGGACTTCGTGGAGCAGGGCCGACGGGCCGCCGACCAGATGATCGACACGCTCGGTGGGGAGGGCGAGGTCGCCATCCTGTTGGGCGCGCCCGGCAACAACGTCACCACGGACCGCACCGACGGGTTCGTGGAGCGGTTGGAGGCCGAGGCGCCCGACATCGAGATCGTGTTCGAGCAGTCCGGCGACTTCACCCGTGAGGGCGGCCAGTCGGTGACCGAGCAGCTCATCCAGACCGAGCCGGACATCGACGGGATCTACGCGCAGAACGACGAGATGGGCATCGGTGCCGTGACCGCGCTCAACGGCGCGGGCAAGGCACCGGGTGACGTCGCGATCGTCACCGTGGACGGCACGGAGGCGGCGGTGGAGCACATCGTCGACGGGTGGATCTCCGCGGTGATCGAGTCGAACCCGCGGTTCGGTCCACTGGCGTTCGAGGCCGCCGAGGCGTTCGGCGCCGGTGAGGAGGTCGGGACGAACCTCATCATCACCGACCGCGAGTACGACGCCGCCAACGCCGAGGAGGAACTCGGCAATGCGTACTAGTCCGGTCCTGGACACCCGTGGGCTGACCAAACGGTTCCCGGGTGTCCTGGCCCTGGACGGGGTGGACCTCACCCTGCGGCCCGGTGAGGTCCACGCGCTGGTCGGTGAGAACGGCGCCGGCAAGTCCACCCTGATCAAGGTGCTGACGGGCGTGTACCGTCCCGACGGCGGGGAGATGTGGCACCACGGCGAACCCGCCCGCTTCACGACCCCTCTGCACGCGCAGCGCGCCGGGATCGCCACCATCTACCAGGAGGTCGACCTCCTGCCGTTGCTGAGCGTGGCCCGCAACCTGTATCTGGGGCGTGAGCCCAAGCGGTTCGGGCTGATCGACTTCACGCGCATGCATCATCGGGCCGCCGAGACGCTGCGCGGATACGGAGTGGCCGTGGACGTGCGGCGCCCGCTCGGTTCACTGTCCATGGGCGCCCGGCAGATGGTGGCGTTGGCGCGCGCGGTGTCGGCCGACGCCCGTGTGGTCGTCATGGACGAGCCCACGTCGTCGTTGGAGCCGCGAGAGGTCGAGACCCTGTTCGGGGTGATCGACCGGTTGCGTGAGGACGGCGTGGCCGTGGTGTACGTGAGTCACCGGTTGGACGAGCTGTACCGGGTGTGCGACCGGGTGACCGTGCTGCGGGACGGTCGGGCGGTGCACACCGGTGCGATGGCCGACCTGAGCCGGTTGCGGTTGGTGTCCCTGATGTTGGGCCGGGACATGGAGCGGGTGGAGCGCGAGGGCGCCACCACCTTCTCCGGTGAACGGGAGGCGTGGGCGGGCACCCCGGCCTTGGAGGCCGAGGGGCTCACCGCCCGGCACCGGTTGCGCGAGGTGTCGTTGACCATCCGTCCCGGCGAGGTCGTCGGGCTCGGCGGCCTGTTGGGATCCGGGCGCACCGAGACCGCGAAGGCGATCGCCGGGGCCCTGCCGCTGGACGCGGGGAGCGTGTCGGTGGTGGGGACCCCGCTCAAGCGCGGTTCGTCCGTCCCGGCCGCGATCCGAGCCGGGGTGAGTCTGCTGCCGGAGGACCGCAAGCACGAGGGCATCGTGCCGGGGCTGTCCATCCGGGAGAACATCGCGCTGGCCGCGATGCCTCGGTTGAGCCGGTTCGGGCTGGTGGCGGAGAAGCGGGTGGACGAGGTGGTGCGGGTGTTCATGGAACGCCTGCGCATCAAGGCCGTGGGCCCGCACCAGAAGGTGGAGGAGCTGTCCGGCGGCAACCAGCAGAAGGTTCTGTTGGCGCGCTGGTTGGCGCTCAACCCCAAGGTGCTGCTGCTCGACGAACCCACGCGCGGGATCGACGTGGGCGCCAAGGCGGAGGTGCAGCGGTTGGTCGACGAGCTCGCCGAGGAGGGGTTGGGCGTACTGCTCATCTCCTCGGACCTGGAGGAACTGGTGGCGGGCGCCGATCGTGTGGTGGTGCTCAAGGACGGTGCGGTGGTGGGTGAGTTGGCGGGCGCTCAGGTCACCGAGGACGCCCTGATGGCGGCGATCGCCCAAGGGCCGGACGGGGGTGAGGGAAGGTGAGCCCGGACACCGCGACCCGGCCGGCTCGAGGTCGGGTGGACGGGGACCGGCTCCTGCGCTGGTCGCGGGAGTACGGCGTGTACGTCGGCGTGGCGCTGATCGTGCTGTTCAACATCGTGTTCACTCCCAACTTCCTGTCGCTGGAGAACTTCCGCACCCAGGCCGTGCAGGTCGCCCCGGTACTGATCGTGGCGCTGGGCATGGCGTTGGTGATCGCCACCGGCGGCATCGACCTGAGCGTCGGCTCGGTGATGGCGCTGTCGGCGGCGGTGATCTCCCTGTACCTGGGATACGGCCCGATCGTGGCGGTGCTCATCGCGATCGTGGTGGGCGCGTTGGCCGGTGCGGTCAACGGCGTGCTCGTGGCGTTCGCGGGGATCCAGGCGATCATCGCGACGCTGGCGATGATGATCGGCGGCCGGGGTGTGGCGCTGGTGCTGTTGCCGCAATTGGACGGGATCCGCAACCCGGGGCTACGGGCCCTGGGCTCGGGGTCGTTCCTGGGCGTGCCCTACCTGGTGTGGATCGCGGCGCTGCTGGTGGCGCTGGTGGCGTTCCTGGTCAGGCGCACCGTGTTCGGCCGTCGGCTTGTCGCCGTCGGTGGCAACCGGCGCGCGGCCGAGCTGTCCGGTCTGCCGGTGCGCCGGGTGTTGCTGGGCGTGTACGCGTTGTGCGGCGCCTTGGCGGCCGTGGCCGGGGTCCTGGTGACCGCCCGGTTGCAGGCGGCCGATCCCAACTCGGTGGGCGTGCTCATCGAGTTGTCGGCGATCACCGCGGTGGTGGTCGGCGGCACCCCGTTGACCGGCGGGCGGGTGCGGATCGCCGGAACGGTCGCCGGCGCGGTGTTGATGCAACTGCTGGTGGCCACGTTGATCAAACACGACCTGCCGCCGTCGTGGACGCAGATGGCGCAGACCGCGGTGATCATCGCCGCCGTCTACCTGGCCCGGGATCGAGGGAGGACATGATCACCACGTCGAAGGAGGCTTCGGTCGCCTCGATCCCCTGGCGGGAACTCGCGCGACGGCACGGCGCCCTGCTGGTGTTGTTGCTGGTGGTGGCGGTGGCCGGGATGACCCTGGACGGGTTCCTGGCCCTGGGCAACCTGAACCGGGTGCTGGTTAGCGCCTCGTTCCTGGCGATCATCGCGCTGGGCATGACGTTCGTGATCGTCACCGGCGGGATCGACCTGTCGGTGGGCACGGTGTTCGCGCTCGGCGGGGTGTCCGCGGCGTGGGCGTCCCAGTACGGGAGCCTGGCGCTGCTGGTGGTGCCGCTGGTGGTGTGCGGGCTCATCGGCCTGCTCAACGGGGTGCTGATCGCCCGCGCGGGGCTGGCCCCGTTCATCGTGACCCTGGCGACCATGCTGGGCGCGTGGGGGCTGATGCTGTCGATCTCCGACGAGGGCAACACCACCTACCTGGTGCCGGAGGGGCTGGCGTTGGCCCCGCTGGTGCACGGCCGGCTCTTCGGCGTGCTGGGATACTCGTTCCTGCTGGTGGTGGCGTTGTTCTTCGTGGGCGGCCTGGTACTGCGCCGCACCACGGCGGGCCAGCACGTGTACGCGGTGGGCGGCGACGAACGGACCGCCGCGCTCATGGGCGTTCCGGTGGCGCGCACCAAGGTGGCCGTGTACACGTTCTCCGGGTTGTGCGCGGGGGCGGCGGGCGCGCTGAACGCGTTGTGGTTGGGGTCGGGCGTGACGATCTTCGGGATCGGCATCGAACTCCAGGCCATCTCCGCGGTGGTGATCGGCGGGACGTTGCTGACCGGCGGTTACGGGTTCGTGGCCGGCACCCTGGGCGGCGTGCTCCTGCTCGGCGTCATCCAGAACATCATCAACGCGGTCGGCACGCTGACCTCGGCCTTCCAGGAGGTCGTCAGCGGGCTGTTCCTGGTCGTGGTGGTGTTGATCCAAAGCCGGCTCAGGGGAGGACCGACAGGTCCCGTTCGGTGACCAGACCGAAGTGCAGGGCCTTCTCGGTGAGCATGTCCACCCGCCAGTCCTGCCCCTGGCGGGCGTCCTCCGGTTCCACGCGGAACTTGCTCTTGAGCAGGTAGTCGATGTGGGAATTGACCGCGGCCTTGGACAGCTTCAGCCGTTCGGCGACCTGGTGCTGGGTGGGCGTGTACCGGGTGCCCGGGTCGCGCAGGCGGGGTTCGCAGAAGGCGGCCAGCACCCGGTAGTAGGTGTGCAGACGGTCGATCCGGAAGCTGCGGATGTCGGTGCGTTCGGCGTGGGTGTCGGTGGTGTCGGCCTCCATGAACGGTTCCCCGGAGGGCACCAGCACGCTGCTGCACGCGGCGGGCGCCATCACCAGGAACCCGTGCTCGCCCTGGCCTCCGGGGACCAGTACCCGGGAGGTCTCGAAGGGCACCAGCATGCCCTGGGTGTGCGGCGGGACCTGGACGAACCCGGCGAGCCGTTCGGTGTTCTCCACGACGTAGGACTTGGTGGGGCTGAGGTTGCTGATCCGCCAGTGGTCCCCGTGCGAGACGATCTCGCCCGCCACCCGCGAGACCGCCCGGTCGCCTGCGGCCAACGGGATGTCCACCTGACGGTTGCGCCCACCACGTCCGAAGGTGCGGGACTCCCCCGTCTCCAGGTGGTGGGTGTCCATGGGGGTGTCACCGTCGTAGTCCTGCTGGACGGTGATGATCTGTTCGGAGTCGTCGGGTGAGGGGAACACGCTCATGTGCCGTCTCCAAAGGGGGTCGAGTCCTTGAGGATACTGCGTTCCCCTTGGGACGACGCGGGTTTCGCCGAGGCCCGGCCGCCCCGGGGCGGCCGGGCCGGAGGGTGTCAGTCCTCGTAGAGGGCGTCGATCTCGTCGGCGTGACCTTCGGCCACCACGCGGCGGCGCAGTTTGAGAGAGGGGGTCAGCTCACCGGTCTCCGGCCCCCACTCCCGTGACAACACCCGGTACCGCTTGATCTGTTCGGCGCGGTTGAGGCGACCGTTGGCCGCCATCACGGCCTCTTCGATCTCGGCGATGACCTCCGGGTGGGCGGCCAGTTCCTCCCCCGTCGCCTCGATCCCCTTGGAGGCGGCCCACAGCGGGGCCAGTTCGGGGTCGAGCACGATGAGCGCCACCAGGTAGGGGCGGCCATCACCGTGCGCGAAGGCCTGGCCGACCAGCGGATGTTCCTTGAGGGTGTTCTCCACCAGTGCCGGCGACACGTTCTTGCCGCCGGAGGTCACGATGATCTCCTTCTTGCGGTCGGTGATCCACAGGAAGCCGTCCTCGTCGACCCGGCCCACGTCACCGGTGGCGAACCAGCCGTCGGCGTCGGTGTCGGGACGGACGGTTCCGTCCGCCCCCAGGTATCCCTCGAAGACGGAGGCCCCGCGCAGGAAGACCTCACCGTCCTCTCCCAGACGCATCTGGACGCCCTCGATGGGGCGACCGACCGAGCCGAGCCGGAACCCCCCGGCTTCGGGAACGTTCATGGTGGCCACGCCCACGGACTCGGTGAGGCCCCAGACGTCCATGATCACGATGCCGAGGGAGGCCCAGAAACGGACCACCTCCAGGGGCATGGGCGCCGAGGCGCTGGAGGGCAGGAGCACCCGGTCCAGCCCCATCTTGGCCAGCAGTGGTTCGAGGACCGTGGAGTGGGCCCGCCGGTAGCGTTCCGCCAGTTCGGCGGGGACCTCGCCGTCGCGTTCGAGCCGTTCGACGTGTTCGGTGGCCACCGCCCGGGCCTGGTCGATGGCGGTGCGTTTCTCCTCGGGCAGGGAGGACAGGACCGCCTGGACGGCTCCGGCGAACTTCTCCCACACGCGCGGCACCCCGAGGAAGTGCGGGGGTCGTACCTGTGGCAGGACCCCGACCACCGCGGTGGGGTCGGCGCACATCCACACGTGCGAGACGCGTACCAGCGGCATGTACACGCTCAGCATGCGCTCGGCGATGTGGGCCAGTGGCAGGTAGCAGACGTGGTCGGGGAACTCCGGGAGTTCCAGGGCCGCGTCCAGGGCACCGGCCTGGGCCAGGACCCGCCGGTGCGAGATCGCCACGCCCTTGGGGTCGCCGGTGGTGCCGGAGGTGTAGACGACGGTGACGAGGTCGTCCGGGACGCGGTCGCGCCAACGGTCGGCAGCCCCCGAGGGGGTCGCCGCGGTGAGGGTGGCGTAGGGGGTGTGGCCTCGGTCGGGATCGGCGCCCTCGACCACGACCAGTCGCTCCAACGGGGTGTCGGGGTCCTTGAGCAGGCTCTCCCAGAGGGCGGCCACCTCCGTGTTCTCGACGACGGCGACGCGGGCCCGGCTGTGCCGGGCGATGTGGGTGATCTGTTCGGCGGCGGAGGTGGAGTAGACGGTGGTGGGGACGGCCCCGGCCTGGACCAGGGCGAGGTCGGAGAGCCAGTGTTCGGGCCGGTTGCCCATCATGATGAGGGCGTGGTCGCCGGCTCGGACGCCGAGCGAGGCGTAACCCTCGGCCAGGGCGACGACGGTGTCGTGGGCCCGCGCCCAGGTCAGGGTGGTCCAGTCGGTGGCACCGGGTTCGCGCCAGGACAGTGCCGGGCGATCGGGGTGATCGCGTGCGTTGCTCAGGAGGAGTTCGGGAAGGGTGCGGTTCGTGGGGGCGTCCGCGGTGCCGGGAACGGAGGTCATGTGTACTCCTGGGGGCGACTTCCTCGATGTGTGACTTGGGACACACATCACCCTAGTCCTTTCGGTTTTCAAGGGAAAGGGTGCGGCTTTTCGCACCCCTGGGCCCCAAGGCTGGACAGAACGGAAAGCGGACTGCTACCCATGGGTAACATCGATACGTAACCACCGGTAACACCCCTGCCCGACCCCAAGGAGCCACCCCCATGTCCGACTTCTCGCTCCAACTCCCCGAAGAGATCAGCGACGTCCGAGACTGGACCCACGGGTTCGCCAAGGACGTCATCCGCCCCGCCGGGGCCGAATGGGACGAGCGTGAGGAGACGCCCTGGCCGATCATCCAGGAGGCCGCCAAGATCGGCCTGTACTCCCTGGACTTCTTCGCCACCCAGGCCTTCGAGGAGAGCGGCCTGGGCATGGTCGTGGCCATCGAGGAGATGTTCTGGGGCGACTCCGGCATCGGCCTGTCCATCATGGGCACCGGCCTGGCCGCCGCCTCCCTCAGCGCGACGGGCACTCCCGAGCAGATCGGTGAGTGGGCGCCGCAGATGTTCGGCACCCCCGACGACGTCAAGCTCGGCGCGTTCTGCGCCTCCGAGCCCAACGCCGGCTCCGACGTCTCCGCCATCAAGACCCGCGCCGTCTACGACCAGGCCAAGGACGAGTGGGTCCTCAACGGCGTCAAGACCTGGGCCACCAACGGCGGCATCGCCGACGTCCACATCGTGATCGCCTCGATCGAACCCGAACTGGGCTCGCGCGGGCAGGCGTCCTTCATCATCCCGCCGAACACCCCGGGGCTGTCGCAGGGGCAGAAGTTCCAAAAGCACGGCATCCGCGCCTCGCACACCGCCGAGGTGGTCCTGGACGACGTGCGCGTGCCCGGATCCTGCCTGGTGGGCGGCAAGGACAAGCTCGACGAGCGTCTGGCCCGCGCCAAGGAGGGCAAGCGCTCCAAGGGACAAGCCGCCATGAAGACCTTCGAGACGACCCGTCCCGTCGTGGGCGCGATGGCGGTCGGCACCGCCCGCGCCGCCTACGAGTACGCCCGCGACTACTCCGTCCAGCGCGAGCAGTTCGGCAGACCCATCGGTGACAACCAGGGCGTGGCGTTCCTGCTGGCCGACATGGCCACCCGCGTCGACGCCGCGCGCCTGCTGGTCTGGCGCGCCGCGTGGATGGCCCGTAACGGCAAGGACTTCGACAACGCCGAAGGTTCCATGAGCAAGCTCTACGCCTCCGAGACGGGCACCTTCGTCACTCAGAACGCCCTGCGCATCCTGGGCGGCAACGGCTACACCCGCGAGTACCCGGTGGAGCGTTGGCACCGCGACGCCACGATCTACACGATCTTCGAGGGTGCCAGCGAGATCCAGAAGCTCATCATCGGCCGCACCATCACCGGCCTGCCCGTCCGGTAGGAACGGCGCGGTCCGTACATGGGGAGGAGGGGCCGGGTGGCCCCTCCTCCCCTCGTCGATGGGTGAGGACCCGGGTGACCGGGTAGGCGCGGACCAAGGAGGTGAGTTCGATGTCCGCGTTCTCCGCGTTCGTCCCACTGATCATCATCGCCGTGGTCGTCATCGCCATCTTCCTGGTGCTGGGCATCTTCTACGTGGTTCAACGTCAGGCGGAGAAGGCCGTCCGCTCTCCCGAGTACTGGAACGAGAAGCCGGACGGGCGCACGTATCCGACCGGTTGGGGTGAGGGGCCCACCGTCTCCGGCCCCGCGGAGGGTTACCGGGACCGCCCCCAGGACGCGCCCCAGGATCCGCCACGGGACCCACCGAGTGACGAGCGCTTCCCCAGGGACGAGGGAGAACCCCCCGGGCAGCGACCCACGTGAGGTCGTTCAGACCGCGCGGGCGACGGTGACGATGTTCCGGCTCGGCGCACCGGGTTTTCGGCCGCGCCCCATCATGCACTCCTTTCACACCGCCCCCTGCCACCTCGCTGATTAAGCGAAGCCTTAGGTCGCCGTTGACCGCCGAACACGAAGCGGTGTGCACTGCCTCACACACGATGCGAAGGAGTGCGCATGCAGGTCCCGGCACCGTTCGAATACGAACGCGCGACCAGCGTGGATCACGCGATCGGTCTGTTGGACCGTTTGGGTGAGTCCGCGCGGTTGGTCGCGGGCGGCCACAGTCTGCTGCCGATGATGAAGCTCCGGCTCACCGACCTGGAGTACCTCATCGACATCAACGAGCTCCACGACGAGCTCGGGTACATCCGGGTCGAGGCCGACGAGGTCCGGATCGGGGCGATGACCAGGCACCGGGAACTCCTGGAGTCCACGGAACTGGCGGAGGTCTTCCCCGTCTTCGCCGAGGCCGAGAAGGTCATCGCCGACCCCCTGGTGCGCAACCGCGGCACCCTGGGCGGCTCGCTGTGCCAGGCCGACCCCTCCGAGGACCTGTCCGCCGTGTGCGGGGCCCTGGACGCGGTCTGCGTCATCCGCGGCACCGACGGCGAACGCCTGGTCCCCATGGCCGAGTTCCACGTCGGCCCCTACGAGACGGCCGTCGGCCACGGCGAGATGCTCGTCGAGGTCCGATTCCCCGTCCGGCCCGGCGGGTCCAGCGCGTTCGAGAAGGTCGAGCGTCGCGCCGGCGACTGGGCGGTCGCCGCGGTCGCCGCCGCCGTGTGGCTGGACGGCGGGGTCCTCACCGACGTCCGGCTGGGGCTGACCGCCGTCGGCGCCAACACGGTGGCCGTCGAGGGGATCGCCGAGGCCCTGCGCGGTCGGGCCCCCTCCGAGGAGCTGTACACGCGGGCGGGCGAGGTCGCCGCGGCCTCCTGCGACCCCACCACCGACAGCCGAGGCGGCGCCGAGTACAAGCGCCACCTCGTCAAGGAACTCACCCGACGGACGCTGCGCCGCGCCGTCGCCGGGACCGGAAGGGCCTGAACATGCGCGTCACCATGACCGTCAACGGTGAAGAGGTCAGCAGGGAGATCGAGAGCCGGCTCCTGCTGGTGCACTTCCTGCGCGACCACCTGAGCCTGACCGGCACCCACTGGGGTTGCGACACCAGCAACTGCGGCGCGTGCACGGTGTGGATGGACGACGAACCCGTCAAGTCCTGCACCGTGCTCGCGGCGATGGCCGACGGCCGCAAGGTCCGCACCGTCGAGGGGCTCGCCAAGGGCGCCGAACTCGACCCGGTGCAGCAGGGGTTCATGGAGTGCCACGGCCTGCAGTGCGGGTTCTGCACGCCCGGGATGATGATGACCTCCCGCGCCCTGCTGGACCGCAGCCCCGACCCGTCGGAGGAGGAGATCCGCGAGGCGATCTCCGGTCAGATCTGCCGCTGCACCGGCTACGCCACGATCGTGCGTTCGGTGCGCTGGGCGGCCGAACACGAGGCGAAGGGCTGTCCGGCCCACGGTTCCACGCAGGAGGAGGTCCGATGACCGCGCTGAACGACCACGAGACCGTCGACGACAAGCCCCTCGGCCACGGCCGGATGCTCCGCAAGGAGGACCCCCGGTTCGTGCGCGGGCGCGGACGCTACGTCGACGACGTCCAGCTGACCGGCATGCTGCACCTGGCGATCCTGCGCTCCCCCGTGGCGCACGCCCGGATCGTGTCGGTGGACACCAGCGCCGCCGAGGCACACCCCAAGGTCAAGGCCGTGGTGACCGGCGAGGCGTTGGCGGAGAAGGGCCTGGCGTGGATGCCGACCCTGTCCAACGACGTGCAGGCGGTCCTGGCCACCGACAAGGTGCGCTTCCAGGGCCAGGAGGTCGCGTTCGTGGTGGCCGAGGACCACTACTCCGCGCGTGACGCCCTGGAACTCATCGACGTCGAGTACGACCTGCTCGACCCGGTCGTGAACGCGCGCAACGCCCTGGCCGAGGGTTCCCCGGTCATCCGCGACGACCTGGAGGGCAAGGCCGACAACCACGTCTTCGACTGGGAGACCGGTGACGAGGCCGCCACGGAGGCGGTGTTCGCCAAGGCCGACGTGGTGGTCACCGAGGACATCGTGTACCCGCGCGTGCACCCCTCCCCCATGGAGACCTGCGGCGCCGTCGCCGACTACGACTCGGTGGAGGGCCGGCTGACGCTGTGGTCCACCACCCAGGCGCCGCACGCCCACCGCACCCTGTACGCGATGGTGGCGGGGCTGCCCGAGCACAAGATCCGGGTGATCTCCCCCGACATCGGCGGCGGGTTCGGCAACAAGGTGCCGATCTACCCGGGGTACGTGTGCGCGATCGTGGCGTCGTTGGTGGTCGGCAAGCCGGTCAAGTGGATGGAGGACCGGTCCGAGAACCTCATCAGCACCGGTTTCGCCCGCGACTACATCATGCGAGGGGAGATCGCCGCCACCCATGACGGCCGCATCCTGGGAATCCGCACGAACGTGCTCGCCGACCACGGCGCGTTCAACGCCCAGGCCGCGCCGACCAAGTACCCGGCGGGCTTCTTCGGGGTGTTCACCGGCAGCTACGACATCGAGGCCGCGCACGCCAAGATGACGGCGGTGTACACGAACAAGGCGCCGGGTGGCGTCGCCTACGCGTGTTCCTTCCGGATCACCGAGGCCGTGTACCTGGTCGAACGCCTGGTGGACTGCCTGGCCTACGAGCTGGAGGCCGACCCGGCGGAGCTGCGGTCCCAGAACCTGATCCGGCCGGACCAGTTCCCGTACACCACCAAGACCGGCTGGGTGTACGACTCCGGCGACTACGAGCCCACCCTGCGCGAGGCGATGCGTATCGCCGGCTATGACGAGTTGCGCGCGGAACAGGCCGAGAAGCGCGCCCGGGGCGAGCTGATGGGCATCGGGCTGTCCTTCTTCACCGAGGCCGTCGGCGCCGGTCCGCGCAAGAACATGGACATTCTCGGCCTGGGCATGGCCGATGGCTGTGAACTGCGCGTCCACCCCACCGGCAAGGCCGTGGTGCGGCTGTCGGTGCAGTCCCAGGGCCAGGGCCACGAGACGACGTTCGCGCAGATCGTCGCCGAGGAGATCGGCATCGCGCCCGACGACATCGACGTCGTGCACGGCGACACCGACAACACCCCGTTCGGGCTCGGCACCTACGGCAGTCGGTCCACCCCGGTGTCGGGCGCGGCCGCCGCCATGGTCGCGCGCAAGGTGCGCGACAAGGCGCGGATCATCGCCTCGGGCATGTTGGAGGCCTCGGTCGCCGACCTGGAGTGGACCAAGGGCGCGTTCTCCGTCAAGGGCGACCCGGAGCGTTCGGTCACCATCCAGGAGATCGCGCTGCGCGCCCACGGCGCCGGTGACCTGCCCGACGGGATCGAGGGCGGCCTGGAGGCACAGGTCTGCTACAACCCCGAGAACCTCACCTATCCGCACGGCGCCTACATCTGCGTCGTGGACATCGACCCGGGCACCGCGCAGGTCAAGGTGCGCCGGTTCATCGCGGTCGACGACTGCGGCACCCGCATCAACCCGATGATCATCGAGGGCCAGGTGCACGGTGGTCTGACCGACGGGGTCGGGATGGCGTTGATGGAGATGATCTCCTTCGACGAGGACGGCAACTGCCTGGGCGGCTCCTTCATGGACTACCTGCTGCCCACCGCGATGGAGGTCCCCGATTGGGAGACCGGGTACACGGTGACGCCGTCGCCGCACCACCCGATCGGCGCCAAGGGTGTGGGCGAGTCCGCCACGGTCGGTTCCCCGCCCGCGGTGGTCAACGCGGTGGTGGACGCCCTGAAGCCGTTCGGGGTGCGCCACGCCGACATGCCGCTCACCCCCTCCCGGGTGTGGGACGCCATGAACGGTCGGGCCGAGCCCTCGTTCTGAGGCGTGGGAAGAAGACAGGAAAGGGGGCCACGTGATGGTCGCCGTTGACGTGTCCGGGCGCGGCCGTGAGCTGCTCGCCGGCAGGGTGCCGTTCGTCGAGGCGACCGTGGTGCGGGCGCAGGTGCCCGCCTCGGTTCGACCGGGGGACGGTGCGATCGTCCTCCAGGACGGTTCCATCGAGGGGTTCGTGGGTGGACAGTGCGCCCAGGGTTCGGTGCGCGAGGCCGCCTTGGGCGCGATCCGCGACCGACGCAGTGTGCTGCTGCGGGTGTTGCCGGGTGAGGGTGAGCCCTTCCCGGAGACCCCCGGCGCGCACGTGGTGGTGAACCCGTGCCTGTCCGGGGGCGCGTTGGAGATCTTCCTCCAGCCGCGGCTGCCGGATCCGGTGGTGGGGGTCGTGGGCGACTCCCCCATCGTGTCGGCGCTGCGCGAGATGGCCCCGCCCCTGGGGTTCGTCGTGGAGTCGGGGACCGGTACCGAGGTGGTGGCGGGGGCCACGGCCGTGGTGGTGGCCAGTCACGGCGGTGACGAGGCCGCGGTGATCCGCGCCGCCCTGGACGCCGGGGTGGGCTTCGTGGGGCTGGTGGCCTCACGCAAGCGCGGCGCCGCGGTGCTGGACTCCCTGGAGCCGAGCCACTGCCAACGCGGTCGGGTGCACGCGCCGGTCGGGTTGGACATCGGGGCGAGCACCCCGTCGGAGATCGCGCTGTCGATCCTGGCCCAGCTCGTGCGGGAGGTCCGGGTGAACGGGCTGACCGCCCCGCGGGCTCCGGCCTCCGAGGAGACGACGCGGACCTCGGCCCTGGTCACGGCGGTGGACCCGGTGTGCGGGATGACCGTCACCGTGGGACCCACCACCCCCCACCTGGAGGTCGACGGCCAGGACGTGTGGTTCTGCTGCCCGGGCTGCCGGGACCGCAAAGCGGCGGAGGGCTAGATGCTCGACGCCGAGGATGTCCGGTGGCGGCTGGACTCCCAGGACCATCTGGTGGACGAGGGCACCGCCACCGCCCTGTGGCTGGCGATGACCCTGGGCCGCCCCCTGCTGTTGGAGGGGGAGCCCGGAGTCGGCAAGACCGCCGTGGCCAAGGCCCTCGCCCGAGTCCTGGACACCCCGTTGATCCGATTGCAGTGCTATGAGGGGCTGACCGCCGGTGAGGCCCTCTACGAGTGGAACCACCAGCGGCAACTGCTCGCGGTCCGGCTCGCCGAGTCGCGCGGGGAGCGGTTGGCCGACGACGACCTGTTCACCGAACGGTTCCTATTGGACCGGCCGATCCTGCGGGCGGTCCGCCACCGGGGGTCGGTGCCGCCGGTACTGCTGATCGACGAGGTGGACCGCGCCGACGACGAGTTCGAGGCGCTGCTGTTGGAGTTCCTGGGTGAAGCGTCGGTGACCGTGCCCGAGCTCGGCACCTTCACCGCCGAGCGGGCACCCCTGGTGGTGCTCACCTCCAACCGCAGCCGCGACCTGCACGACGCGTTGCGGCGGCGCTGCCTCTACCACTGGATCACCTACCCCGAGCCCGAGAGGGCCGCGGCCATCCTGCGCCGACGGGTCCCCGGGGCGAACGCCGCCCTGGTGGCGTCCGCGACCGAGTTCGTGGGCCGGGTCCGCGAACTCGAACTGGACAAGGCGCCCGGAATGGCCGAGACCATCGACTGGGTCTCGGCCCTGGGCGCCCTGGGAGTGACCGATCTGGTCTCGGGCGACGTCGTTCGCACCCTGTCCGCACTCGTCAAGACCCCCGACGACCACGAAACCGTGGTCGCGGCACTACCCCCGACCAGGCCCCGAGCGGAGACGACCACATGAGGATCGACAACGAGTTCACCGTCGACGCACCCATCGAACGGGTGTGGCAGCTGTTCACCGACGTGGAGGAGCTCGCTCCGTGCATGCCGGGCGCGCAGCTGACCGGCGTGGAGGACGAGGTCTACTCCGGGAAGGTGAAGGTGAGGGTCGGGCCGGTGGTGGCCGCTTACAAGGGCACGGCCCGGTTCGTGGAACGCGACGACGAGGCGCACCGCGCGGTCGTGGAGGCCTCCGGGCGGGCCGACCGGGGCGCGGGCAACGCCGCGGCGACGGTCACGGTCCGTCTGGCGGAGGCCGACGGGCGCACCGACGTGACCGTCGAGACCGACCTGAAGATCACCGGAAAGCTCGCCCAGTTGGGCGGCGGAATGATCAAGGACGTTTCGGAGCGCCTGTTGGGGCAGTTCGTGGAGAGGGCGGAGGAAAGGCTCGCCGCCCCCGACACCACGGAGGCTGAAGACATGACGGAAGACAAGGACCAGGCCGGCGAGGGAACGGGATCGACCTCGCACATGTCCGGCGGTGCCCACATGTCGGGTGGCGGCCACATGAGCGGGGGCGCGCACATGTCCGGCGGTGACCAGATGGCCGGCAGCGGACCCCTGTCCGACGAGAGGAACGAGAGCGACGGCGGCGCCGAGCCCGCTTCGACCGTTCCGACCGCGCCGACCAAGCGGACCATCGACGGGCCCGAGGCCGAACCGGTGGACCTGATGGCGGTCTCCGGTGGCGGCAGGCTGCTGTGGCCGGCGATCGCCGTGGTGGTGGCGCTTGCGGCGGGATTCCTCATCGGCTATGCCGTCTTCGGCTGAGTCCGCCGCCTCCCCACTGCCGGGGGTGGACCGGGCGGCGTTCGCGATCGCCTTCACCGAGCGTCTGCGCACCCGCGGGGCCCGGGTGGACCTGGACGCCGCGGGCACCTTGGCGCGTGCGCTGGCCGTGCGGCTTCCCGACGACACAGGGGAGCTGTACTGGACGGCCCGGGTGTGCCTGGTGCGGCGGCCGGAGGACCTGGCGCGCTTCGACGCCGTGTTCGCCGAATCCTTCGAGGGAGGGATGTCGGGCACGGAGACCATCCCGGCCCCGTCCTCCCCACGGGTGCGCGACGACTCCCCCGCCACCTCCGACAGCGGCGACGAACCCGAGGGGGAGGCTTCGGGTGGGCTGCCCTGGGCGACCCTGTCGCCCTCGGGGGAATCCGAGGACGAGGAGACCCACGAGCTGCCCGAACTCTCGCCCAGCGACCTGGAGGCCCGGGCCGAGGAACCCTTCGAGCGGCTCTCCGACGCGGAGATCACGCTGTTGGGCGAGTGGCTGGCGACACTGCGACCCGACCCTCCCCGTCGACGCACCCGCAGGCGGGCCCGAGGACGCACCGGGGGGAAGATGTCGCTGCGGGCCACCCTGACGCGGGCCCGGCGCACCGGCTGGGAACCCCTCACCCTGGTGCGCGAACGTCCCGAGAAACGGCCGCGCCGCGTAGTGGTGCTGTGCGACGTCAGCGGGTCCATGCGCGCCCAGGCCGCCGCGCACCTGCATCTGGCGCGCGCCCTCACCTCACTGTTGGAGACCGAGACCTTCGCCTTCGGAACCCGGACCACCCGCCTGACGCCGCTGCTGCGCCGAGGCACCGTGGACGAGGCGGTGGCCAAGGTGACCGAAGCGGTGACGGACCGGTTCGGCGGCACCCGGATCGCCGCGAGCCTGCGGGAACTGCTCGCCTCCCGCCACGGCGCCCTGCTGCGCGGCGCGGTCGTGGTGGTGCTCTCCGACGGATGGGACAGCGATTCACCCGAGGCGATGACGGCGGCCATGACACGACTGCGTCGCCGCGCCCACCGGATCGTGTGGGCCAACCCCAGGGCCGCGGCTCACGGGTTCACCCCGTCCACGGGCGGCATGTCCGCGGCCCTGCCCCACTGCGACGCGCTACTGCCCGCGCACGGCTTCACGGCCCTGCGCGACGTCATCGAAGCGGTGGCCGCCGAAACCGCCACGAGGAGGACAACAGCGAAGGCCGCGTGATCCATGTTCCGGCAGGTACCGCCACTGTAGAGCGAGTTTTTCGGTATGACGAAGAAGGGTACGATCCGTCTCCCTATACGGAGCCGCACCCCATATACGCTCGGCGATCCTGGGACATGCCGATGAGCTACGACGAAGCGTTCATCGCCGCCGACCCGGAAATGAGTCGGCTGTACAGAGAACACGATCTGGATTATTACCAGCAGGGTCATGAGATGTGGAGATACGACCTCACCCTGGGTGGACACGCCTTTTCTCCCCAGGACCCACCCCACCCCAACACTCCACCGGACGAGAAGGGCGGAGAGTGGCTCCTCTTGGCCCAGGCCCAGCACCATTTGGGTTACTTTCCTGAATTCACCATGATCCACTTCTGGTTCATTCAAAAATCCGACCTGAAAGAGGGTGATTTCACAAACGTGAAGGTAGAAACCTTTTCCTCTCCCCCACCCTGACGAGCACGCCTGACCGGAAGGTGCCGGCTCGGCTCAGCCGAGTGTTCCGGTGAGGCGGCTGTGGAAGTGGGTCGAGTTCTCGTCCAGTCCGGTGAAGTGCACGTCGATGCCGTGATCGGCGTACTTGGCCTGCACCGAATCAAGGGCGGCGACCGTCGAGGCGTCCCAGATCTGTGCCGCCGAGAAGTCGACGGTGACCGACTCCGGATCCTCCGCGTAGGAGAACTGTTCGACCAGGTCATTGCTGCTGCCGAAGAACAGGGGACCGTGCACGGTGTAGACGACCGACTCCGCCTCCACGACGCGCTCGACGGTGACCACGTGCGCGACCCGGCGCGCGAACAGCACCATCGCGAGCAGCACGCCCACGCCGACACCGATGGCGAGGTTGTCCGTCGCCACCACGACCGCGACGGTGACGAGCATGACGCTCGTCTCCGAGCGTGGCATCCGCTTGAGTGTCGAGGGCCGCACGCTGTGGAAGTCGATGGTGGAAATGGCCACGACCATCATCACGGCGGCCAGGGCCACCATGGGGATCTGCTCCATGACGTCCGAAAGCACGGTGACCAGGGCCAAGAGCATGACCCCGGCGATGAACGTGGAGATGCGGGTACGGGCGCGGCCGAGCTTCACGTTCACTACGGTCTGGCCGATCATGGCGCAACCGGCGATGCCACCCCAGAAGCCGGCGAGGATGTTCGCGACACCGAGCGCCCACGACTCACGGCCCTTGTCGGACTTGGTGTCGGTGATGTCATCCACGAGTTTGGCCGTGAGCAGGGTCTCCATGAGACCGACGAAGGCGACGCTGAGCACCGTCGGCCCGATGATGCGCAGCGTTTCGAGGTTGAGCGGCACCAGCAGCGGGGTCATTCCGGGCAGCCCACCGCCGACGGCCCCCTGGTCTCCCACGGTCGGAATGGTCATGTGGGCGACCATCGCGATCGAGGTGACGACGATGATCGCCACGAGTGGTGCGGGCACCGCCTTCGTGAGTCGCGGCAGGCCGATCACGATGAGGAGCGTGAGCGCGAACATCGGGTAGACGAGCCACGGAACGCCGATCACGTGCGGCAGCTGGGCGGCGAAGATGAGGATGCCCAAGGCGTTGACGAAGCCGATCATGACCGACCTCGGGATGAAGCGCATGAGCCGGGCCAGGCCGGTGACGCCGAACAGGATCTGCACGAGGCCGGCGAGGATCACTGTCGGCAGCAGGTACTCGGCACCGTGCTCGTGTACGAGCGGCGCGACCACCAGGGCGACGGCGCCGGCGGCCGCCGTGATCATGGCGGGCCGTCCGCCCAGGATCGACATCGACACGGCCAGCACGACGGAGGCCATGAGGCTGACCTTCGGGTCGACGCCCGCGATCACCGAGAACGCGATCACCTCGGGGATGAGCGCGAGGGTCGTCACGATGCCGGCGAGTACTTCGGTGGTGAGAAGGCGCGGTCGACGAAGGACCTGGAAAGCCGTGGGAGATTCGGTCACCGCACAACCCTATGCCAGGACCATGGGCCCTTTTATGTGAGAAGTATCGCCACCGGCGCCATCATCGAGAAATAGGCACGCGATTCAGGAAAATGCCATTTACGCGCACGAGGAAATATCGCCTGTTTCAGTCGGCGCTGCGGCATCCGACGAGTAGGCGGGCCACCATGGTTCGGGCGTCCTCCCCTCCATAACCGGGGCCGAGGACGCACAGGTTCCCGATCGCGCGCATGAGCGTGTACGGGGCGACGTCCGGATCGATCTCGCCCGCCGCGACTCCCGCGTCGATCAGTGATCCGCAGGCCGGGACGAGCTCATCGAGCATGAGGGCATGTAGGCCTTGGAGGCCGGCGTCATCGGACTGTAGCGCCGCGCCCAGCCCGTGCTTGGTCACGAGGAACTCCACGAACGCGTCGACCCAACGCGAGAGCGCCTCGTTCGGGGCGATCGACTCTCCCAGGAGTCGTGGGGCCAGCGCGGCACATTCTTCGATCTGGTGCCGGTACACGGCGATGACCAGTTCCGCCCGGTTCGGAAAGTGACGGTAGACGGTGCCCACTCCGACCCCGGCACGGCCGGCGATGTCACGGATGGGCGCGTTCACCCCTTGCTCCACGAATACGGCCGCCGCGGCCGCCAAGAGGGTCTTGCGGGTGCGTTGCGCTCCCGCCGCTCGCACGCCGATCGGCTCGGTCACTTCTCTCCCCTTGCTCGCGGAACCATGTTCCGCTAAATTGACGGAACAATGTTCCGCCAAGTCTGGCAGGACCGCACCCTCGAAAGAGAGCACTCCTATGCCTATCAACCCGTCCGAACAGCAGCTCATCACGGTCAGGCCCATCATCGTCCCCGCGCCCGACCGAGACATCGAGCTGCGGGTGAAGGTCACCGCACCCGCGACCGGTGAGGACCTTCCCATCATCGTGTTCTCGCACGGCAACGCCTGGTCGATGGATGGCTACGCGCCACTCGTCGACCGCTGGGCGGCGGCGGGTTTCGTCGTCGTGCAGCCGACCCACCTCGATTCCCGTCGACACGGCATCGGGTTCGACGACCCCAGGTTCGGCACCATCTGGCGGACCCGGATCACCGACCTGCACGCCATCATCGATGACCTCGGCGGTGTCCTGGCCCGCGCCGGGGAACTGAACACCCGGGCTCGCCTCGACCGTGTGACCGTCGTCGGGCACTCCTGGGGCGCCCAGACGGTCGGCACCCTGCTCGGTGCCCGCGTGTTCGACTCCGACGGTAACCCCGGAGAGGGCTTCACCCACCCGGGGGTCAAGGCCGGCGTGCTCATCACGGCGACCGGCACCGGAGACACCCTCACCCCGTTCGCCGCCGAGCACCTGCCGTTCATGCGGCCGGACTACTCCACCATGACCGCGCCGGCGCTCGTCATCGCCGGGGACAAGGACCAGTCGGCGATGTCCACCCGGGGGCCGGACTGGTTCACCGACGCTTACAGCCTCTCCCCCGCCCCCAAGAGATTGCTCACCATCACCGACGGCGAGCACACCCTCGGCGGCATCGCCGGAGAGGCGGTCGCCGAGACCACCGACGAGGACCCGGCCCGCGTCGCACTGGTAGCGGACGCCGCCGCCGGCTACCTCCTCGACGCATTGGGCCTCGACCCCGCACCTTGGAAGAAACTCATCGATGACGCTGCCACAGGACACGACGCCTACCAGGTCGAGAGCAAGGAATAGGAAGGAACGGGACGGGAGGGGAAGGAACGGGAGGAGCAGAAGGGAGCACAGAGAGTCTGCCGGTTGACGAACCTCGGCCAGGTGAACGGTCCTGCATCTGAGGTGGGTGAGCCTCGGATTGAGAGTCTTGGGGTTGTTGGGCGTTGTGTGGGTGGTTGGTGGGGCGCCTCGGGTTTCTGGCTCTTGGGGTGGTTGGGCGGGGTGGGGGTGGGTTCTCCCTCCTTCCCCGCCGCGTGATTGTTGCCGCCCGCACCGCACGCGTCAAGGCGATGTCGGGTTCTGTGGCGCTGTGGTGGGTGGCCTTGACCCGTACGGCACGGGCGGCGGTTTGGCGGCTATCGGGGAAGGGGGGAGAGTGGTTGGGGTCCCCAACGGCCCCGGGCTTCGCCCGGTCCGGCCGCAGGCGGCCGGATCCCTTCCCTTCCGCCTGGTGTCCTCGTTGAGCGCGTCGCCACTACGTGACGGGTCCGGTCACGAAGGACCCGCTACAGGCCAGGCACGGGGCCGGGCGCGTCCTCGCGGTGGCCGGCCCTGGTCTTCACAGCGATGATCTTGCTCCTAGCGCCCATTTGGGCGCCCAACATGGCGCTACGAGCAAGATCATCATGGTGGAGAGACAGCACGGGGTTGATGGTGCCGGTGGGCCGGTACCCGGGGCGGGAGCCGGTACCGGGGGTGGAAGTGGTGCCGACACCCCCGATGGGAGCCACTCCGGCCCCGGAATGTGGCTCTGGGCGGGGGTTCGCGGTGTTTCTGCCCCTGGGCATGCCGATATCCCCACAGGGCATGGGGCCCTTGGGGTCTGACACCCAACCGGGGGTGGTCTCGTCGGGGTGGTGTTCCACCTGGCGGAAACGGGTGGTGGAAACGGGGGTTGGTGGTTAGAGGGCGGTGGCTGGGGCTGGCTCGCCTTCCCCATCCCCGGACCCGCTGGTCTCGGTGTCCTGGCGGTTCTGGGCGTGGTGGTGTTCCCAGATCTGCCGGTTCACCTTGGCCTGCAACCGGTGCTTGAGCCTGTTGTGGGTCGAGCACAACACCTGCATGTTGTCGGCGCTGGTGGCCCCGCCGTGGGAGAAGGGGACGATGTGGTCGTACTGCGACCAACTACGCGGCACATCACAACCCTCGTGCCACTCGCAGTAGGGCTTCTTGAACCCCGCCGCCTGGCGCACCGGATCCGGAGCGCACCGCTGCTTGCGCCCCACATCCAACAAGGTGCGGCCCTGTTCGTCGGTCACGAACCGGCGCAACCAGCTGTGGGGGGTCAGGCGGGCCACCATCTGATCAGGGAGGACCACACCATCCTCGGTGGTGGCGGGTTCAGCCGTCCCGTCTCCGAGGAAGCGTGTGAGGGGGACGGTGATGTTCAACGTGGCCAACGGTTGGCGGCTCAGGCTGGAGCAACCCCGGTGGGTCAGGGCGGTCTCGAAGATGCGCATCATCGCGTCATAGGTGCGCTGATGCTTCGCCACGGCGGCGTTATCGGGCCCGTACGGTTCGGTGTAAGCCTGCAGGGCGGCCTGGATCAGCTCGTTGTCGGCCCCCGGCCCCCACATCCGCAACAAAAACCCGGACTCGAACGTGGGCGAGAACTGCGCACCCCGGTTCTCGAACGTTTCATCGTAGTCCCGGTCGGCCTTATCGGGGTCCAGGCGGGCCACGAACCATTTCGCCGCGTCCCGCAGCTGGCGCACCGAAGCCTGCGGGCACTCGGCCTTGAAACCGATCAACCCGAATTCCAACCGGGCCCGAAACCCCTCCGCAGAAGGACGCTGGGCACGGAATTCCTCATCCGCCGTTTCCAGGACCTTCGCCCACTCGGTGGTGGCCTTTTCGGTGGAGGTCGCGATCGCGCACGCTTCACCTAAGGACAGGGCGCTGGTTTGGAAGGCTTCTTCCACCAGGGGCAGCTGTTGCTTGTACAACGCCCGGGCGAGGGTGGCAAGGCTCTTGGCCTCGGCCGGAGAGGTGCCCCACTGGTGGGTGATCCACGCTTGGATGCTGCGCTGGCCGCCCTCTTCCAGCAGGGCGCCGGTGGTCTCCATGCGGGCTAGGGCGGGCAGCATCCCGTAGCGGATGCGGTCTGTTTCCTGGTTGAGCCGGCCGAACTGTGCGAGCACATCGCCCTCGCACCCGAACGGGATATCCCGGCCGGAGAATTCCACCGCCATCTCCCGCGCACCCGCCATCGCTTTATCGACCGGGGTGTTCCCGGTCGGGCGTGGTGCGTGGGGAGGAAAGCTCATACTCTGATTATAAGCGAACACTCCCAAGAATGGCAGGCTTACCGGCGGGTATATTCAACCTATTTTCAGGCCTGTGAATGTGCCTACCATAGATGGGGTGGCCATTCTGGGTTATCCACAACCTCTTCCCCTATGACCGGATCCACCTATCACGGAGATGCTCCTAGCGACTTCGTTGGAGGGGCTCTGAATGGAAACGATCTTGCTCGTAGCGCCATGTTGGGCGCCCAAATGGGCGCTAGGAGCAAGATCATCGCTGTGAAGACCAGGGCCGGCCACCGCGAGGACGCGCCCGGCCCCGTGCCTGGCCTGTAGCGGGTCCTTCGTGACCGGACCCGTCACGTAGTGGCGACGCGCTCAACGAGGACACCAGGCGGAAGGGAAGGGATCCGGCCGCCTGCGGCCGGACCGGGCGAAGCCCGGGGCCGTTGGGGACCCCAACCACTCTCCCCCCCTTCCCCGATAGCCGCCAAACCGCCGCCCGTGCCGTACGGGTCAAGGCCACCAGCCACATCGCTACAGGACTCAACATTGCCTTGACGCGTGCGGTGCGGGCGGCAACAATCACGCGGCGGGGAAGGAGGGAGAACCCACCCCCACCCCGCCCAACAACCCCAAGAACCAGAAACCCGAGGCGCCCCACCCACACACCCGGGCAACGCCCAACAACCCCAAGAACCAGAAACCTGAGGCATCCCACGCCCCACCCCACCCCCACCACACCCACCCACCCCCGGGCAGCACGAAACCGGCGGAACCAGCGGCTCCCCCAAGATCAATGGGATCACGCCCACGCGCTCCACCACCACCCCGAACTCCCCGCCTGTGGATAACCCATCACCGGCAGTAGCCCCTTGCCCGCCCCCGCCCCGCCCTCCTCCCCCTCCTGACCGAGGCCCCGACGGGTTCCTCCTTGCAATGACCACTCCCCTTCAGGGCACGAAGACCGGCGCTGCGGGCAAGAGGCATCCTCATTGGAGGGGCCCGGGACCGGCGTCAGCGCGGGAGAGGGACCCCGGCGGTGAACTCTCCGTGGCTCCACAGGGTCACGTGGGTGGTGGGGCGGAAGCGGCCTCGGTGAACGCCCGAGCCCCGGAGCATGGCCTGGGTGGCGCGGGGGGTGGTGGCGAAGCGGACGAACTCCCCCGCGACTCCTTCGTCCTGGTCGGGCAGGCTGGTGGCGCCCCACACCCCTGAGGTCCGTACCGGTGGGCCACACGGGGTCACCAGTCTTCGGTCCGCCAGGTCGTGGCCGATGGTGAAGCCCAGCGCCAAGCCGATCCCCGAGCCTCGTTTGACCTGTTCCAGGGCGGCGGAGTGGCTGGGGAACACCCGCTGTCGCGATTCCGGGACGCCCATGCGACGGAGCGCGGACGGGACCAGGCCGGTGCGGTCGAGGGCGGAGGGGCCGAGCATCCAGGGGTGTTCGCGCAGGCGCTCGGGGTCGATCCGGCCCTGGGACAGGGGATGGTCGGGGGCCACCACGGTGAGCAGTTGGTACTTGAGCACGCGGCGGGAGATCACGCCACCGGCGGGGAGGCCGGTTTCCGGGGGGATCGGACCGAGTGCGACATCGACGGCGCGCTCTCGCAGTAACTCGACGAACCGGTCCGGGGAGTGCGCGCTCAGTTCGACGTCGAGGTCGTCGGCGCGGCCCACGAACAGCTCGATGAGACCCGGGGCGGCGTGTTCGGCGAACAGGGTGGTGACGGCGATCCGCAACAGGCGGGTGCCGTCGCGAGCGCGGCCGACCTCGCGCAGGATGCGGTCCTGAAGCCCGATGAGTTCGACGGCGCGGCTCGCCAGGCGCAGTCCACCGGGGGTGAGGGTCAGCCCGGAGGAAGTACGGGAGAACAGGCGGTCGTCGAAGAGTTTGCGGAGCTTGCCGATGTGCAGGGACACGGCGGACTCGGAGACGCACAGCTCCTGGGCGGCGCTCT
Source organism: Nocardiopsis sp. NPDC055879 (assembly GCF_053615935.1). Taxonomy (NCBI): domain Bacteria; kingdom Bacillati; phylum Actinomycetota; class Actinomycetes; order Streptosporangiales; family Nocardiopsidaceae; genus Nocardiopsis; species Nocardiopsis sp. NPDC055879. The sequence goes on from NZ_JBSHCT010000008.1 coordinate 71,716, forward strand.
TGACCGAACCGAGGCGGACCACGGTGGAGAACGCTCTGAGCTGGGTCGGGGTCATGGTGAACTCCCGTCGAGGGGGAGTTCTGGGTCGGAACACGCCCAGGGAACGGGGCAGGGCGTCCGGTGCCTGGGGGATGGCATGGCGGCCTTTCGGGCGGAGTTGAGGTCAAGCTAGGTGACACCGGGTTCCCGAACAAGGGACTTACGCCCCGAAAGGGGCGCTCAGTACCAAGAAACCCCGCACCGGAGACAGCCGACCCTCAACTCCGCCCGAGGGGCTTTACTCCTTGGACGCCGTGGCGCCCCACCAGATGTTGATGTCGGAGTCGACCGCCCACCGGTCGATGGCGCGTAGTTCCTCCTCGGTGAACTCGGTGGAGTCCACCGCCTTGAGGTTCTGCTCCAGCTGCTCGACGCTGGACGCGCCGACGAGCGCGGTGGTCACGGTGCGCGGACCCCGGTCGCGCAGCACCCAGGAGATCGCCATCTGCGCCAGGGTCTGCCCCCGTTCGAGGGCGATCGCGTTCAGTCCCCGCACCCGTTCCAGGACCTCGTCGGTGAGCATGTTGTCCCGCCAACTGGGCCGCCCCACCCCGGCTCGGGAGTCCGAGGGCACCGATCCGTCCAGGTACCGGTCGGTCAACAACCCCTGGGCCAGCGGGGAGAACGCCACCACGCCCATCTTCTCGTCCGCGGTGGCCTCCAACAGGCCGTCCTCCACCCAGCGGTTGAGCATGGAGTAGGAGGGCTGGTGCACGACCAACGGCGTGCCGAGGTCGCGCATGATCGCCGCCGCCCTGCGGGTCAGCGAAGGCCCGTAGGAGGAGATCCCCGCGTACATGGCCCGCCCGGACACCACCGCGTGGTGGAGGGCCAGCATGGTCTCCTCCAGCGGGGTGTCCGGGTCGGGTCGGTGGCTGTAGAAGACGTCGACGTAGTCGAGGCCCATCCGCTCAAGGGAGCGGTCCAGCGAGGACAGCAGGTACTTGCGGGAACCGCCCTGCTGGTGCGGTCCGGGACCCATGGTCCAACCGGCCTTGGTGGTGATCACCAACTCTTCCCGGTACGGGCCCAGGTCCCTGGCCAGGATCCGTCCGAGGTTCTCCTCCGCGGAGCCCGGCGGCGGACCGTAGTTGTTGGCCAGGTCCAGGTGGAAGACGCCCAGGTCGAAGGCGCGGCGCAGGATGCGGCGCTGGTTCTCGAAACTCCGGTCGTTGCCGAAGTTCTGCCATAGTCCCAGCGACAGCCGGGGCAGTCGCAGCCCGCTGTCACCGCAGGATCGGTACTCCAGTCTCTCGTACCGGTCCGTGTCCGCCACGTAGGTGTCCAACTCGCGTTCCCCCTCAGCCGTCTCTTCTCAGCGCCGCCGTCACTCGTCGATGGTGAGTTCGCCCATCCGGTCCCAGCCCTCGCCCTCCACGACGCGGCTGACGATCTGCGGGGTCTCTGCCAGCAGCGGCTTCATCGCGGCCAGACCCGAGGCGAAGTGGTCGCTCTTGACGTGGGCCTCGCCCGCGTCGTCCTTGAACGCCTCGACGAGCACGAACTCGTCGTCGCGCTCGACGCTGCGGGACCACTCGAACCACAGGTTGCCGGGCTCGGCGCGGGTGGCCGCGGTGAAGTCGGCGACCGCGTCGAGGAACGTGTCCTTGGCCTCGGGCTTGACCCGGTACTTGACGACGATGAGGATCATCGCGCAACTCCTTACTCTGTGTGCCACGGGGCACGCGGTGATGCCGTGCCCCGTGGAGCCATCCTTTCAGAAGTCACGCGGACGAGGATCTTCAGGCACCGCCGAGGGTGGTGCCCGGGATGCGGGTGGCGCGCCACTCGCCGTCGTCGGACTCGCGCACCTCCAGGGCGCCCGGGTCCTGGTCGGGGTGGTCGAGGGTGACGGTCACGATCTCGGTCTCACCGTCCAGGTCGGTGCCGACGGCGATCTCGCCGATCTCGATGGACTCGCTGTCGGGGAGGCCCTCCGCGTAGTCGGGGAAGGCCGTGACACAGTCCTCGGCGCCTTCACTCTGGGAGACGACCGCGGCCTGGGCGGCCTCGTCGATGAGGGCGCAGGCGGCCTCGGCGTCGTCGGCGTTCAGCGCCGCGACGAACCCTTCGGCGACGATCTGGGCCGCGGCCTCGGTGTCCTCACCGGCGGCGTCGGCCGCCGTGTCGGTGCCGTCGGCGGGGGTCTCCTCCTCACCACCGCAGGCGGACAGCGCGAGGGCCAGGGTCAGGGGCAGGGAGCACAGGAGAAAACGTCGCATGGGGGTGCCTTCCGGAAGCGGGTTCGGTGGACCGGGGGTCGATCCAGGCGCACCATTGTTACCGCATTCTTCCATTCTGTGACCACTCGCACACGAGAACCAGGCAGAACACGGGTGGCGTCGTGGACCGGGTCGAGCGCACCGGGGACGCAGAACATACCGAACGGTCGGGATGTCCCCGTCACACCGGTGCGCGTGCGAGGACACCCCGAACGAGGGTCGGATCAGCCTCTTGGCGCGAGTGCGCGGATGATGTCCGCCGGTGCGTGGGAGGACGGTCCGATCGGCGCGATCACCGGGGTGCTCACCCCGGCCGCCACGTAGGACTCGATCCGCTCACGGCAGTACTCCGCCGGCCCGTGCACGATGAGGTCGTCGACCACGGAGTCGGGGATCGCCGCGAGTGCGCCCTTGCGGTCGCCCTCCTCCCACTCCTTCCACATGGGGTCGAGCTCCTCACGACCCAACCACTCGTGGAACGCCCGGTAGACGGGCACGTTCAGGTAGGCGGCGATGGCCCGACGGCCGATCTCCCGAGCGGTCTCCGGGTCGGTGTCGGGGATGGCGAAGATCCGGGCGACGATCTCCTTGTCCTCGCCGAACTCTCGGACGATCGGCGCGACGGTGCGCACGTCCTCGGACGAGAGCCAGTTGATGATGGCGCCGTCGCCCTCTCGACCGGCCAGACGCAGCATGCCCTGACGAAGCGCGGCGACCAGGATCGGCGGCTGCTCCGAGGGCACGGCGCCGAGGGTGAAGCCCTTGACCTCGAAGGTGTCGTAGGCGGCCTTGATCTTCTGACCGGTGAGCGCCTCGCGCAGGAAACGGACGGTGTCGCGGACCTTCTTGTAGGGCTCCTCGAAGGGGATGGAGTTCCAACGCTGCACGATCACGTTGGAGGAGGTGCCGATCCCCAGCGTGAACCGGCCCGGCGCGGCGGCGGCCAGGGAGGCGGCGCTCATCGCCAGGGTCGCGGGACCCCGGGTGTAGGCGGGCACGATCGCGGTGCCCAGCCGCAGCGTCGGCGCCCACACACTGGCCAGGGCCAGGGGCGTGAACCCGTCGGTTCCGTTGGCCTCGGCCGACCAGGCGTCGGTGTAGCCGAGGTCGGGCAGCTCCTCGAAGAGAGCCCGTTGGTCATGCAGGGGGACTCCCTCGAAGGGGACGGTGATGCCCCAGCGGTAGGTCATGACGGCTCCTGTTCGTTCGGATGTGGCACGACCGTACAACGCGACCCCTACCCCGGAGTAGACCGCGTCCCACCGGCGTGCTCGGCAGGGTGTACGTCCCTCGCGGGGCGTATGTTCGGGGACGGGCCCGTCAGCGGGCCGGCACGAACAACCTCGACGACAAGGAGGCCATCACCGTGGCCACGCCACCCTCCCCCTACGACTTCCTGCCGCAGGTCGCCTCGTTCACCGTCACCAGCGACGACGTGGCGGACGGGCGGACACTGCCCAACGCCCAGGTCAGCGGGATCATGGGCGCCGGGGGCGAGGACGTCTCCCCGCACCTGTCCTGGAGCGGGTTCCCCGAGGGGACGCGGAGCTTCGCCGTCACCTGCTTCGACCCGGACGCCCCCACCGCGAGCGGTTTCTGGCACTGGTCGGTGTGCGACGTCCCGGTCGAGGTGACCGAATTGGCGGCGGACGCCGGCAATGGTTCCGGTCTGCCGGAAGGCGCCGTGACCCTGCGCAACGACGCCGGGAGCAACCGCTACATCGGCGCCGCCCCGCCGCCCGGACACGGGCCGCACCGCTACTTCTTCGTGGTGCACGCCGTCGACGTTCCGAGCCTGGGCATCGACTCCTCCGGCAGCCCCGCCTTCCTCGGCTTCAACCTGTTCTCGCACTCGCTGGGACGCGCGATGATCACCCCGGTCTACGAACAGGGGTGACCCGAAGAACCCGGGACCATCGGGAGGGCGGGGACGCGCGGCGCGTCCCCGCCCTTCGGCCTTCCTCCCGGTGCTCTCGGAGCGCACGCACGAAGGGGACCTCCGGTTCACTCCGCAACCGGTTTCGGCCAAACACGAGCCTTGGACGGTCCCTCCGGTCTAGTCTCGATCCATCCCCCTCCCGCACCACTCCGATCCAAAGGGACGTCTGGAAGGGTCTACAAGCCGGTGGCACAGCAGTCTTCGAGCATCCCGAGGAAACCGACTGTCGTGGTGACGACGGCGGGTTCGGCCCCTACCCCCGGAACCATCCTTCACCTACGCGAACAAGGATTCCGGGTGGTGGCCACCGACATGGATCCCACCGCTCCGGGTCTCTACCTCGCCGACCGCGGTTACCTGGTGCCACCGGGCGACAGCGAGGCCTTCCTCCCCCGCATGCGGGAACTGTGCGCGAAGGAGGGCGCGGTCGCCGTCATCCCCTTGGTGGACGAGGAGCTGGTGCGCGTGGGCGAACTGGCCGAGGACGGGGTCGAGGTGTTGTCGCCCCGCCTGGACTTCGTCGACACCTGCCTGGACAAGTACGTGCTGATGCGACGTCTGGAGGACGCCGCGATCGGTGTTCCCCGCACCTGGGCGGCCTCGGAATGGCCCGTCGACGCCGCCGATCGCTCCCCCGGCGGACTCATCGTCAAGCCGCGCAGTGGACGTGGCAGCCGGGGGGTCATGGTCATCGACTCGGCCCGTGACCTGGCCCGCGCGGTCTCCGAGAGCGGGTACGCCGCCGACGAGTTGATCGTGCAGGAACGGGTCATCGGGCCCGAGTTCACGGTGTCGGTGGTGGTCTGGCGGGACGGCGAGGTGCAGGCGGTGGTGCCCAAGGAGGTCGTACTCAAGCAGGGCGTCACCAAGTACGCGGTGAGTCGGCGCAACGCCGAGGTGACGCGTACCTGCCGGGCGATCCAGACGGAGCTGCGCGCGGACGGTCCGTTCAACGTGCAGTTGTGTCTGGACTCCGAGGGTCGGCCGCGGGTGTTCGAGATCAACCCGCGTTTCTCCTCCACGGCGGCGCTGACCGCGGCGGCCGGGGTCGACGAGATCGCGGGGCTGCTGCGCCAGGCCGTGGCCGGGGGTCCCCGGCTGAGCGACGAGTGGCGGGAGGGGGTGGCCATGGTGCGGCGATGGAGCGACGAGTTCCTCAGCGAGCGGGAGTTCACCTCACACGGCATCTCCCCGGCCCCGCAGACCATCCGGCATGGTGAGGGCTTCGCGCTGCCCGGGGCGGTGGCCACGGGCGACCGGTCCCCGGTGGTACCGGTGCGTGCCCGATGAGCGGCGGGCATCCGCTCTCGGAGGCCGTGGCCGCGACGGTCACCGAGGTCGGTTCCCTCTTGCGGGATCGGCGGGAGGACCCCTCGGTGCGCAGCGGTGCGTGGGAGGGCGACCAGTTCAAGGCCGAGGCCGACGCCATGGCCCACCGGGCGCTCTCCCGGCGACTGACCGCGATCGACCCGCGGATTCCGGTGGTCAGCGAGGAGGACCCGGATTCGTTGTCGGGTCCACGCCCGCCGAGGTACTGGCTGATCGACCCGATCGACGGCACCGCCAGCTACGCGCACGGGTTCGACGGCTACGTCACCCAGGCGGCGCTGATGATCGGTGAGGCCCCCGAGGTCGCGGCCGTGTTCGCCCCCCACCATCGGGTCCTGTACACGGCGGTGCGCGGCCAGGGTGCCCATCGGGACGGGATCGCGCTGCCTCGACTCGCTCCCTCCCCTCCCGGTCAGGGGGTGCTCACCGACAACACCTCCGAGCCGGCGGGTATCGCCCGGCGGGTGTACGACCACTTCGGCTACGGCGAGTACCTGGAGAGCGGCAGCATCTCGCTGAAGCTGTGCCGGATCGCCGAGGGGGTCGCCCACCTGTTCGTCAAGGACGTTCCGGTACGCGATTGGGACGTGGCCGCGCCCGCGCTGATCCTGTCCGAGGTGGGCGGTCACCTGACCCGGCTGGACGGCGCTCCCTTCACCTATCGGGGCGCCTACGAGCACACCGGTCTGGTGGGTGCCGCCGACCCCTCGACCTGCCGCGCCGTGTCCCACTGGCTGCAGCCCTGACCTGCGACGATATCGCCTCCTGGGTGGGGCTGGAAAAGCGTGTTGAATCGACCCCCTTGTGCTCTTTCGTGGCGGGGACACGCCACGTAAGGTGTGGTCACCGACTCGCGCCTATGGGGGTGGGAAGTGGAGACCCAACGTCTGCCGCTGAACCGGATGCGCGCCTCTGACACCGAACGCGACCTCACCATCGACCGTCTGGCGACCGCCTATGCCGAAGGCCGTCTGGACGACGACGAGTACGAGCGCCGTGTGGGCACGGCGCTGGTCGCGGTCCGGGTCGGGGAGCTGCGCTCCCTGACCTCTGACCTACCCGTGCCCGTGGTCCCGGTCCCTCCGCCCCGGTTCCACACCGGGCGCGTCCGCGACCCCCGGCCCGAACCCGCGCACCGGCCACGGCGGCTGCCGTGGGCGGAATGGGGCGAGGAATGGCGCTGGTGGCTGGGCGCCGGAGGGGTACTCACCGGTCTGTGGGGGGCGACCAGTCTGCTGGGCGGCGAACTGATGCTGTACTGGCCGCTGGTCCCCTTGGGTATCTGGGCGGCGGTCCTGCTGGCCTCCACGATCTGGCCGGGTGACACCGAGCCGCCCTGCTGACCCTCGTGCGGAGGGTCAGCCGACGGCGTGCAGCCAGCGAACGGGCGCGCCGTCACCGGCGTAGCGGAAGGGCTCCAGCTCCTCGTCCCATGCCCGGCCGGTGAGTCGGTCGAGTTCCGCGGCCAGGTCGCCGCCGTCGACGGCGGCGGTCTCCATCGCCGCGCGCAGCCGGCCCTCGGGAACGAGGACCTCACCGGCGGCGCTGGTGACGGCGGTGAACACGCCGAGGGTGGGCGTGTAGCTGTAGCGGACGCCGTCACAACCCGGTGACGCGTCCTCGGTCACCTCGAAGCGCAGGCGCTGCCACGCGTTCAAGGCCGAGGCCACCGCCCCGGCGGTCCCCGGTTTCCCCTGCCAGTTCAGCTCGGCACGGTGGTTGCCGGGGGCTGCGGGTTGGGCGACCCAGTCGAGTTTCACGGGTACTCCAACGACACCCGCGACCGCCCACTCGACGTGTGGGCACAGCGCCGCGGGCGCGGAGTGGACGTACAAGACGCCACGTGCGGACACCGAACCTCCTGATACGAACGAGTGCGCTTCCCCGACGCCCTCGTATCACGAGAAGGTTACATACCCGCTGCATGCCTTTTGCCCCATTGTGCCCTATAGGCACTCTGGAAACCATCTCGAACACCGGACTTTTCCAGTGTTCCCCACGTGACCCGAAGACCCAGGGATTACCGTGTGCCACAGGCGACGACAGGGAGTCCGATCATAGTGGGAGACGGGTGTGCCAGACCAGCCGCGCGAGCAGATCCACCGCGGTGATCCCCGCCGCAATAGGCCATATTCGAGCACTTCAGGGGATGTATCCCCCACTTTCGAGCCGGTTCCGGCCACTTCCGGCCCCTCCCCTCGACCCGATGCCGAACTCGTGCTCGCCGCCTGCGCCGGCGACTCCGGCGCCTGGGCGGAGATCGTGGATCGCCACCTGCCCACCGTGAACCGCGTCGCCCGTTCCTACGGATTGCCCCGTCAGGACCGGGAGGACGCGGTGCAGACCGTCTGGCTCAACCTCAACCAGCACCTGCCGCGCTTGCACCACCCCCACCTGCTCAGGGCCTGGCTGATCCGGGTGACCGGCGACGTGTGCGGCCGCCAACGCGACCGGTTGCGGAAGCTGGTGCCGGTCGACCCGCACCGGTTGGTCGCGGAGTCCGGATCCGCCCTCGTCCCCGACGTCGAAGACGTGTACCTGCGCAAGGAACGCCATGCCGAGCTGTACCAGGCCATCGACGCGCTGGGCCCGGCCGACCGGCGGGTCGCCCGGCACTACCTGGACGACTCCCCCGGCGCCGCGCCCCTCTCCCACCGCACCACCGCCAACGAGCGACGGAACCTGCTGCGCCGGTTGCGCCGTTCCCTCGACACCACCGAACCGACGGAAGGCGTGCGTGATCCGTGAAAGACACAGAACCCGGCCGGGGTGCGGCTCTGGCCGCCTTCGACCGTACCCTCGACCGGGCCCGCACGGCCCCCACCATCGTCGACTCCACCCCGGCACTCGTCCCGTCCCGTTCCGAGGCCACCACGACGACGCTGTGCTTCCACCTCGATGACCTGCGGGTCGACCTGCGGCTGCGCGCGCACGGGGATCTGAGTTCACTGTCAGGCCTGGTGATCGGCGACTTCGACCACGTGGAGGTGTGCCTGCGCCGACCCGAGGAACACCTGCGTTTGTTCGTACGGGGCGATGGCGCGTTCCACGCCGACCGGCTCCGCCGAGGCCCCTTGGCCCTGACCATGGAGCGTCCGGACCGACTCCCCGTGGTCACCGACTGGTTCACCATCTGAATAGGGCCGAACCGAAACAGGGTGTGTTCCCCTCTCGATGGCTCGCACTCGGCCACCCTTTATCGGGATAGGTCCGGTTCGGTCCCGCCTCGTTCGTCCACAGGTTGGCCGAGGGCACTCCCCCACGGCCCGAACCGCTGCTATCACTGGAGGCGACCGGCCCCACTGGCGAAAGGCAGCCGGACGTGTTGTCCCCCAGCGCGACCTCCGACACCACCGCGACGACCACCGCCCGCCCTCTCCTGGCCAGAGTCGCCGACGGGGTCCGACTGGCCCGGGACGGACGTTTCGAGGACACCGTCACCCTGTTGGAGGACATCCGGAGTCGGCTACGGGGGCACCCCGCCGCGGACCTGGCCCCGGTGCTGCCGGGGGTGCTCACCGACCTGGGGCTGGCCCAGGCCCTGTGCGGTCGCTTCGGGCCGGCCGGGGACCACCTCCACGCGGCACGCGACCTGGCAGAGACCCGCGGGTTGCCGCTGCTCGGCACGGTCGCCCGCCAGAACCAGGGCTGTCTGACCCTGTACCGCGGCGACGCGCCGGGCGCGATCGGGATCTTCCTCGAACTCCTGCCACTGGTACCGGCCGACCGACAGGAGGCACTGCGCGTGGACCTGGCCGAAGCCCTGCTCTGCGAAGGCCAGGTGGAGGAGGCCGGTCGCATCCTGGCCGAGGCACCTTGGCGGGAGGGGCCGACCGACACCGCCCGCACCCTGTTGGAGGCCAAGCTGCGCCTGTTGGAGGGCGATCACAAGGCGGCGTTGGCCCTGTCCCTGCGGGTCCGGCGGCACATCGGACGCGGGTCGCCCTGGTACGGACTGACCCACCGATTGGAGCGGCTCACCGAGCGCACCCACCAGGCCCGTCCCATCGAACGCGCCCGTGGGGCGTTGGAGGTGCGCTCGCCCTCCACCGCCGTCCCGGTCACGAGCCCGCACGCCACCCGCGCGCTCGCCGCCCTCGCCGAGCGTCTGCCCGCACCGGACCTCCACGTCCGACCACGGCCCGCGCCGCTGCCGGGCGCGTGGTTGGGGGGCGGCTTCGGCGACCCTCACGTGATCCAGGCCGGTCTGGAGGGCGCGTTGGCGGTGGGCGACCCGGCGACCGCCTTGGAATGGGCGGAGTTGACCCGCACGGAGGTCACACGCGACACCCTGGTCGCGGCGGTCGACACCGAGACCGACCTGACGGTGTCTCGTCGGCGCGCGCCGCGCGGCCCGGTGTTGGGAAGGTTGTTCGACACCCTGGGCGACCGGGCGTTCGTGCACTTCACCAGGGCGGGGGACCAGGCCGTCGCGCTGGTGGCGGTGGCGGGTCGGGTGCGCACCGCGTTCCTGGGCCCGTTGCCGCCCCTGCGTCGCCTCCTGGCCCGAATGCGGCACGAGTGCGAGGCCGTGCCCGTCGACGGATCGGCCCCGGCCCTGGCCACCGTGGACGAGGCCCTGGTGGGCCCGGTGCTGCCGTTGACCGGTGGGCGTCCGCTCGTGGTCACCGGCGTCCCCTACCTGGACGATCCGCCCTGGGGACTGTTGCCGAGCCTGCGGGGTCGACCGGTCACGGTGGTCGCCGGGGCGCGATCCTGGGCGCGGCGACATCCTCCGCGGGGCGGGCGTGTGCTGTTGGCGGCGGCCGCCGAACCGGCCGGGGCGGGAGCGGAGGTCCGCGCACTCGCCGGCATCCACCCGGGCTCCCGGGTACTGGAGCGGGCCCGGCGGGATCAGGTCCTGGCGGCGCTCACCGACACCGACCTGGCCCACCTGGCCGGGCACGGGCACGCCGGCGAACGTTCGGCGCTGTCGTCCCGGGTCGAACTGTCCGACGGCCCGCTGTCGGCCCGGGACCTGTTGCGGGTGCCCGCTCCGGCGGCGCTGGTCACCCTGGCCACCTGTTGGGGCGGCCGAGGGTTCCTCACACGCTCACCGGGTGGCTTCGCGGGCACCCTGTTGGCGCTCGGGACGCGCACCGTGGTCGCGAGTCCGTTGCCGGTCTCCGACGAACGCACGGGTGCGGCCATGCGGCTGTTCCACCGCGCGTTGGCCGGTGGCGGGGACGTGTCCGAGGCGGTCGCCGACCACCTCGGACACGTGGGCTTTTGCTGCTATGTCGGCTGAGTCACCAGCCGCGCTCACCCCATTGGGACAGGTTCGGACGCTCGGCGCCGAGCGTGGTGTCCTTGCCGTGGCCGGGGTAGATCCAGGTGTCGTCGGCCAGGGCTCCGAAGACACGCTCGGAGACGTCACCGAAGAGAGTCCGGAAGTCCTCCTCGGACCAGGTCTTGCCGACCCCTCCCGGGAAGAGGCTGTCCCCGGTGAACAGGTGGGTGTGGCCTTCGGGGTCGTCGTAGCGCAGGGCGATCGAACCGGGTGTGTGCCCGCGCAGGTGGATGACGGTGAGCGCACAGTCCCCGACCCGGACCGTGCTGCCGTGGGTGACGGGTTCGTCGACCGACACCGGGAGTTCGTCGGCGTCGTCGGGGTGGGCGACCGTGTGGGCGCCGGTCTGGCCGACGATCTCGGCCAGCGCCTGCCAGTGGTCCTGGTGGCGGTGGGTGGTGACCACGCGGGCCAACCCGTCCTCGCCGATCATCTCCAGGACGCGGTCGGCCTCGGCCGCCGCGTCGATGAGGACGGCCTCCCCCGTGGCGCGGCAGCGCAGGAGGTAGGCGTTGTTGTCCATCGGGCCCACGGCCAGTTTGGTGATCGTCAGTTGCGGTAGTTCGCGCAGGTCGGCGGGGCCGCCGACCCTGGTATCTCCGGAGTAGCTCACCCGTCCATTGTGGCCTGTCATGGCGGGCGTGTGCACCCAGGTCACCGAGCCCAGTGCGGGGGGCGTTTCTCGAAGAAGGCGGCGCGTCCCTCGGCCGCGTCCTCCGCGGCGAAGAACTCGGCGGACAGTTCACCCATCCGGGCGAAGGCCTCGTCGCGCCGGCCGGGTACGGCCTGGGCACCTCCGCTCATCTCGCCGACGAGTTCCTTGGTGCGGGACAGCGCGCGTGGCGCCGCCCCGCGCAGCCCCCGCAGGATCGAGTCGATGGTGTCCCGCATCTCCCGATCGGGCACGGCCTCGGTGATGAGCCCCGCCTCCGCCGCGGCCGCGGCGTCGAACATCTCACCGGTGAGGAAGTAGCGGCTGAGTTGGCGCGGGCGCACGCGCGCGGACACGGGGACCGAGATGATCGCCGGGACCACACCGATGCGCACCTCGGTGAAGGCGAAGGTGGTGCTCTTGGGGGCCAGGGCGATGTCGGCGGCGGCGACCAGGCCGATGCCGCCGGCCCGGGCCGCCCCGTTGAGCACCGCGACGACGGGTTTGGGGCCGCCCATGATCTGTTCGAAGATCTCGGGCAGTTCCGGGGCCGGTTCGACGGGTTCGCCCGCCAGGGCCGCCGCGATCTCCTTGAGGTCGGCGCCGGCGCAGAACACCGGGCCCTCACCGGTGAGCACGATGGCGCGCACCTCGTCGTCGGCCATGGCGTCGGCGAGGGCCTTGGAGAGTTCGGTGCGCAACCGGGCGGAGAGCGCGTTGCGGTTGCGCGGGGAGTCGAGGGTGATCGTGGCGATGGCCCTGTCGACACTCGACTTCACGAGCGGGGCGTCGGGGGTCGCGGAAGGCTGGTGCTGCGTCATCGCGAGCTGACCTCTCTTGCGTCGGTGGGAGTGAACCCGGTCACCACAGTTGACCGGAACACACGGTAACCATTCACCGTCGCTCGGACCGACACCGGGGCGGGGCCGCGCGGCCCCGCCCCGGGCGTGGTCAGCGTCCCCGGGCCGCCACGGACAAGGCGTCGGAGAAGTGCATCATCGCCTGCACCGCTTCGGCGCCGTCGGCCGCCTCGCTGACCCTCAGGGTGAGCGGTTCGGCGGTGATGGCACCGGTGTAGCCGTGGTCGAGCTCGCAGCTCTCGTCGGCGCAGGAGGCCGGCTCCAGGTCGATGTGGGCGACCGCGCTCCAGTTCACCGACAGGTTGACGCTGAGCACCAGCTCGCTGGGGGTGCTCCCCGCCGTGTACTGGGCGGGGTTGGGCACCACCCGGGTCAGCGCCACCGACTGGACGTTGCCCAGCTGGATGCTGTCGGTCGTGGTGGAGGCGTGCGAGGTACCGCCCGGCTCGGTCGGTGGGTGCTCGTCGGTGTGGCAGACCACCAGTCGGGTCTCGGTCAGCAGCATCACGGTGATGTGCCGGCGCATCTCCATGGCCGGGTCGAAGGTCGCCTCGTGGTGCACGATGAACGCCTTGGCGTCCTCGTCACCCAGGACGTCGGCGACCGCGTCGATGACCAGGGCGGGGTAGTACCCGCTCCGTTCGATCTCCAGGCGCCAGTCCGTGGGCACGGCACGTGTTTTCCTCATACCCCTATCCTGCCCCCTCCCGGTGACACTTCGCGACCGTCGCCCGAAGAGAGCCGACCATTGGCGGATCAGAACGTCACCCCGCGCAACCTCCGAGGCCCGGAGTCCGGACGCACGTCGGGCGCCTCCCGCAACCACATGCGCGCGCCCAGGACGTGGGCGCCGGTGGCGTTGACGAGCACCGGGTCCAGGTCCACGTAGCCGATCTCGGGGAAGGCCTCCACCAGGCGCGAGACCCGGATGAGGAGTTCCTCCAGGGCCTCCACGTTGGGCTGTTCGGCCAGCGAGGTCGCCCCCGCGGGCAGCCCGAACAGCAGCGGGGCGGCGCGGACCGCGTGGATGAGGTCGGCCGCGTCCATGTCGGTCAGCGGCGCCAACCGGAAGGCACGGTCGTCGAGGAGTTCCGCGGTGACGTCGGCCAGGCCGAAGGAGACCACCGACCCGAAGGACTGGTTGTCCCCGGCCCGGATCACCGTGGGCACCCCGGGCGCGGCCAGACGCTGGACCACCAGGTCGGCCTCGCCGCCGAAGCGGTCGTACAGCGACAGGTAGGCGCTGCGCACGTCCTCGGGGGTGCGCAGGTCGGCGCGGACGAACGTACCTCCGGCGCGGACCCGCAGGTCGGGGGCGTCGGCCTTGACCACCGCCGGGTAGCCCAGCTCGCCCGCGGCGACCACGGCCTCCTCCGCCGAGTCCACCTTGATGTCGGGATAGGCGGCGATGCCGTAGCAGGACAGCAGCTCGTGCGCGTCCTCGCTGGAGATCGCCGTCTCCTCGTCGTAGCGTCGCTCCCCGCCGAACCAGGCGATGTCGCCCTTCTCCGCTCCGACCTTCGACAGGGCCCGGGCGATGACGGTGCGGGCCCGGGCGCCGTCGAGGTCGGGCAGCTCGGGGTGCCGGCCGGGTTTGCGGTCCCGCCACTGGGCGTAGCGGGTCGCGTGGGCGAGGGCGCGCACGGCGTCCTCGGGGGCGGGGTAGGAGGGGACCGAACCGTGCAGGGTCTGTCCCTGGTCCCCGACGTGCCTGAGCTCCTCGGGGATGCCCTGTCGGGCCAGGTAGGTGGTGACGATCGGCTTGTCCGACTCCAGGGCGCGGGCGCGCAGCACCCGGGCCACGTCGTCGCCGATGGGGTGCAGGGCCGGGACGAAGACCACCACGACCGAGTGCACGTCGTCGGCGGCCATGGCCGCCCGGAGGGCGTTGTCGAAGTCCTCCGCGGTGGCCTGCGGGCCCAGGTTCACGGGTTCGTGCGGTTTGAGGCCTTGGCGGACGGCGGCGTCCTTGGCCAGCAACTCCAGGGAGTCGGAGTTGCCGATGATGCCCACCCGCGGCCCCGCGGGCAGCGGCTGGTAGGCGAACACCTGGGCGGCGTCGAACATCTGGGTGATGTCGTCCACGCGCACCACCCCGGCCTGCTCGAAGAGGGAGGTGACGGCGTAGTCGGGCAGGGCCAGCCCGCCGGCGGCGTGGCCGGTGGGCGTGGTCCGCGCCGAACCGCCGCTGCGCACCGCCACGATCGGCTTCTGCTTGGCCAGGCGCCGGGCCAGACGGGTGAACTTGCGCGGGTTGCCCAGGGACTCCAGGTACTGCAGGACGACCTGGGTGGCCGGGTCCTCCTGCCAGTACTGCATGAGGTCGTTGCCGGACACGTCGGCGCGGTTGCCCGCGGACACGAACGTGGACAGTCCCATGCCCCGGTCGGCGACCCGTTGCAGGATGGCGCGACCCAGCGCGCCGGACTGGGAGAAGAATCCGATGGGGCCGGCCGGGGGCAGGTCCGGGGAGAGGGTGGCGTTGAGGGAGATCGACGCGTCGGTGTTGGCGACGCCCAGGCAGTTGGGTCCCACCACGCGCATACCGGCGGCGCGGGCGGTGCGCACCAGCTCGTCCTGGCGGACGCGACCCTCCGGGCCGATCTCGCCGAACCCGGAGCTGACCACGACGAGTCCGTGCACGCCCTTCTCGGCACACTGTTCGACCACGTCCACGACCGTCTCCGCGCGCACCGCCACCACGGCCAGGTCGACCTGGTCGGGGATGTCCAGCACCGACGGGTAGGCACGCACGCCCACCACGGCCCTGGCCTCGGGGTGCACCGGGTAGACGGGGCCCTGGAACTCACCGCCCAGGAGGTTGCGCAGGGCGGTCTGACCGATGGTGTGCGCGGTCCGGCTGGCGCCGATGACGGCGACCGACTCCGGGAAGAGCAGACGGGCGATGGAACGCGACTCCGAGCGCTGCTCGCGGGCCCGCATGACCTCTTGGGAGTCGTCGGTGGGCTGCAGGTCCAGCGTGAGCCGGATGACCCCCTCGTCGAAGGTCTGTTGGGCGGTGTACCCGGCCTCACGGAAGACGTTGATCATTCGTCGGTTCTCGGGCAGCACGTCGGCGATGAAACGCCGCACCCCGCGTTCGCGGGCGGCCGCTCCGATGTGTTCGAGCATGACCGAGGCCAGGCCACGGCCCTGGTGACCGTCCTCGACCACGAAGGCGACCTCGGCCTCCTCCGGGGCGACCTTGTCGTAACGCACCACGGAGACCAGGGAGTCCGAGATCGTGGCGACCAGGGCCACGCGCTCCTCGTAGTCGACCGTGGTGAAGCGTTCGACGTCGCGGTTGGACAGCTTGGGGTAGGGCGCGAAGAACCGGTAGTAGATCGTCTCCGGCGAGAGCCGGGCGTGGAACTCGCGCAGCAGGTCGGCGTCGTCAGCGGTGATGGGGCGCAGGTGCGCGGTGCCGCCGTCGGTCAGAACGACGTCGGCTTCCCAGTGTTTCGGGTAGGACTGCACGACTGCGAGACTAGACGACAATCGGTCGGATACGGGGAGTGTCCCCACCGTCCGGCCGAAATCACCGCCCGTTCCTCCCGTCGAGCAAGCGCTTTCGGGACGGTGCGCACCCGGGTCCACGTACCCTGATGCGGTGGGGCGCAAGACCCCGACATCGCCTTGGTGACCGTGTGTCCGGGGTGCTGTCAGTTCGTTACCCGACCCTGATCGTTAAACTGTTAACGTCGTGCGGGCACAGGTTCTCAACACTCGGTGGTGGCTGGCGAAATGACTCGAGTGGTCGTGATCGGTGATCTGATGACCGACGCCGTCGCGCGCGCGTTCCACCCGTTGGCCAGGGGTAGTGACACCCCCGCCTCGGTGGTCATGTACGGCGGCGGTTCCGGGGCCAACATCGCGTCCTGGTTGTCGGTCGAGGGCACCGAGACCACGTTCGTGGGTCGCCGGGGCTCCGACATAACCGGACGTACCCGCGAGATGGAACTCATGGGCTACGGCCTGGACTCGCGCATGGTGATGGATCCCGAGCGCGCCACCGGGCACTGCGTCGTCATGATCACCCATCGCGGTGACCGGACGATGCTCAGCGACCCGGGCGCCAACGCGCGTCTACAGCCCGAGGACCTTCCCCGCGACGTGTTCGGCCCCGACGGGCACCTGCACGTCTCCGGCTACACGCTGATCAACTCCGACTCGCGTCGCGCGGCCCGGGTGGCCCTGCGCATGGCCCGCGAGAGCGGCATGTCGATCTCGGTGGACGGCGGTTCGCACGCACCGTTGGAGCGTGCCGGCGCGGAGGACTTCCTGGAGTGGACCCAGGGCGCGCGACTGCTGTTCGTCAACGTCGACCAGGCCCGGGTGCTCACCGGCCGGGACGAGCCCGAGGCCGCCGCCAAGGTTCTGACGGCCTGGTTCCCCAACGTCGTGATCAAGCTCGGTGAGGACGGCGGCCTGTGGGCGTCCAAGACCCGTGAGGACTGTGTGAGGGCCCCGGCCGAACCGGTGGATCCGTCCCCGGGCTCGGTGGGCGCCGGCGACGCGTTCATCGCCGGCTTCCTGCCCGCGTGGTTGGCCGGCCGGCACCCCAAGGAGGCGTTGGGCCGCGCCAGCCGCCTGGCCGCCCGAGCCCTGCACCAGCCGGGCGCCCGCCCCGACCTGGGCGAGGGCCGACCGGTCCGAAGAGGCGCCCCCAGAGGCCAGCGCATCCGTTAGCAGTGTCTCTGAGCGCCTCCGCTAGCGCTTTGGCGTGTTCGGGCGCCTGGAAGTCAGGAACCTTCGGCACCTTTGGTGTGATAGCGGAAAAGCGTGCTATCCCACCGCCGGCACCTCCAGAACCCTGACGGCGCCCGAACGGGCACCCCCCGTGGTCACCACGACAGCGTCCGAACAGCGACCCCATGCGCCTCCGCCAACGCTTTGGCGTGTTCGGGTTCAGCCGCCGGTGGTGGCCAGGGTGAGCGGTAGCACCTCCGGGGCTCCGGCGCGGCGCAGCAGGGCGGCGCCGACGGTCAGGCTCCAACCGGTGTCGACCACGTCGTCCACCAGCAGCAGCGGGCCCGGGGTACTCGCCTGGAGTTCGGTCACACGTTCCTGGAGTTCCGGGTCGGCGACCAGTGACGAGTAGACCTGTCCCAGGCGCATGGCGCTGTTGTGCCGGCGTGGGCCCGGGCCGTCCTGCGTTCGGTAGGACAGCGATCCCAGGGGGACCAGCCTGCCGAGCGAGGACAGCCGGTCGGCCAGGTCCGCCACCAGGGTCGGGCGGGTGAGGGAGGGCATCGCGACCACGCCGACGGGCCGGTTCTGCCAACCCCAGGTGGCCAGGACCCGGACCACGCCTTGGAGCATCCGTTCGTCCACGGGTGCGTCGGGGGCGTCCTCGGCCAGGACACGCCGCAGTTCGTTGCCCCAGCCGATGTCGGTGATCCGGCCGAGCGCGCGGCCCTCGCCGGCCCGCAGGTTCTCGGGGATCTTCCCGGACAGGTCCACCCCCAGCGCGGACATGCCGGTGGGCCACTGGCGGCGTGGGGCCACGGGTGTGCCCGGGCGGTCCAGGTGGTCGGCGGCGGCCTTGCGGCGACCGGAGTCCACTTCGGTCGGCCAGTACCGTCCGGTGCACACGTCGCAGCGGCCGCATGCGGTGGCCTCGGGGTCGTCGAGCTGGCGGCGGAGGAACTCCATCCGGCAGGTGTCGGTGGCGATGTAGTCGAGCATGGCGCGCTGTTCGCGCTCTCGGGCGGCGCTCACCTGGGCGTAGCGTTCGGTGTCGTAGGCCCATGGCCGACCGGTGCCGACCCAGCCGCCGCGCACCCGCCGCACCGCTCCGTCCACGTCCAGCACCTTGAGCATCTGCTCCAATCGGGTGCGGCGCAGGTCGACCCGGGTCTCCAGGTGGGCGACCGACAGGGGCTTGTCGGCCTCGGCGAGCACGGCGAGGGTCTCGCGGACGGTGTCCTCCGGGGGGAAGGACAGTCCGGCGAAGTACTCCCAGATCTGGACGTCCTCGCGGCCCGGCAGCAGCACCACCTCGGCGCGGTCCACGCCACGGCCGGCACGACCGACCTGCTGGTAGTAGGAGATGGGCGACTGCGGGGCGCCCAGGTGCACCACGAATCCGAGATCGGGTTTGTCGAAGCCCATGCCCAGGGCGCTGGTGGCGACCAGTGCCTTCACCCGGTTCTCCAACAGGGCGTCCTCGGCGGCACGACGTTCGTCGGGGTCGGTGCGTCCGGTGTAGGCCAGCACTTCCAGGCCCTGTTCGGTGAGGAAGCGGGCGGTCTCCTCGGCGGCGCTGACGGTGAGGGTGTAGACGATGCCCGAACCCGGGATGGTGGGCAGGTGTTCGGCCAGCCAGCTGAGCCTGGCGGTGGGGTCGGGCAGCTCGGCCACGCCCAGGCGCAGGCTCTCGCGTTCCAGGGGACCGCGCAGCACCAGGGTGTCGGCCCGCTCCGCGCCGGCCTGGAGTTGCTCGGCCACGTCGTGGGTGACCCGTTCGTTGGCGGTGGCGGTGGTGGCCAGCACCGGCACCCCGTCGGGGAGGTCGTGCAGCAGGGAGCGGATGCGGCGGTAGTCGGGGCGGAAGTCGTGTCCCCAGTCGGAGACGCAGTGCGCCTCGTCGATGACGACCAGGCCGGCCCCCGCCGCGAGTTCGGGCAGCACCCGGTCGCGGAACTCGGGGTTGTTGAGCCGTTCCGGACTGACCAAGAGGACGTCGACCCGCCCCTGGGCGACCTCGGCGTAGGTCTGCTCCCACGCGGTGGTGTTGGTGCTGTTGATGGTGTGGGCGCGGATCCCGGCGCGTTCGGCGGCGGCGATCTGGTTGCGCATCAGGGCCAACAGCGGAGAGACGATGACGGTCGGCCCGGCGCCCTCGGCCCGACGCAGGGCGGTGGCCACGAAGTACACCGCCGACTTGCCCCATCCGGTGCGCTGCACCACCAGGGCACGGCGGTGTTCGGCGACCAGGGCGTGGATGGCGGTCCACTGGTCCTCGCGCAGTCGCGCGGAGTCGCCCGCCAGGGCGCGCAGGTGTTCCTCGGCGCGTTCGCGCAGGGCGGTGGTGTCGGTGAGGTCCGTGGGAGTGGCCATGTCCTCTTTGGTACCAGAGCCGGAGGGGGTCCGAGCGGTTGTCCACAGGCCTGGCACGGGGAGCCATCTCACAGGGACCCCCGATAACGGTAAGGAAACTTTCCAGTCTGCCGGCATTGCGCTCCGACGAAGCAGTCCGAACACTGTCCGTCAGGACTCATGTCCTCCCCGCAGTGGGAGCGCTCCCGCTACCTTCGCGCCCCACCAGAAGTACGAAAGGCACACGAGATGGCACACCCCCGCCGCCCCGCTCACGCGCGCCCACGCGGCCGCAGGCTCGGCCTGCTCGCCGCCGCCTCGGCGCTCGTGGTCGGCGCTTCAGCCCTCGCGGTGACCGATGCCGTGACCGGCGGCATCATCCCCGTCTCCGCCGAGGCCGCCGAGGTCCCCGTCGGCTCCGGTGGTTACACCGACACCCTCCCCGAGGGCTACTCGGGCCCCTCCGACCTGGACGGCAACCCGGTATCCCCCAAGGTCACCGATGACTTCGAGGGTCCCGCGCCCACCAACGAGTGGTGGTCCTCACTCATCTTCCAGCGCTACGCGGACAACCCCCACGGCGAGAACCTCTTCGCCCACCCGCTGAGCTTCCTGCCGCACTCCGGCGGCCTGGAGATGGGCTACCCCGACTCCCACCAACTCGTGGGCGACGACCTCAAGTACGAGTACACCGCCGTCTCCGACCTCAGCCTCGGCGTGGCCGGTCTGGACTCCCCCGACACCCGCACCGCCGACCACGGCGACTGGACCGTCACCGCCCACTGGGAGGGCGGCGGCTCCACCCTGCGCGTCACCCTCGGCCAGGGCCTGCCCTTCGCCTACGCGGAGACCTCCGGTGGCGCCGCGGAGGTGACCTTCGAGGGCACCCCCGACGTCTGGCACGAGGACGGATCCACCGTCGGCGCCACCGTCAACGGACGCCACTACGCCCTGTTCTCCCCCTCCGACGCCCCCTGGACCCTCTCGGGCGACACCCTCACCGCCGACACCGGTGACGACGGGTACTACTCCGTGGCCGTCCTGCCCGAGCCCGACGACCTGGACGCCTTCGCCCCCTACGCGCACTCCGTCGTCACCGACTCGCTCGTCGAGTACGACTACGACGAGGCCGCCGCCACCCTCACCAGCACCTACAGCCTGGCGACCGAGGCGCGCGAGGGCGAGGAGACCGGCACGCTCATGGCGCTCTACCCGCACCAGTGGGCGAACGTCACCGGCGACCTCACCGACCTGACCTACGCCTCACCCCGCGGTGAGATGCGCGTGTCAGAGGGCTCGTCCTTCACCACCGAGCTCACCACCCAGGGCATCATGCCCAGCCTGCCCACGGTGGACGGCGCCGACCACGATCGCATGGCCACCCTCATCGACGAGGTCCTGGCGGAGGAGGAGCTCTTCCCCGAACCCGGCGACACCTACTGGGACGGCAAGGCCATGGGACGACTCGCCCAGCTCGTGCCCATCGCCGACTCCATCGGCGACACCGAGGCCCGCGACGAACTCCTCGGCCTGGTCAAGGAACGGCTGGAGGACTGGCTGACCGTCGGCGGCACCCGCCAGTTCCACCACGACGCCGAATGGGGCGCCATGCTCGGCTACCCCGACAGCTTCGGCGCCGCCACCGAGCTCAACGACCACGACTTCCACTACGGATACTTCGTCTCGGCGGCCGCCACGGTCGCCCGCTACGACGCCGAATGGGCGGCCGAGGACGCCTGGGGCGGCATGATCCGTCTCCTCATCCGCGACGTGGCCTCCACCGACACCGAGGACGAGATGTTCCCGCGTCTGCGGTCCTTCTCCCCCTACGCCGGACACGGTTGGGCCTCCGGCCACGCCGGGTTCGCCGCCGGCAACAACCAGGAGTCCTCCTCCGAGGGCATGCACTTCGCCGCCGCCACCGCGCACTTCGGCGCGCTGACCGGCGACGAGGAACTCCGCGACCTGGGCGTGTACCTGCACACCACCCAGGCCTCCACCATCGCCCGCTACTGGCAGGACCAGGGTGGTGAGACCTTCCCCGAGGACTACCCCGAGGACGTCGTCGGCATGGTCTGGGGAGACGGCGGCGACTACCGCATCTGGTGGGACGGCGGCCACGAGGAGCACTACGGCATCAACTACCTGCCCATCACCGCCGGTTCCCTCTACCTGGGCCACGACCCCGAGCACGCCGGGGCGATCTACGAGTCGCTCGTCGACAAGCTCGGCGGCGAACCCGAGATCTGGCGCGACATCCACTGGGCGCACCGGGCCCTGTCCGACGGGGACGACGCCCTGCGCATGTTCGAGGAGCAGTGGGAGACCTACGAACCCGAGGAGGGCGGTTCCAAGCCGCACACCTACCAGTGGGTGTCCACCCTCGCCGAGTTCGGCACCGTGGACGTCTCCGTGACGGCCGACACCGCGCACTACGCGGTCTTCGACGACTCCGGGACCCGTACCCACACGGCGTTCAACCCGACCTCCGAGCCCCTCACCGTCGGCTTCTCCGACGGGACCACCCTGGAGGTCCCCGCCGGCGAGACCGCCGTGACCAGCGGTTAGGGGCCGCCACGCAGCGTTGAGGGTTTTCCGTCCCCGGCACGGTGCCGGGGACGGAAAACCCTCTCCGGGCCGGCGCGAAACCCCGTTGCAGCGCGACTCACACACGCCCGACCACGCTCCCGTGTACGTTTCAGTCACCGGGGCAGGCCAGAATTACGGACATGGCCCGTACTACTTCCCGTCCCCCCGAGGATCTCGCCGAGAAGATCATCGACATCGACGTCTCCGAGGAGATGCGCGGCAGCTTCCTGGAATACGCGTACTCGGTGATCTACCAACGCGCCCTACCGGACGCACGCGATGGCATGAAGCCGGTTCAACGGCGCATCCTCTACCAAATGAACGAGATGGGTCTGCGGCCCGACCGCGGACACGTCAAGTGCGCCCGCGTGGTCGGGGAGGTGATGGGCCGACTCCACCCCCATGGCGACTCCGCCATCTACGACGCCCTGGTGCGGCTCAGTCAGTCCTTCGCCATGCGCGTGCCCCTGGTCGACGGCCACGGCAACTTCGGTTCCCTGGGCGGCGACGACGCCCCGGCCGCCATGCGTTACACCGAGGCTCGCCTGGACCACCCCGCCGAGCTGCTGGTGTCCTCCATCGACGAGGACGTCGTCGACTTCAAACCGAACTACGACGGCCAGGAGACCGAGCCCGAGGTCCTTCCCGCGGCCTTCCCCAACCTCCTGGTCAACGGCACCAGCGGCATCGCCGTCGGTATGGCCACCAACATGGCCCCGCACAACCTCGGTGAGGTCGTCGCGGCCGCCCGCCACCTCATCGCCAACCCCGAGGCGGAGCTGGACGAGCTCATGGAGTTCGTCCCCGGCCCCGACCTGCCCACCGGCGGCACCATCGTCGGTCTCGACGGCGTCCGCGACGCCTACCGCAAGGGCCGCGGCACCTTCAAGACGCGGGCGACCGTGGCCATCGAGAAGGTGTCGGCCCGCCGCACCGGCCTGGTCGTCACCGAACTGCCCTACAGCGTCGGCCCCGAGAAGGTCATCGCGCGCATCAAGGAACTGGTGCAGTCCAAGAAGCTCCAGGGCATCTCGGACCTGAAGGACCTCACCGACCGCAACCAGGGCCTGCGTCTGGTCATCGAGCTCAAGAACGGCTTCAACCCCGAGGCCGTCCTGGAGGAGCTGTACCGGCTCACGCCGATGGAGGAGTCCTTCGGCATCAACAACGTGGCCCTGGTCGAGGGCCAACCGCAGACCCTGGGCCTGCGCGAACTCCTTCAGGTCTACGTCGGCCACCGTCTCGAAGTGGTGCGTCGGCGCAGCGAGTTCCGCCGCAAGAAGCGCCGGGAGCGCCTGCACCTGGTCGACGGTCTGGTCGTCGCCCTGCTCGACATCGATCGGGTGATCGGACTCATCCGCGAGGCCGACGACACCGCGGCGGCCCGTGAGGCCCTCATGGGCGCCTACGAGCTGTCCGAGATCCAGGCCCGCTACATCCTCGACACCCCGCTGCGTCGTCTGACCCGCTTCGACCGGCTGGAGCTGGAGACCGAGCGGGAGAAGCTGAACAAGGAGATCGACGAGCTCACCGCGATCCTGGAGTCGGACAACAAGCTCCGCCGCCTGGTGTCCAAGGAGCTCAACGAGGTCTCCAAGAAGTTCGCCACCCCCCGACGCACCCAGTTGCGCGAGAGCGACGGCGCCACCCGCTCCGCCGTGATCCCGCTGGAGATGGCCGACCAGCCCTGCCACGTACTGTTCGGCGTGGACGGCCGGATCGTCCGCACCAAGGGCGCCACGCTGCCCCGCCCCTACGATGGGCTGCGCGTGGCGCACGACACGGTCCACGTGTCGATCCCCACGACCTCGCGTTCGGATGTCGGCCTGGTCACCGCCCTGGGCCGGATGATCCGGGTCCCGGTCGTGGAACTACCGGAGCTACCGGCCCCGGTCGAGGGTGAGGAGGACCCGCCCCCGCCGCTCACGCACGGGCTCGACGTGAGCGAGTTCGTCGCGCTCGACGGGGACGAGACCGTGGTGAGCGTGGTGTCGATGCGCGTCGACGGACCCGGGTTCGTCGTGGGCACCCTGGGCGGTGTGGTCAAGCGGGTCGCCCCCGACTACCCGCCCAACAAGGACGACTTCGAGATCATCACGCTCAAGGACGACGACCGGATCATCGGAGCCACCCAGCTGTCCACGGGTGAGGAGGATCTCGCCTTCGTCACCTCCGAGGCGCAGCTCCTGCGCTTCTCCGCCTCGACGGCGCGTCCCCAGGGGCGCCCCGCCGGGGGGGTGTCCGGTGTCAGGCTGGCCGAGGACGCCCGCGTATTGTGGTTCGGTGCGGTGCCGAGCCCCGAGGACTCGGTCGTGGTGACCGTGTCCGGTAGCGGTAACGCCCTCACGGGTACACAGGCCGGATCGGCCAAGGTCACCCCGTTCGAGTCCTACCCGGCCAAGGGACGGGCCACCGGGGGCGTACGCTGCCACCGCTACCTCAAGGGAGAGGACACCCTGCTCTTCGCGTGGGTGGGACGTTCACCGGCCAGGGCTTCGCGTGCCGACGGCAAGCCGGTTCGACTTCCCGACCTCACCGAACGGCGGGACGGTTCCGGCGAGGCGCTTCCACGCGCCATCACCACCGTGGGTAGCGGACAGACCGACTCCGGTATCTCGGCACCCGAGTAGGACGCCTGAGGTCCCGTGGGTGCGGGCCGTACACGGATTCGACTCCGTGTACGGCCCGCACCCCTGCGACCATCCACTTAGGGAGAGAGAACGCATGAGCGTGAACAAGGACGCCACTGCCCCGGGGCCCTTCGACGACGTGTTCGGCGCCAACGCCGCCTACGCCGAGAACTATTCGCTGGCCGGTCTGAAGCCGCTGGCCGCCCGTGGCCTGGCCCTGGTCACGTGCATGGACTCACGTATCGAACCACTGGAGATGTTGGGCCTGGAGCCCGGCGACGCCAAGATCCTGCGCAACGCGGGCGCCCGGGTCACCGATGACACCCTGCGCACCCTGGTCCTGGCCGTGTACCTGCTGGGGGTGGACCGCGTGCTGATCCTGCCGCACACCCGCTGCAAGATGGCCTCCGTGACCGGCGACCAGATGGTCCACGACCACATCATGGACGAGTACGGGGTGGACACCCGCAGTCTGGAGTTCCACACCGACAACGACCAGTTGGGCGCTCTCCGGCACGACCTGGAGCGGATCCGGCACCACCCGCTGCTGCCCGAAGGGCTGCCGGTGACGGGCGCGATCTACGACGTGGACACGGGCAGGGTCTCCCCCACCGGCCTTTGATGTGTCGGGGCCGCCGAGACCGGGGATCACTCCAGTGGGCGCGGGGACCTCGGCCGCCTCCCGGCACCGGGCCCACGCCCGCCCGTCCACCCCGGCGGGAATGCGGTCCCTTCCGCGGATCGTTGTGCCTTGTCCGGTGTGGCGTCGAGAGGAGCACCGTGGCAGAGAGCACCTACGACACCTTCAACCAGGCCCGCATCTTCCTGGATCTGGGCGATCCCATCTACGCCGCCCGCATCCTGGAGCCCGTGGTGGAGAACGAACCCGGCAGCCTCTCCCTCCTGGAGTTGCTGGGTCGCGCCTACTTCTACTCCGCACAGCTCAACAGAGCCGAGGCGACCTTTCGCAAGCTCATCGAGCTGGACCCCGTGGACAACTGGGCCCACATCGCGCTGGCCCGCACCCTGGAACGGCAGAACCGCCATGAGGAGGCGGCCACCTACAGGCGGATGTACGCGGTGATGTCCGGGGGGTCCCTGGACTGATCGGAGCACTCGCGGGGCCGGACCCACCCTCGTCCGGCCCTTCGTCGTGTCCGTCACCGGTCGGGGCTAGGCTGCGGACATGGCTCCCGAACGACCCGAACAGACCCCGGACGAGGACGTCCCCTGGGTCGATCGATGTTCCGACAGCGTCCGGTCCTGGGCGGACGAGGCGGTGCGCAAGGTGATCGCCGACGACACCCGTTCGGCCGACACCCACCTGCACGTGTTCCCGTTGCCCCCGGAGTGGGGCATCGACCTGTACCTGAAGGACGAGTCGGTGCACCCCACCGGCAGTCTGAAGCACCGGCTGGCACGTTCGCTGTTCCTGTACGGACTGGCCAACGGGTGGATCACCGAGGGCACCACGATCGTGGAGGCCAGCTCCGGGTCGACGGCGGTCTCGGAGGCCTACTTCGCGCAGCTGCTGGGCCTGGACTTCGTGACGGTGGTTCCGCGCAAGACCAGCCCGGAGAAGATCGCGCTCATCGAGCGCTACGGGGGCCGCTGCCACTTCGTGGACGATCCGCCGGCGATGTACAGCGAGGCGGAACGGCTGGCCGCCGAGAGCGGCGGCCACTACATGGACCAGTTCACCTACGCCGAGCGCGCCACGGACTGGCGGGGCAACAACAACATCGCCGTGTCGATCTTCGAACAGCTGGCGATGGAACGCCACCCCCACCCGGAGTGGATCGTGGTGGGCGCGGGCACCGGCGGCACCTCGGCGACCATCGGCCGCTACGTCCGCTACCGGCGGCTGCCCACCCGGCTGGCGGTGGTGGACCCGGAGAACTCGGCGTTCTTCCCCGGTTGGGTGACCGGGGCGCACGACTACGCCACCGGCATGCCGTCGCGGATCGAGGGCATCGGGCGGCCTCGCATGGAACCCAGCTTCGTCCCGTCGGTGATCGACCTGATGATGCCGGTGCCCGACGCCGCGAGCATCGCCGCGATGCGCCACCTCAACGACCTCACGGGACGTAGCGCGGGCGGCTCCACCGGCACCAACCTGTGGGGCGTGTGGCACCTGATCGCCAGGATGCGTCGAGAGGGTCGCAAGGGCAGCGTGGTCACGCTGATCTGTGACGGTGGCGAGCGCTACCTGCACAGTTACTACAACGACGAGTGGGTGTCGGAGAGGGGTCTGGACCCCACCCCGTACCGGGCGGCCATCGACCGGTTCCTCGCCGAGGGCGTGTGGGAGCCGCCCAAGACACCCTGAGCCGACGATCGAACGCCACGGGGCCCGCGCCGGAGGTCTTCCCTCACGGCGCGGGCCCCGTTGACGTTCACGGGCCTGTCAGGCGTCGATGCGCTCCAGGTCCAGTTCCTGGGCGCCCTCCTGGATGAACCGGCGGCGCGGAGCCACCTCGTTGCCCATCAGCAGGTTGAACACGGACGCGGCCTCCTCTGCCTGCTCCACCCGGATCCGGCGCAGGGTGCGGTGGTGCGGGTCCATGGTGGTCTCGGCGAGCTGGTCGGCGTCCATCTCACCCAGACCCTTGTACCGCTGCACCGGCTCCTTCCAGGAGATCTTGCGCTTCTCCAGGTCCAGCATGGTGCGTTGGAGCTCGGCGTCGGAGTAGGTGTAGATGTAGCGGTCCTCGGGCTTGGCCCCGCGCTTGCGCCGCACGTTGGTCAGCTCGATGCGGTGCAGCGGCGGCACGGCCGCGAACACCCGACCGGCCTCCAGCATGGGGCGCATGTACCGATAGATCAGGGTGAGCAGCAGGCAGCGGATGTGGGCGCCGTCGACGTCGGCGTCGGCCATCAGGATGATCCGGCCGTAACGCGCGGCGTCGATGTCGAAGGTCCGCCCCGAACCGGCCCCGATGACCTGGAGGATCGCGGCGCACTCGGCGTTCTTGAGCATGTCCGCGACCGAGGACTTCTGGACGTTGAGGATCTTGCCTCGGATGGGCAGCAGCGCCTGGAACTCCGAGTCCCGGGCCAGCTTGGCGGTGCCCAGCGCCGAGTCACCCTCGACGATGAACAGCTCGCTGTGCTCCAGTCCTTCACTGCGGCAGTCCACCAGTTTGGCGGGCAGGGCCGAACTCTCCAGCGCGTTCTTGCGGCGCTGGGTCTCACGCTGCTGGCGGGCGGCCAGGCGGGCCTTGGCCGCACCGACCACCTTCTCCATGACCAGGCGGGCCTTGGCCTTCTCCGTCTTCTTGGTGGAGGTGAGGAAGTCTCGCACGCCCTGACCGACCACCTGGGAGACGATCCGGGAGGCCGCGGAGGTGCCCAGGATCTCCTTGGTCTGCCCCTCGAACTGGGGTTCGGGCAGCCGTACGGTGACGACCGCGGTGAGCCCCTCCTGGGTGTCGTCCTTGGTGACCGGGTCGTCGCTGTTCCTCAGCAGCTTGGTGGCGCGCAACTGGTCGTTGATCACCCGGACCAGGGCGCGCTCGAAGCCGTTGATGTGGGTGCCGCCCTTGGGCGTGGAGATCACGTTGACGAAGGAGCGGACGTTGGTGTCGTAGCCGGTCCCCCAGCGCAGGGCCACGTCCACGTCCAGCCGGCGTTGGACGTCGGCGGGCACCATGTGGCCGGACTCGTCCAGCACCGGGACGGTCTCGTTGAAGTTGCCGGTGCCCTGGATGCGCAGGACGTCGCTGACGGCGTCGTCGGGTGCCAGGAAGGTACAGAACTCGCTGATCCCGCCGTCGAAGCGGAACTCCTCGGTGTAGACGGGGTCGCCCTCGGTCCGCTCGTCGCGCACGGCGATGGTCAGCCCCGGCACGAGGAAGGCGGTCTGGCGGGCCCGGTCCAGCAGGTTCTGCCGAACGATCTCGGCTTCCTTGAGGAAGATCTGGGAGTCCGGCCAAAAACGGGTGCGGGTGCCGGTGATCTTCTTGGCGACCTTGCGGACCTGCTCCAGACCGGAGACCGGGGTGAACTCGGCGTCGGGGCCGTCACCGGCGAACCGTCCGGCGATGCCGCGGTGGAAGCTTATGGCGTGGGTGTGGCCCTGCCGGTCGACCTCGACGTCCACCCGGGCGGACAGGGCGTTGACGACTGAGGCGCCGACGCCGTGCAGACCACCGGAGGCGGTGTAGGAGCCGGATCCGAACTTGCCGCCCGCGTGGAGCTTGGTCATGATCAGCTCGACACCGGGCATCCCCGACCGGGGCTCGATGTCCACCGGGATACCGCGACCGTCGTCGCTGACGGAGACGGAACCGTCCGCGTGCAGCGTCACGTCGATGCGTCCGCAGTAGCCGCCCAGCGCCTCGTCGACGGAGTTGTCGATGATCTCCCACATGCAGTGGGTGAGGCCACGGCTGTCGGTGGACCCGATGTACATGCCCGGCCGTTTGCGAACCGCTTCGAGGCCCTCGAGGACCGACAGGTGCCGGGCGGAGTAATCCTCGGGGTCGTGGACGGCTGCGGTCAAGGCGGTCACTCGGACATCTCCTGCGTCTTGTGGGCCATCGGGGGCGCTGATGCGGCGTGTGCCCTTTGTACCGCGCCGCACCGACGGTTGAAGGGGCCAGGTTACGACGGGCCGAAGGCTGTGTCGTGACGCGGGCCGTATGGGTGGGGTCGTGTCTTCCCCGGTCGTGTCTTCCCCGAGAAAGGGGCGCCTCCCCGACGTCGCCGCCGGGAGCGCTGCGACCGGCTCCACCGACGGAGTCGGGAATCGGTCGGGCCTGCCCCGCGCGAGACTACCACCTCTGACGGTTGCGACCTGGATACGCCCGATTTCCGGGGATAGCCAGGGCCTACCGATGGGTACAACGAGGAGGAGACAAGACGTCGGAACAGAAAGGCCCCACTCTGCATCTTCCAGACACGAACCGGGCGGATTCCGCTGTCGGCGTACACGGGATCAGGTTGGGAACGTCTGGGTCGGGTTAGATGTTGTCAGAGGTGACTAACGCCGAGTATTGAGGATGGCGAAGTGACTGGAACCCTTGCCCCCACTCAGCCGCTGACGGCTGCCGACCGTTGCGACCGCTGTGGTGCACAGGCCTACGTCCGGGTACTGCTGAATTCCGGCGGTGAGCTTCTGTTCTGTGCGCACCACATGCGCAAACACGACGACTCGATCCGCAAGATCGCCTCGGACATCCAGGACGAGACGAGCAAGCTCACCGAGAGCGAGAACAGCGGCGGGGATGAGCGTTAGCCACAACGAGCACGATTGCGATGACGGCGGCTCCCGAGGGGGCCGCCGTCGTCGTTCCCGGGTCGATCGTGCGTCGGGGCGCGTGCGGCCTCATCTCGTGAGCACCCGGTTGTGGTACCGGCAGACCTCGACGAACCCGGCGCCCCGGTACAGGCTCAGCGCCGGCCCGTTGCCGGCCACCACGCACAGGTAGGCGTTCCGGGCGCCCTCGTCGTGTGCCCGGGTGAGCAGGTCCCACAGGATCGTCCGGGCCACTCCCCGCCCTCGGGCCTCCGGCGCGGTGACCATCGCGCAGATCGCCACCGAATCCCCGTTCAGCACCGCGCAGCCACGGCCGTCCCCACTCTCGTGGACGCCGTACGCCGCGGTCACCCCTCCCAGGATGCGCGCCACCCCTTCGGCCCACGACGGGTCGTCACCCGCGAACGGTTCGACCCATTCCTTCGTGGGGCGGTCCGTGATCCGTGTGCGTCCGGGACCGTCGGGGCGTTCGTCCAGGTCACGGGCCAGGACCAGACTGGGTTCCACGGTCTCGTAACCGTGTTCGGCCAGTCGCCCGTCCACACTCTCCTGCCCCGGCCACACCTGCGCGCAGGGGGTCAGGCCTCGTTCCCGGTAGAACGCGGTGACCTCCGCGACGTCCGCGTCGAGGTCCTCCACCAGTGCGGAGTTGGCCCGCTTGGTGACGCCGTCGGCCACCCCGAACCGCCACCCTCCACGGCTCTGGACCTGGAACGGGGGCCAATCCCTGGACACTCTCGCCGCCCAAGCGTGCATGTTCGTTTCCTCACCCGTCGCCGAGTACCGGATCCTATCCACCGGCCTCGGGGCACGATCTAGCATGGGTGCGGGTTCCCCAGGCCCCCAGGCGTCCACGATCCAGAAGATAGAGAACCATCCATGCTCATCCTGCTCCCGCCCTCCGAGGGCAAGGCCACTTCCGGTGACGGTCCACGCCTGGACGTCGACGCGCTCACCCTGCCCGGGCTGGCCGCGGATCGGGAACGGGTCATGGCGGCGCTCCACGAACTGTGCTCCGGCCCCGAGGACACGGCCCGCGAGGTCCTGGGGCTGTCCGTCTCACAGACCGAAGCGCTCAAGCGCAACCTGGACCTGGCCACCGCGCCCACCCTGCGCGCCGCGGACCTGTACACGGGGGTGCTCTACGACCGTCTGGGACTACCCGGGTTGCTCACCGAACACGACGCCCGCGTACGCGAACGGATCCTGGTGTTCTCCGGGCTGTGGGGGGTGGTGGGCCCGGCCGACCACCTGCCGCCCTACCGTCTGTCCATGGGTGTGAGGTTGCCGCCCTTGGGTGGTCTGGGCGCCTACTGGCGCAAGGCGCTCACCGACCCGCTGGGCGAACTCGCCGAGGGACGTCTGCTCGTGGACTGCCGTTCGGCGTCCTACGCCGCGGCGTTCAAGCCGGCCGGTGAAACCGCCGAACGAACCGTGGCCGTGCGGGTCCTGCGCGAACGCGAGGTGGACGGTCGGGTGAAGCGTTCCGTGGTCAGCCACATGGCCAAGGCCACCCGCGGGGACGTCGCCCGGATCCTGATCACCGAGAACGTCCAGGCCCGCACCCCCGAGGAGTTGGTGACGGCGCTACGCGACCTCGGCCACACCATCGAGCTCCAGCAGGCCGCCAAGCCGGGCACCGCACGCACGATGGACGTGGTGGTCCGGGATTAGCGGTACGTGCTCCACTCGACCGAAGCGTGCACGAAATCGGACCAGGTGGATTTTATGCCACACCTACAGTGCGTGGGGCAGCATGGAACCCATCGGATGGAGATCGGACTCCGTGCGGGGGATTGAACAGCCCGGCGCTACGCGAGGGACACGCGGGGGTCGCCACACGCCCGTGAGCGGGCCGGGCATGAGAAAACGAAAGGCGCGCCTTCCCGAGGGAGGGCGCGCCTTCGCTGTCTCAGTCCACGGCTGTGGTCCGTTCCTGGGCCGACCGACTAGTCCAGGTAATCGCGGAGCACCTGCGAACGCGACGGGTGACGGAGCTTCGACATCGTCTTGCTCTCGATCTGCCGGATGCGCTCACGGGTGACCCCGTAGACCTTGCCGATCTCGTCTAAAGTCTTGGGCTGGCCGTCGGTGAGCCCGAAGCGCATGGAGACCACACCGGCCTCGCGCTCGGACAGGGTGTCCAGCACCGAGTGCAGCTGCTCCTGGAGCAGGGTGAAGCTGACCGCCTCGCCCGGCTGGATCGCCTCGGAGTCCTCGATGAGGTCACCGAACTCGCTGTCGCCGTCCTCGCCCAGCGGGGTGTGCAGGGAGATCGGCTCGCGACCGTACTTCTGCACCTCGACGACCTTCTCCGGGGTCATGTCGAGTTCCTTGGCCAGCTCCTCCGGGGTGGGCTCGCGGCCCAGGTCCTGGAGCATCTGACGCTGCACGCGGGCCAGCTTGTTGATGACCTCGACCATGTGCACCGGGATACGGATGGTGCGGGCCTGGTCGGCCATCGCGCGGGTGATCGCCTGACGGATCCACCAGGTGGCGTACGTGGAGAACTTGAAGCCCTTGGTGTAGTCGAACTTCTCCACCGCGCGGATCAGACCGAGGTTGCCCTCCTGGATCAGGTCCAGGAACAGCATGCCGCGACCCGTGTAGCGCTTGGCCAGGGAGACCACCAGACGCAGGTTCGCCTCAAGCAGGTGCTTCTTGGCGCGGCCTCCGTCCTCGGAGATCCACTCCAGCTCGTCGCGAAGCTCGAAGGTGAGGACGTCGTCCTCCTCGGAGAGCTTCTCCTCGGCGAACAGGCCGGCCTCGATGCGCTTGGCGAGCTCGACCTCCTGCTCGGCGTTGAGCAGCGGCACCTTACCGATCTGCTTCAGGTAGTCCTTGACCGGGTCCGCGGTGGCACCGGCCGCGACCACCTGGGCGGCGGGGGCGTCGTCGTCATCGTCGTACAGGACGAAGGAATCGTCGTCCTTGCCGGACTTGACCGGGGCACCGACCGTCTCCGGCTTGGTCGGCTTGACGGAATCGGTGTCCGGGGTGTCCTCGACCAGCTCCAGCTCGGCGCCGGTGTGCTCAAGGTCGTCGTCCAGGCCCTCATCGGCCGTGTCACCGGCGTCGGGCGCCAGCTCCAGGTCCTTCTTGGTGGACTTCTTGGTCGCCGCCTTCTTGGCCGGGGCCTTGGCCGCCGCGGTCTTCTTGGTGGCCGCCTTCTTGGGGGTGGCCGCCTTCTTCGCGGTGGCCTTCTTGGCCGCGGGCTTCTTCTCGGCGGTCTCCTCGGAGTCGACGACGGCGGTGACCGTCTCCGGCTGCTCCTGGGCGGCCGCCGCGGCGCGCGCGGGCTTGCTGGTCGAGCGGGTGGTGGTGCTGGACCGAGACGTGGTGGTCTTACGCCGCGTGGTCTTGCGCCGGGAGGAGGCCGACTCCGGAACCAGTACGGTCACACCCTCCTTCGCGAGGCTGCGGAGCACCGACTGCGCCTGCGACATCGGGATTTCGGCCTCTTCGAAGGCACGGCGCACGTCCTCGGGCTCAAGAAAGCCCTGGGACCGCCCACGCTCGATCAGCTGCTGAATGACGGGCTCTTGCAGTGACTCGGACTGCTTCGAGCGAGTCGAACTGGCAGATGACACAAACACCTCTCGAACGGACGTGTGGCGAGATTCGTCGGACCCGGTGGTCCGGATGGCCGGGACCGGGTACTGCACCCTCTCCCACCTGCGGCCAGGGATCTTCCCCACTGGGCGGGAAGCCGGGGTCACCCCCGCTTCATGGGGCGCGGCGGCTTCTTCACTGTAAGCAAGGCAATGGACTTGTTAGTACGGTCTACCGCTCTGACACCGAATCGATCACCGGAAGCTGAACGGCGAGCAGAGTGACATCATCGTCCTGCTCATACCCTTCGAGCATGCTCTCAACAAGGTACTCCAGCATCTGCTGTGGATCGCCCACCACATCGGGCCGGGCATCAGCCGCCTTCTGGACCAGCTCGTCGAGTCCCGCGTCGACCGATCGTTTGCGGTTCTCAACCAGTCCATCGGAGTAGAGGGCGACGGTGTTACCGGGTTGGACGAAGAATTTGTGGTGACCTCTCGTGGAGCTGACCCCGAGCGGTGTGTCCGGCTCGGTCTCCAACAGCGAGGGCCCGGCGTTACCGGCGACGACCAGCGGGGGAAGATGGCCCGCGTTGCTGAGGTCGAGTTGTCCGGTCACCGGGTCCAAGACGAAGTAGACCAGGGTCGTTACCTGATCCATTCCCTCCGTGGCCGAGAACATGCGGTCGAGTCCGGTCAGGACGTCGGCCGGCTCCGGCATGGAGAACGCCAGAGCGCGCAACGCGTTGCGGATCCGACTCATTCCCGCGGCGGCCGGGATGCCCTTGCCCATGACGTCGCCGAGGACCCCGGCGACGCGGCCGTCCGGCAGGGGGAAGGCGTCGTACCAGTCGCCGCCCACCTGCACGTGTT
The DNA here is from genome assembly GCF_053615935.1 of Nocardiopsis sp. NPDC055879. Classification (NCBI taxonomy): domain Bacteria; kingdom Bacillati; phylum Actinomycetota; class Actinomycetes; order Streptosporangiales; family Nocardiopsidaceae; genus Nocardiopsis; species Nocardiopsis sp. NPDC055879. The sequence continues at coordinate 105,991 of NZ_JBSHCT010000008.1, forward strand.
GGGAGCCCGACCGGTAATAGGCGGCCAGGCGCACACCGCGGACCTCGGGCAGTTCCTCCGGGAGCAGGCTGCGCTGGAGCTCCTCGGCGGTGCCGTGTTCGCGTTCGTAGACGATGGCCCGGCCGATGGCCAGGGCGCACTGTCCGGCGAGCGCCTCCAGGAAGACGCGTTCCTCGTCGGTGACCTCGCGCGGGGACGTGAAGGAGAAACGCAGGGCGCCGATGGGGCGGCCCGCCGCCATCATCGGTAGCGCCACCCAGGCGCGCTCGTCGGTGCGTTCCAGGATTTCCTCGACCTCGGGCGCGTCGTCGAGGAGTTCGCGTAGTTCGGCGGGGCCGGCGGCCAGTCGGGGCACGCGACCGGCCACGGCCAGCGCCGCGATGTCGGGGTAGTCCAGCGAGAACCCGTTGCGCGGCAACCCCTGGCAGTCGTCGGCGGAGAGCATGCGCAGGCGCAGTCGGTCCCGGTCGAACAGGGCCAGGGAGGTGTGGTCGGCGCCCACTCCGGAGCGGCCGATCTCGGACATGGCCTGGACGACCTCCTCGGCGGTGAGGGCCTCTGCCAGGTCGGAGGTGGCCTTCTGCAGCCGGGCGGTGCGCATGGCCGCCTCGCTGAGCTGCTGGTTGAGCCGTTGGCGCAGCTCGTCGGCCTCGCGTTCGGTGGTGATGTCCACCAGGGTGCCGACCCACTCGGCGGTCTCGGCGCCGTCCATGACCGGGTTGGCCCGGGCACGGTAGTGGTCGTAGCCGCCCGAGCGGGTGCGGACGCGGAACATGGCGTCGAAGGGGGTCACGTCCAGGACCGCGTCGTCCCAGGCGCGTTCAACGCGGGGACGGTCGTCGGGATGGACGGCGTCCAGCCAACCGTGGCCCAGGTAGGACTCAAGGTCCTGTCCGGTGAGGGTGCGCCACTGGGGGCAGTCCTCGTGTACCTCGCCGCCGGGGCCGGCCGCCCAGATGATCTGATTGCCGGCCTGCAACAGGGCGCGCAGGCGCCGCTCGCCTCGGTGCGCGGTGTCCTCGTGGTCGCGGGCGCCGATGAGCGCGATGTGTTCGTCACCGCCGACCGGATCGTTGACCGGGAACCAGGTCAGGTCCCAGGTCTGGCCCTCGCTGGTGCGGTGGTGGCCGCGCACGGCCCGGCCGGTCTCTCGCACCGATGCCACGGACTCGGCCTGGGCGGCGGCGCCGGAGGCGTCACCACCATCCTTCAGGACCTGGCCCGGTGTACGCCCCAGGCAGCGCTCGGGGGTGCTGCCGAAGACGGCGGCCATGCGGGGGTTGATCGAACCGAAGACGTCATCGGGTCCGAGCAGGGCGAACCCGATGGGAGCTTCGGTGAGCAGGGTCTGCACAGCGTCCGGTAGTTCCGCCACATTGATTCGGGGAGGGGGAATGGACGTCTCGGCGCTCAACTGCTCGACACCTCCGGAGCCGTTGGAATCCCCATCGGGGCTGTTCTCGGACCACGTGGTCCCTTGCGCACCGTGCCCGCCGTCCGTGTTCGATGACGCTTATGGCGCGGGGCGCGCGACGCCGATTCCGTTCGGGGGGCTCCGCGGCTCCCAGGAGGCACGCTCAATGACTCCTCTCGGCCGCTGTCACGGCTCAAGCATAAGACACGGCTCTGCGCACGCAACGTCCGTGGCTTCGGGGGCACGGTTGCGCACGGAAGGTAAATAGTAGGCCACCGGACGCCGTGCACACAGTCGACCGGGGGTCTCACTGGCGTGTTCTCCCATAATTCCAGACGCCGACCGACTTACGGAGAACTCTCTGGAACAGGACCGTTATATGTCCGAAACGTCCATTTCATGGTGATGGCCCGCGGGGGTGACGCGTCTCGGGTAAACGGTACCTCCCCGAGGTTTTATCAACAGCGTGCCGCGCGAGAGGTTGACAGTCGCTTCAGAACAAGTGGAATAGGTGGAGGTCACCGTCCAGACCATCTTCAGCTAGGGGTGTGAGCAAGAATGCTCCAGACCTTCCCGGTCCAGGATCTCAGTCGGATCTCGGCAAGGCTTCATGACGAGTTCAGCGCGCTGTCCCACCGATGCGTGGAACGTTGCGTCAGCGACACCTGGAAATGTGCCGAACACCTGGGCCTCCCGGTCACACCGCACCTCGTCGAGAGGGTCGCCCGCGAGCACTTGGAGGCGATGGTGAAGTCCGTGCCGCCCTCGCGACATACCCCACGACGTCCGGGAACCACACTGTTCACCGGTCGCCGCGCGATCCCCGAACCACGCTGACCCGACGAGGGCACCTCCTGCCGCCGACTGGCATACGCTCGGAGCGTGCCCTCCGCTACGCCCCCACCCACAGGACCCGACGTTCCCGTCGCAGCGTTCGAGGAAATGCTGCGCGCGGCCAGAGCGCTGCTCGCCATGCGCCACCCGCTGGACGCCGAGCTGTCCTTCAGTGAGCTGCTGGGCTCCTGGTGGGGACAACGGGTCCCCGGGGTGGACGTGGAACGGCTGCTCGGCGAGGGCCTCATCACCCACGCCACGGCCTCAGGGAAACCCGCCGGGCTGGGGGTACTCGCCGCGATCACCGCGCTGGGCACCTCGGCCTCCCAACGCGACCTCGCCGAACAGGGCATGATCGCGCTGCGCGAGCGGGGTCTGCACGCACCGGCCTGGGCCTCCCAATTGGGCGAGGTCACCCCCGTGGCCGCCTACGTCAACGGCGACCGCTTCGGTGACACCGACGACGTGGTGTGCGTGTACGCCCGTGACTCCGGCGAACCCGAGCACGCCCTCATCCTCGTGCTGGACCACAACAGCGGCGGCCTGCTGCGCGACGCGTGGGTGACCACCAAGGTGGACCGGCTCCTGGCGCAGTGCCGTGAACGCGCGCGCACCGATGACTTCGCCCGGTTCGAGGAGTCGCCCCTGCCCCAGGCTCGGGCGCTCCTGCTCCGCGCGCTGGAGCGCACCGAGAGCGTGGTGACCGGGGAGGTCGACAACCCCGTCGGGGTCTCACGGTCCGACCTCACCGGTGGTTCGCTGGCCGCCCACTTCGCCCTGGCCGCGTCCCGCATCAAGCGGCTGCCCGAGGGCAGGACGCACCAGCCGATGTGGCGGCGCGACCGCCGCGCGGTCCTGGCGGCCCGCTTCCTCGCCTCGGACCAGGCCGCCGAGCTGTCCGACTCCTACGCCGCCAGCCGGTGCGCGGACCACATCATCACCTACGGCTGCGACGTCGACTCCGGGCGCCCGCTGCGGGTCAGCCCGCGCAAGGTCGAGTCGTTCCTGCTGCACTGGCTGCCCGGTCGGGTGGTACTGCTGCCCGAGGAACAGGAGGCGATGCCGCACGTGCTCGCCGCGTGGGTGCGCTGGGCCGGGGCGCAGAACGACCTGCCCGACGTCGCGGTCGGTGCCGCCCTGGACACCGTGTGGGAGACCACCGCGGAGTTCGCCCGCACCTACCGCGACCCCGCCCGCCCCCTCGGGCTACGACAGGGGGCGGTGCGCCGGTTGCTGCCCGACGGCGACTTCAGGTCCCTGGCCCGCCGGATGTTCGCGTTCCCCCTGTTGGCCAGTGAGCTGATCACCGACGCCCCCGACGAGTTCGACCCGTCGACCTCCCGTGGCCGTCGCGCCCTGCTGCGCCTGGACCACTTCGCCGAGTACGAGGAGGCCCCGCACAGCGGCCGCCACCACTCCACCGGTCAGGACCGCTGGTACCGACCCGTGCAGGGCACCGATCCCGAGCGCGAGAAGGAGCTGGACCGCCACGAGCGCCTGGCCAAGCGCCTGTGGGACGGCCGTCCCGCCAACCTGTGGGCGGCGGCCCGGCGGATGCTGGATCGCGGCCTGGACCGCCCCACCGTGCTCACCCATCTGACCGAGGCGCTGTTCGGCGCCACCGGCGAGAACGACCTGCGCCGCCGCCTCGACGCCCTGTGACCGAGGCGCGGCGCGCGTCGATCAGGCGAGCATGCGGACCTTGAGGTTCTCGATCGTTCCCCCCGACAGCTTGAGTCCCCGCTCGACGTAGCCGTCGAAGGACCCGTATTCCTGGTCCACGATGCCGAACGCGCTGTCCAGGTAGTCGGGCTTGACCCGGGTCATCGGCTCGATGTCCTCCCACGGCAGACCGCTCTCCTGGGACAGCAGTCGCATCCAGTGGTCGGTGGCGGCCTGACGATCGTTGCTGGCGACGTAGTCCGTCGTCACGACCTCCCGCTCCACGCCCAGGAGGGTGAGCAGCAGCGCCGCGCCCCAACCGGTGCGGTCCTTGCCCGCGCTGCAGTGGAAGACCAGCGCGGTCGGCCCCTTGGCGGCGCGTTCGACCAGGTCGCGGTAGCCGTCCAGGGCCTCGGTGTCGGTGACCAGCCCGCGGTAGACGTCGTACATGTAGCGCTCGGCCGCACCGTCGCCGAACGCGACGCGGGCCTGCTCGGGATCGGCGAACAGGTCGATGAAGTTGGCGCCGGCCGAGTCGGTCTTCTGCACGCCGATCGCCGCGTACTCGGCGCCGTCCGGGATCAGGTCGGGGAGCCGGTCGCGTTCGTGGGAGCTGCGCAGGTCGATGAGCTGGCGGATACCGAAGCCGTCGTAGGCGGTCCGCTCCTGCTCGGTGAGGGTGTGCAGCGCGTCCGAGCGGTAGAGCAACCCGGAACGCACGGTGCGGCCTTCCTTCGTGCGGTGGCCGCCGAGGTCACGGAAGTTGGGGGCACTGGGGAGGAGGAAACCGTCGTTCGTCACGTTCGAGACGATACCCACCTCCCCGACGCCCTCGCGGCACGGGGTGCGACGGCCGGATGGGTTCCGGTCGCTCGCGGAGGATTCAGGGGCGCAGGGCCTCGATCTCGGCCCCGGCCTCCTTGACGTCCTTGGCGGTGTCCACACCGCGCCAGAACCCTTCGATGCGGTAGGCCGTGAGCCTGCCGGCCTCCGCCAGTTCGGGGAAGGTCGAGGACTCGTGGTCGCCCTTGGCCGGCAGCAGTGGGGTGATGCCGGGCTCGAACAGGTAGACGCCCGCGTTGATCCAGACCGGCAGCAGCGGGCTCTGGGTGAACCCCTCGATACGGTCCTCGTCGTCGACGTCGACGATGCCCCAGGTGGTGCGGAACCGCGACAGCGCCAGTGTGGCGAGACCGCCCTTGTCCCGGTGCCGGCGGGTCAGTTCGTCCAGCGGGAACCAGGTGAGGACATCGCCGTTGAGGGCGAAGTAGGGAGCCTCCGGATCGCGCAACCCGCCGGCGGCGTAACGCAGGGCGCCACCGCGACCGAGCGGCTCGTCCTCCACCAGGAGGGTGATCTCGGGGCCCTCGGTGCGTGCCTCCAGGTGCTCGCGCAGGACATCGGCCTTGTAGCCGCAGGACACCACGACCTGCTCGACGCCGTGCGAGGACAACCATTCGAGTTGGTAGTCGATGATGGGCCGTCCGGCCACCTCCACCATCGCCTTGGGGCGGGTGTCGGTGTAGGGCCGCAACCGGGTGGCCTGTCCGCCGGCGAGGATCAGTGCCTGCGTGACGGGGGTTTGGCTGGATGCAGATGAGGCGGTCATCGGATTGTCGGGTGTGGACACCCCGTCCTTCAGGGCGAGGAAGAAACACCCTGCTCCTTTTCCATTTCAGATACGTGCTCGTGGCCACGCTGGTTGACTATCGGTTATGGCGAGCAAGACCGTGAAGCGGGCCTTTCGGTACCGTTTCTACCCCACCCAGGTGCAGGCAGCGCAGCTGTCGCGCACGTTCGGGTGTGTGCGCCTGGTCTACAACAAAGCGTTGGCCGCCCGTTCCCAGGCCTGGGAGCAGCACCGGGAGCGGGTGGGCTACTCCGCGACCTCGGCCCTGCTCACCGGTTGGAAAAAGACCACCGAACTGGGTTTTCTCACCGAGGTCTCCTCCGTCCCGCTCCAACAGACCCTGCGGCACCTGCAAGGGGCGTTCTCAAACTTCTTCGCCGGACGCGCCCGCTACCCGCGATTCAAATCGAAGAAGAGGTCACGGGCCTCGGCGGAGTACACCCCGAGCGCGTTCCGCTACCGGGATGGGCAGCTCACCCTGGCCAAGATGGACCAGCCGTTGGACATCGTGTGGTCGCGTCCCCTCCCGGATGGTGCTTCGCCGTCCACGGTGACCATCTCGCGGGACGCGGCGGGGCGCTGGTTCGTATCGTTGTTGTGCGAGGACACCATTGAGGCCGCCCCGGCGTCTGAGGGCGTGGTCGGTGTCGATGCGGGGATCACGTCCCTGGTGACGTTGTCCACCGGGGAGAAGATCACCAACCCCCGGCACGAACAGCGGGATCGGGCCCGCCTGGCCAAGGCGCAACGGTCCCTGTCCCGCAAGGCCAAGGGCAGTGCGAACCGGGCCAAGGCCCGTAAGAAGGTGGCGCGGGTGCACACCCGCATCACCGACCGCAGGAAGGACTTCCTGCACCAGCTGACCACTCGACTCGTCCGCGAAAACCAAGTGGTCGTGATCGAGGACCTGACCGTGCGCAACCTGGTCAAGAACCGCACCCTGGCCCGGGCCATCTCGGACGCGGCCTGGAGCGAGTTCCGCACGATGTTGGAGTACAAAACCCACTGGTATGGGCGGGATTTGGTCGTGGTGGACCGGTTCTTCCCCTCGACCAGGCTGTGCTCGATCCCCGGGTGTGGGCAGGTGCGTGCCCGGTTGCCGTTGAACGTGCGCACCTGGACGTGTGAGCACTGTGGCGTCACACATGACCGCGATGTGAACGCGGCGATCAACCTCAAGGCCGCCGGGCAGGCGGCATCCGCCTGTGGAGCCGATGTGAGACCTCGACGGGAATCCTCCCGGACGAGGCGACCGGCGTCGAAACAGGAAGGCCACGGGGCGACCCGTGACGAGGCGAAAGCCTCGAACCACCGGTAGGTGGTTCCGAAATCCTCGTCCTTTAAGACGAGGAGGAAGTCAAGTACTGGACAGTAGCAGCCGCCGTTCCGACCGTTCCTCAGCTCTGTTGGGTGGCGTCGGAGTAGGCGCGGCGCACGTCGTCGCTGGTGATCACGGTCAGCTCGGTGGCGGTGGCCGACTCCCCCAGTTCCCGGGATACCCGCAGGTCACGGTGGGAACAGGCGCCCTCGTAGAGGGAACGGGCGAAACGGCCGTTGCCCAGTTCGTCGATCCACCCGGCCTCGCACACATGCGTGAAGATGCTGTGCAGATCCTCCCGGGCGACGTCGTCGAAGACGTCGCCGGTGCCCGCCGCCACGGTGTCGGCGATCTCGGAGAGCTCGTCGGCCGAGTAGGAGGGGAACCGCACCCGCACGTTGAACCGGGAGGCCAAGCCGGCGTTGGAGACCAGGAAACGGTCCATCTCGGTGGTGTAGCCCGCCAGCACCACCACGAGCCGGTCGCGGTCGTCCTCGGCGCGCTTGAGCAGGGTCTGGATGGCCTCGGCACCGAACGCGTCGCCGCCGCTGTAGCCGGGGTTGACCAGCGAATAGGCCTCGTCGACGAACAACACGCCACCCAGGGCCCTGTCGATGAGCCGGTTGGTCTTGACCGCCGTGGCTCCCAGGTGCTCACCCACCAGGTCGGCGCGTTGGGCCTCCACGACCTCGGCGCGGCCGAGCATCCCGAGCGCGGCGAAGACCCGGCCCAGGACGCGCGCGACGGTCGTCTTGCCCGTACCGGGAGGGCCGGTGAAGACCAGGTGACGCAGTGGCGGCTGGTGCGGCAGGCCCTGTTCCTCTCGCAGCCGGGCCACACGGAGCTGGGCGACCAGGGAACGCACCTGTTCCTTGACCGGCTCCAGACCGATCATGTCGTCGAGTTCGGCCATGGCCTCCTCCAACCCGGGCGCCTCACCGAAGCCGGGCAGACGGGAGGTGAGTTCGGTGTAGGCGGCCTCGACGTCGACCGAGCGCACGGTGACCAGGTCGTCGGCGCTGGGCCGGGGCACCGGTTCGTCGCCGCCCACCCCGGCGGTGACCACCCGCACGTCCCGTGCCTGGCAGCTCTTCTCCACCATGGAGCGGGCGAAGCGGCCGTTGCCGAGTTCGTCCACGGCCTGTCGTTGGACGGTCTGGTCGTAGCGGCGACGCAGGGTACGGGCGGCCTCGGTGTCCAGGGAGTCCCCGCGGGCGGTGACGAGGCGCTCGGAGATGCGGAACAACTCGTCGGCGCTGTAGCCGGGGAAGGTGATGCGCGTGGCGAAACGCGAGGCCAGACCCGGATTGGAGGCCAAGAACGCGTCCATTTCCTTGTCATAGCCGGCGAGCACGATCACCAGACCGTCCCGGTCGTCCTCCGCGCGTTTGAGGAGCGTCTGGACCGCCTCGTTGCCGAACCGGTCGGACTGACCGTCGCCTTCGTTGACCAGCGAATAGGCCTCGTCGATGAAGAGAACGCCGCCCATGGCGCCGTCGATGAGCTCGTTGGTCTTGATCGCGGTCGCGCCGAGGTACTCACCGACCAGGTCGGCGCGGTGGGCCTCCACCACACGAGAGGTGGGCAACAACCCGAAGGAGTGGAAGATGGTGGCGAGGGTGCGGGCGACGCTGGTCTTGCCGGTTCCGGGTGGCCCTGAGAAGACCAGGTGGCGCAGAGGCCGTTCGACGTTCAGCCCGGCGTCGGCGCGCAGGCGGGCGGCCTCGATGGAGGCGGCCAGGCCCCGCACCTGCTGTTTGACGGGGTCCAGGCCGATCATGTCCTCCAGTTCGGCCAGCGCCTGGTCGACCGGAACGGGTTCGTCGTCCTCCCCGGTGTCGCCCTTGGCGGCGCGTCGTCCGGAGGTGTCGGCCGCACGGCCGCGCAGTGACGGGGCCTGAGCGTTCGTTCCACCGGATCCGGTGGCCTTCCTCGCCCGGGTTCCGTCCTCGGCGCGTTTGCGGTCGTTCTCGCGGCTCTCCTTGATGACCTGGTTGGAGGCGAGCAGTCGCCACAGTAGACAGGCGCCCGCCGCGACGTAGAGCGCGGCGATCCCGGCCTCACCGGGGAAGGGTTCGACGACCATGCCGAACAGGGCCACGGAGAAACCGATGATGAGTCCCGCGGTCAGCGACAGCAGGCAGGTGTGCCAGACGGGGAACTCGCGGGCGCGGCCCGCGACCAGGGTCACCAGCAGGGGCAGTGGGAGGACGAAGAGGACCACGGGTCTGGCCGGCAAGGGGATCTGGAACAGGGGCACGGCTATGGCCAGCCACACCACTCCGACCAGCACGGTGAGGAACGCGTCGAGGGACCTCATCAACGCGCTGAAGGCGATGAGGGCCAAGACCGTACCGACCAGGACCGGGAACACCGGTACGCCCAGCACGAAGGCGACGACCACCGCCACCGTGACCAGGACCAGTGCCGCCACGAGACGGCGGCCCGGTGGTACACGGTGGTAGGCCGCGCGTAGGCGGTCCAACCCCGAGGGTGGCGCCGCCCGCGTCGCGGCGGGGCTCGTCTCGCGCGTCATCCGTGCCCCTTCCTGCGTGGGGGTCGCCTGGACGGCCCGGGGGTGGGCCGGAGGGTGTGGGCAAAGAACAGCCTTGCCCCATCGGGGGTCGGATGTCCAGTGCGGGACCGCGTGTCGTGGGCCGGTCGGTGGAGGTTCAGAACAGGGGCAGGGCGCCGTCCGAGACCGGTCGGATCACCCGCAGGTGACGCCAGCGGGGCAGGGCGTCCAGGTAGGACCAGCTCATCCGGTGCTGGGGGGTGGGTCCGGCTTCGGCGAGGGTGGCGCGGTGGACGGGTGAGGGGTAACCGGCGGCCTTCTCGAACCCGTAACCGGGGTGGTCCGCGGCCAGTTCGGCCATGAGCGCGTCCCGGTGGACCTTGGCGAGGATGGCGGCGGCGGCCACGCTGACGCAGGTCAGGTCGCCCTTGACCTGGGTTCGCACCCGCCAGGGTCGACCGATGAAGTCGTGCCTGCCGTCGAGGAGGACGGCGTCGGGTCGGGGGTCGAGGGCGTCCAGGGCCCGACGGCCCGCCCTGTGCAGGGCCGCGGTCATCCCGACCTGGTCGATCTCGGCGGGTGAGGACCAACCGAAGGCGTGGTCGGCGACCCAGGGTTCGATCTCGGCGGCCAGTTCCCGGCGGCGTTTGGGGGTGAGTCGCTTGGAGTCGGTGAGTCCGGCGGGCGGCTCGCCCTCTCCGGGGACGGCCGCGCACACCAGGAGCGGCCCGGCCCAGGCCCCACGTCCCACCTCGTCCATTCCGGCCACCACACGGGCACCCGCGGCGTGAAGCTCGTTCTCCACGTCCAGGGTGGGGGCGGGCGGGGGGCTGGGCTTTCGGGAAGTCGTCGGCACGCGTTCCACCTTAGGGCGTCCCACCTCCCGGTCCGTTTTCCGCGCCTCCGGGAGGAGCCGAAACCCCGCCGTCGTGGGTCGTCGGGGTTTTCCGGCGGGTTTTGCGCGACCCACCGGCCATGACAGTCGGTCATTAGTGGTCACCTTGGGTAGTTTCCGCTTGTCGCCACCGCCGGTCGCCCGGAAGGAATGGACATGCAACAGGGCAGGCCCCGATCCTCTCCCCCGCCTTGGGCCCGCGGACGCCTCTACGACGTCGCCGCCGCGGTGACCCGCGTGGGCGTGGGCTGGTTGTTCACCGAGTTCGGACTGTCGCTGCGCGGCCGGGAACACCTGGTCGCCGAACGCCTCTCCGATTCCGGACTCACCCCGCTCACCTTTTTCGCCCCACTCGTGCCCGCCCTGCTCGTGGCGTTCTCGGTCTCCTTCGCAGTGGGTCTGCTCACATGGTTGACCGGCCCCGCGCTCGCCCTCGCGGCCGTCGTCGGCACCCTCGGCGCGGGCACGGAGCACCTGTCCCCGTTCGACTCCTGGGGTGCGACCGCGCTGGTCACGGCGGTGTGCGTGCTCATGGCGATGTCCGGGGGACGATGGTCCTGGGACCATCTGGTCCTGGGTGCCGGAAGGTCCGCGCCTCGACCAGGCGCGGGAGGTACGACATCGACGGCGCGTGGGAAAGCTCCCGCGATTTCTCACCGACGCCCCGAACACGCCCCTCCACTGCTCTATCCTGTGGAGCAGGCCGCACTACGTCGGCCGTATCGAATGTGACGCGGCCCGTTCACGCCCCAGTGCCGTTACGCCCGCCGCGTCGCCATGACCAGGATTCGGTGGGGGGAACGCCATGTCCGCCTCAGCCTCCGGTCCGAACCCCGACGGGTCCGTGGCCAAGCTGATCGAGATCGCGGAGCAACAGACGCTGGGGCAACGCCTGATCGGTTGGGCCTCCCGACCGCCCGGTCGTCTCTACATCCCGGCCTGCGCCTTGGTCGGGCTCGTCCTGCTCTTCGAGGACAGCGTGCCCGCCGGGCACCTGCCCACGTTCATCATCGGCCTCGTCGGTGGCCTGCTGCTGGCCGGCATGGGCGCGCTGCGACTCGGTATCGCGCTCGCCGTCGCCCGTCCGATGATCCGCCGTTACCGGCTGCGTTGGGTGAGCGCCCCACTGATCGCGTTCGTGGCCATCGGCCTGGCCGTGGCCGACGTCCCCTTGCAGACCCGGGTGAGCGCCTCGACCGACCAGCTCCTGGAACTACGCGAGGACACCGGGGTGGCCACCGCGGTCTCCCGCAACGGCGAGTGGACCGGCATGTACCCACTGCGCAGCGTGTCCCAGGACGACGACGTCACCCACTACGCCATCGAGGGCGCCGGGCTCTTCCAGCCCGCCGGTCTGGCCCACAGCACCGAGGAGCTCCCCGTCGGGGTGTTCGTCCCCGGTCAGGGATCCCGGATCTACGAGCGTGTGTCCGATGACTGGTACGTGTGGGTCGACCACTGACCACGATCATCGCGGTGACGGCCCCGGGGACCACCCCGGGGCCGTTCTCTTACCCTCCTCTTTGCCGGTTCCTGTCCGCGTCCAACCGGACTCTCACCCGGGACCTGTAGGGATGGTGGTGCCCCCTGGGGAACCCCCTTCGGTTCTCCCTCGCCGCACTCACCCGAGGAGATGTCCATGCGCGAGTTCGTCCTCACCCTGCACCTACGGCTCCACGACTCCATCACCGCGTTGCGGCGCGCCCACGCCATCGGGGACGACGACCTGGCGACGTCACAGGCCGGTGAGATCGAAGACCTGGTGGAGATCGCAGCCCGACACGGAATCGACATCGCCGGCTACGCGGCCCTGTCCCCCGCGTCCTGAGCCGGAACGTCCTCGGGCCACACTCGAACGGCGAAGGGCCCCGCGGACGTGGCACTCGACCACGACCGCGGGGCCCTCACCTCTTCGGCGGGGACCGATCAGCGGCGACGCCCCTGCTTGCCGTACCCCTCACCGCGCTCGAACTGCTGACGCATCGCGGTGTCCTGCTGTTGCTGGTACTCCTCCGACATCTGCTGCTGGCGGGCGGCCGCCGCGGCCACCGCGCCCTGAGCCGAGTCCAACGCGTCCTGGGCACCGCCCGAGACCGCCGGCCGCCGACCCTGACCGCCGCCCATCACCTGCGGCAACAGCTGGGCGGTGAGCAGCGTCGACAACGTCGAGGAATCCCCCGAGCCGGCCTCGGTCTGCACCACGACCGGACGTGGGGCCCGCTCGGCCAGGACCGCGCCCACGTCCAGGCGACGACGGGCCAGCTCGTACTCCAGCACCGCCCGGTTGTCCCGGTAGGCGGTGGCCAGACGCTCCTGCGCCTTGGCCTCGTTCTCGGCCGCCACCAGGTCCGCGCGACCACGCGTCTCGATCTCGTACCGCACCCGCTGGGCCTCGGTCTCCTGCTCCTCCAGCATCTGCGCCACGTCCTTGCGCGCCTTGTTGAGGGAGGCGTTGACCTCGACGATCTTGGCGTCACGGGTCTTCTTGGACCGCTCGATGTCCATGAGCAGGGTGTCGATCCGACGCTTACGCGTGAGCTCCCACTCCTGCTCGTAGGCGACCAGTTCCTTGGCGACCCGCTCCCGGGTGGCCAGGTGCTGCTGGTACTGGCTGGGCAGCTGCACGTCCGGGATGTTGCAACCGGTGATGACCACGCCGTACTTGCGCAGCTGCTCGTTGAGCAGGCGACGCATGTCCTCCACGTTGGAACCGCGCAGGTCATAGGCGGACTCGGTGTTGACCAGCCGGCTGCGCTGACGGATGGCGTCCTGCACCGCGCTGGACAACACCAGGTCGAAGTTGCTCGCGCCGATGGTGGTGACGAACGCGTACGGCTCGTCGATGCGGAACTTCAGGAAGAACTCGATCGACTTCAGCGGCACGTTCTCCCTGGTGGGGCAGGCCAGGACCGGAGCCGTGTAGGGAATCTCGGTCCGGGTGTCCACCACGAAGTCCACGCGCGCCCACGGGTGCCACAGGTAGTGGCGGCCGGGGCCGATGTTCTTCGCGAAGGCGCCGTACTTGGTGAGGATGCCGGTGGTGCCCTCCTCGATCTCGACGATCGATCCACGCCACCACCACAGGATCGCGGCCGCGATGCTGAGCACACCGACCAGGAGGGTGGGTACGGCCAGCGCGCCGTAGATGCCGCCGCCGATACCACCCGCCACCGCGTGGATGGTCATGACCAGCGCCGACAGCAGCGCGAACAGACCGAACCACACCAGGACCATCCAGCGCAGACCACGGTTGTCGCGGGGGATGACGACCGGGACGATCGCGCCCTGGTCGCCACCGCGCAGCAGGCCGGCGAGGTCGCTCCATGAGGCGAGGGACTCCTTGATGTTGGAGCCGCCACCGGGGTTGAAGGACTCACTCATCTACTGACCTCCCGGGTTCTGACCGCCCTGCGACCACGGGGGCAACGGCGGGTCCTGCGGGTGCCGCGTCTGCTGGGGCGGCGGGGACTGGTGGTAGGGCGTACCGGAGGGCGGCGGAGCGTCGACCGGAGCCTGGGGCTCCGCGGTCTCGGGCGCAGCCTCCTCGGTGTTCGTCTCGGACAGACGATCACCGATCGCGTCCTCGCTCACCGACTGACGGATCTCCTCGACAAGGTCCTCACCCGGGTCCTCGGCGCCGTGTCCCCGACGCTCACCGGACTCGTCCTCGACGATCTCGTCGATCTCCTGCTGACGCTGGGCGATACGCCCGCGGATGTCACCCAGACGCCCCCGGATCTCCGCCATGTCCTCGGCGGAGAACAGGGCCGTGTCGGCCTGACCGATGATCTCCTGGGCGATGCGCAGGTAGTCGACGCTCGCGGCGTCCCCGGAACCGATGCGCAGGACCTGGGGCAGGCTGTCGGCGACCGACTCCAGCTTGTCCAGCAGGTTCTCCCGGAAACGGTAGTTGAGGATCTCCGGAGCCTCGGCAGCCGACACCGCGCGGATGTCCAGGGCCTGGGCCTGCAGGAGGGCGGCGTTGGCGTTGGCCTCGGATTCGGCCTCCACGAAACGCTGGTGGGCCAGGGAACGGGCCCGGTTGGTCTCGCGCTCCAAGGCGGTGTCCATCTGCGCCTGGTACTGGGCGATGTCGGCCTGGATCGCCGACAGCGTCTCGTTGAGGGTGGCGAGCTCCTTGTTCAGGTCACCCTCGTTCTGCTCCTTGCGCAGCTGCAGCTCGTACTCGAAGGTGTAGGCGTCCTTGGCCACCCGCACCATCTCCGGCGCCGCCAGGTCCATCCGGTACTCCTGGTTGGAGGGCTCGGCGTGGGTGATGTTGGCGCTGGTGAGAACGACGATGCCGCTGAACTGACGGTTCAGGGAGTCGAGGAGCCCCTGGGTGCTCTCGCCGACCATGTCGTAGATCGCCGAGGCCTCCTGCTCGTAGATGAGGCTTCGAGTGGTCTCGGAGATCGCGTTGTTGAGCTTCTCCTGGAAACCCGGGACCCCACCCAGGGTGTAGACGAAGTCGACCGCGTTCTCGATCTTGAACTGCACGAACAGGTCGATGGAGGCCTGGACGCCGCTCTTGGTGGGCGCGGAGCGGATGGGCGCGTTGAACGGGTACTCACGCCTGGTGTTGACGATGTAGGAGACGCGCTTCCACGGGTTGAACAGGGTGACGCGACCCGGCTGGAAGAGGTTCTCCATCTTCCCGAAGCGGGTGACGATGGCCTGGCAGCCCTCGGGCACCATCACCATGCCCTGACGCCACCACATGAACGCGCTGATCGCGATGGTGACCAGCCAGTAGTGGAGGCCGAAGAACGGGTGCAGGAGCGGGTTGGCGTCGGTCATCACCGCGCCGGGCACCACGAACACGACCGTGCCGACCACACCGAGGATCACCAGGATGATGGCGGGCAGCATCGTGACGAAGGTGCGTCCGCGAGGGATCACCATGGGGCAGATGACGTGGACGGGACCGCTGCGGCCCCGCTCGTAGTAGCTGCGGTTGAGGGCCTCGCCCGCCGTGTTCAGCGAGGTGGTCTTCTGCTCGATGCGGGTGTCGACGGAAGCGCCCTGTTCGCGCGCGGCCACGAAGTCACGGGGGTCGAGCCCGTCCTCCGAGCCCTGCCCGGAACCCCGGTCGCCCTGACCTGACCCCTGGCCCATCGCTTGTTGGGCCGCGTCGGAGACGGCCTGACGCGGATCCGCCCCTTGGGCCACCGCACCGGCCGCACCGCGCACTGTCTGCGCGAACGACATAGGCAAGTACTCCATTCTGGAACTTGAGGGAACTAACGCCTTCGACGCGGCGTACGCCGCCTTGGTTCCAGTTGGGAGCGGGTTTCGCGCACAGGGAAGGGATAGTGGACAGAACACAAGGGTGCCACGACCCACAACCGAAACACAGTGCCCGTGGCCAGAGCGTGATGAGCCCTCCACCTGGTCATTACGGGCGTGCCGCCGAACGGCCACCTCCGGGCGAGGGCTAACGTCGGGGAGTAACGGACCACCCTACGAAAGAGGACCACGATGACCGCAGTGCCCAGCGCCGCCCTGACCACCGCCGGACTGATCGGTGGTTACTCGGTGGCCCGCGCCACCGGCAACCGCCCCCTCGGCGGAGCCGTCCTGGCCGTGTTCGGCGCCGCGGCCTTCGAGACCTGGCGCCGCCGCTCCGGACCGGGCACCGCCGTCGCGCTCACCGGAGTGTACGTGGGGGCCTTCGGCCTCTCCCACCCGCTGGCCAAGAAGATCGGTGCCTGGCCGGCCGTGCTGAGCGTGACCGCGGCGACCGCCGCCGTCGCGGTGGCGGCGAACGACCGCGCCGAGGGCTGACGATCGACGGCGACCTACTCTCCGTCAACTACCCATGGCTGAAGCCACGGGCTTGCGGGTAGGCGCCCACCTGGTGGATGGATCCGACCTCCCGCGTCCGACACACCTCCTATGTGGAGGGTGTGGGGGCGGTTGACCGGCGCCCCGCAGCCCACGCCACCTGGCCTCGGTGGGCGAGGTTGCGTGCAGCGTTCACATCGGCGTGCAGCACCACACCGCACTGACGGCACACGAACCGGTTCCGTGAGGGCCGGTTGCGTCTGCTGGTGTGGTCGCACTCCGAGCAGGTCTGGGAGGTGTAGGCCGGATCCACGATCAGGACCGGCACCCCCATCCTGCGGGCCTTATAGGCGATGAAGTTCCGCAGTTGGGCGAAACTCCATGAATGCAACGCGGCGCGTTGTTGTTTGGCCTGCCGTACCCGGCCACGGATGCCCCGAAGGTCTTCAAGGACGATGCCGTGATCGGTGCGTTCGGCCCGCTCCACGATGCGTTTGGAAATCCGATGGTTCATATCCCGCGCCCGGCGTGCCTCCCGGCGGCGCAGGCGCTTCAAGACGCGTTTGGCGCTCTTGGTGTTCTTGGCCTGGAGTTTGGCGCGGAGACGGTTCTGCCGGCGCCGGTATCGGTTCAGGTGGCGTCCGGCGGAGCGGTCCCCGGTGGAGGTGGTGGCGATCTCCACGATCCCCAGATCCACCCCCACGAACCCGGCAGGATCCGGGTTCTCCACCCGTTCGGGCACCTCACAGGTAGCGGACAGATACCACTGCCCGTCCTGGCGGAGCAGATCGCTCTCACCCTGGCGATACTCGGCCAGGAGTTTGAGCTGTTCGGGGGAGGTGACAAAACCCAGGTTCTTCATCCGCCCGCCCACGGTCCAGATCGAGACGGTGCGCGCGTCCATCTGCCAGGACAGACACCGATCATCGAAGGGTTGGGCCGCATTAGTGCGGAAACAGATCGGGGTGGACTCGATCCGTGTCCGCCTCGCGGAACCCTTCCGGCCCAGGTTCCCGGCTTTCAGGTTCACCTGCCGGGTGGTGTAGGCGTCCGCGACCTTGCCCAGCACCCGCACCGTGGGCTGCGCCGATAGACCGAACCTGGTTTTCAGCTCGTGGTAGACGGCCCTTTGCAGGGCGTACTTGTTCGTCGCTCCGGTGGCCTGAGCGATGCGGGAGGCGTGGTCGGCCGCCGTGTTACAGGCGTGCAGGGTCGTCTCAAGCACCTGCGCCTGTTCTGGCGAAGGCAGCAGCTTGACCCGCACCACCAGCTTCATGGTCCAATACGCTAACCACCCCCGGCCCGGCCATGGGGCCGGATCAGAGAACTTCTCCGCCTTTTTCCGGTCTTCGATGGCCGGGAAGGGTGTGCGGGGTGTTTCCTCCCGGCCCTGAAGGACCGGGCTTCCACACCCAAAAATCAGGTGACCACTTGCGGTTCAGCTTCTCCACGACGATGAGGTTCCCGGCGGGAAAGCGGAACGAGGGCCTTCACCGGTACTTGGCCCGCCACCGCACCTTGAAGGTGCCCTTCTCGGCGCAGGCCCGGTCCAGGTCCTTCAACGTCCGCTGGAGCACATGCGAGGGGGCGGCCTTGAGCCAGGGCTCTTCGGCCTTGGCCTCGGCGAGCTGTCCGGCTTACAGGTGGTAGCCGCAGAACCCACCTTGTCGGCCGCGGGTGTGGCGGTCCACGTACTGGCGGCGCTGGTCCAAAGCGGTGTTCCACACCGCCCGACACAGGTCACCGAACTCGGTACACATCGCAGTCTGCTCATCGGTCAGCGCAAGCCGATAACGACGGCCCGACAACACCGTGGAACACCCCCTTCCCGCTCAGCGGTTCTCCTGGTCCCCCAGGTCACGCTCGATGAGCTCCCAACAGGGCACTCCGACAGTGGCCACGAAGCAGCCGTGCGTCCACCGGGCCGGTAGGCGAGACTTGCGGGTGCCCGACATCCCTCACACACGATCTCCTTCAGCCCTTCCTCGGCACAGCCCCCGGTACGCGGTAGCGGTGCGGGGGTGCCAGAGCATGTGGAGGGCTCGGTGGAAAATCAACATGGGGGGACCACCTTCCGCTGCGGTGCGTGCCGAAGGGTTACCCCGGGTCCCGCACCGACAACCATAGGTATGGACCGGCCCGCCCGCCCCACGGTCAGACGCGAACGACCACCACCCGCTCGCCGCGAGGGCGTTCGGGCTCCTCGACCAGTGTCTCCAGGTCCTGCGGATCACTGGTCAGCAGCACCACCGGACGTGGTTGCCGCAACGCCGTGACCGCCACGACCGAGTCGATCGCGCAGCGGTGGCCGGTCAGGCCCGTTGCGCCGAGGAGTTCTCCCGACTCCCTCCCCACCTCGGGGGAGACCGGCATCACCTCGATCCTTGAGAGGACCTGGTGCACAGACGCATCCCGTGGGCCTCCCCGCAGGACCTCCGTGAGGGTAATGGCGCTGGTGACCACACGTGCGCCCCTACGTTGTGCCACCTCCAAGTGACCGCGGGCCCTCTTGTCGCCCATGGCGATCTTGGACAACCCTTCGCTGTGGAGGACCAGCGTTCCGTTTCCCGTCACTCGGCGTCCGGCCACGCCGCCTCCGCCTCCGTCACCAGGTCTTCCGGTACCTCGCCGTGCTCCTCTTCGAGTAGTTCGATCAGCTCCGCCAGGAGATCGGCTTCCAGGCGACTCGCGACCGCTTCGGAGACATATCGACTGAACTCTCCCCGACCCACCCGTCGCCGGACCGCCGTGCTGAGGTTCTCCGGCATGGAGACGCTGATCTTGCGTGCGCGCTCACTCGGCTCGGCGGTGTCATCGGAGAGTTCGGGCGCCGACTTGCCGAGCCCATGAACCGCCGCGACGAGGGCGGCGCGTTCCGACGGCGAGAGTTTCCGCACTGCTCTCACAGTGTCCAATGCCTGCGAAACAAGCCTCCGAGGCTCATCCTCCGGAGTATCGCGTCCAGTTTCCATCAGTTCGACTCCCATACGAGCGATGCTACCGCCGGTGGTAAGTTCCTGCCCGGTGAACGGGAGACCACACCACCGACGTCTGTTCTTCCACGAACGCGAAAGGGGGAGACGGTCGGACCGTCTCCCCCTCCATGCGCGTTGGATCAGCTGCAGCCGCTGGTGGCACCGCAGCCCTCACAGGCGTAGCAGCTGCCCGAGGGGCGCATCTTCGTCCCACAGGTGATGCACAGCGGGGCGTCGGCCATGAACCCCTCCCCTACCGGACGCGGGGCCGCCGGGGTCTCGGATCGCTCCTCGGCCAGGTTGGACGGCGCGGCGGACTGGGCGTAGGACTCCACCTGGGTGGCGACCTGCGTCGGGTCCTCCCCGTTCAGCTGCGCCTCGCGCTCGGAGGCCGACAGCACGCCCAGGGCGGCCCGCTCCTCGTAGGGCAGGTGATCCAGGGCCAGGCGGCGGAAGATGTAGTCCACCACCGACTGCGCCATACGGATGTCCGGGTCGTCGGTCATGCCGGCCGGGTCGAAGCGCATGTTGGTGAACTTCTCCACGTAGGTCTCCAACGGGACCCCGTACTGCAGGGCGATGGAGATCGCGATGGAGAAGGCGTCCATCACCCCGGCCAGGGTCGAACCCTGCTTGCCGAGCTTGAGGAAGACCTCACCGAGTCCGTCGTCCGGGTAGGAGCCGGCGGTGATGTAGCCCTCGGCGCCACCCACGGAGAACGAGGTGGTCTCGCTGGGCCGCTTCTTGGGCAGGCGACGGCGCACCGGTCGGGGCGTCTCGGTCACCTCGGCCTTCTCCGGCGCGGTCTTCTCCTCGCTCTTGCCGGTGGACAGCGGCTGGCCGACCTTACAGTTGTCGCGGTACACCGCGAGAGCCTTGAGGCCCGACCGCCAACCCTCGTAGTAGATGTGCTCGAAGTCGGCGACCGTGGCCCCCTCGGGCACGTTCACCGTCTTGGAGATGGCACCGGACAGGAACGGCTGCACCGAGGCCATCATGCGCACGTGGCCCATGGGCTCGATGTAGCGGTGACCCATGGCGCAGTCGAACACCTCGTAGTGCTCGGGGCGCAGCGAGGGCGCGTCCACGACGTGGCCGTTCTCGGCGACGAACTCGACGATCGCCTCGCTCTGCTCCGCCTGGTAGCCCAGGTTCCTCAGCGCCCTCGGGATCGCCTGGTTGACGATCCGCATGGAACCGCCGCCGACCAGCTTCTTGTACTTGACCAGCGAGAAGTCCGGCTCGATGCCCGTGGTGTCACAATCCATCATGAAACTGATGGTTCCGGTGGGCGCGAGCAACGAGGCCTGGGCGTTGCGCCAGCCGTTGCGCTCGCCGAGCTTGAGGCACTCGGCCCACTGGGCGGTCGCCGCGGTGTGGATGGGCTCTTCGAGGGCGCCCACGGTGCGCAGGTCGTCATTGGCGGCGGCGTGCTTGCGCATGACCCGCTTGTGGGCCTGCTCGTTGCGCTTGTAGCCGTCGTAGGCGCCCACCACACCGGCCATCTCGGCGCTACGGCGGTAGGCCGCGCCGGTCATCAGCGAGGTGATCGCCGCGGCCACCGCGCGACCACCGTCGGAGTCGTAGGCGTGCCCGGTCGCCATGAGCAGCGCGCCCAGGTTGGCGTAGCCGATGCCCAGCTGACGGTAGGCGCGGGTGGTCTCACCGATCTTCTCCGTGGGGAAGTCGGCGAAGGTGATGGAGATGTCCATCGCCGTGATGACCAGTTCGGTGAGCCCGGTGAAGCCCTCCACGTCGAAGGAGTCGTCCTCGCGCAGGAACTTCAGCAGGTTGATCGACGCGAGGTTGCATGAGGAGTCGTCCAGGGACAAATACTCGGAACAGTTGGCCACGACAGTGCCACCGACGATATAGGAGTGGTTACGCGGCTCGGTGAGGTTGTAGGTCGTCTCGAACCCTCGGGACTCGCGTGAGACCAGGCGGATCGTCGTCTGCGTGTTGTAGGTCCGGCGATGGTCGAGTGCGCTGCCGAGCTTCGCGGTCTTGCTATCCAGAGAAAAACCGATCAGGGCGGCGTAGTCCCGCATGGAAGCGGAAGAGATGCGCAGGTCGTAGAACGGCCCCTCGCTACCATAGGTGACGGTCGTGCCATCCTTGCGCGTGTAGGTGAACGTATCCCTCTTCGCCTGGGAGACCTGGTAGACACGGCTCGCGATTTCGAACGGCGCCAAAAGCTCCTGTACGTCCTGGAGCAACCTTTCGGAGCGGCTGCCCAGACCGACGTAGCGAGTGCCGTTCACCTTCTGATCCACGGCGCATCCGTCCGCGTCGAACAACCCTTGGAGGAAACCCAACACGGTCTCTTCGGAGACCTCGAACATCACGGGCGGCACTGTCTTGTCGGCGGCGTGCGCACCCATTCCGAGAGCTCGGACGAACGCGACCATCGCCCTCCGAGTGACCCTGAGCTGTTGCGTACCGTTGGGTTGGGCACTCGGCTTACTCCGATGCCCTGTGAGACGTTCGATCAGGGCCTGGTGTCGAGGCAGGATTTCGGTTTGTTCCTCAGCCGTCCCGTAGATGGTGACGACTTTGGCGTCATCGATCGAACCGTCGCCGACCAACCACCCCAGGTAGTGAGCCAGGTCCGGGTCCTCGTCCCACTTGGTCGGCAGGTTCAGCTCCCGAACACCGGTTCGGCTCGCGGCCTTCCGAGCCGCTTCGAGGGCGTCTTCCGGGATCTCCTGGATCGGATTCGACCGAGGAGCGTACTGGAAGGAACGAACAATCCGGTCCTGCTCCGTCAATTCCTCGGCGTGCGCCCAGCCGCGATTACGCGTCCACACCCGGTGCCCCGGGGTGCAACGCAAGACGGAACCATCCGAGAACCGGAGTTCGAGGACCTCGTTGGTGCCAGTGACCATGTACTGCGTGGGGACGATGGCTACCACCGCGTCCCGAGGATTCGCCTCCGCCGTGACGTCGTTCGTGTAGACGGCGAAGGTCTCACCCTGTGCCGCCCTCCGGACAAGGTCGCCGATGGGGACGTGTCCTCGGTCGGTCAGCACCTTCTGATCAGCGGGGAAACACGGGTTGCTCGCGCTGATCCGTCCGGTCTCGGGGTTGGTGTGCCAGTCCTGGATGGTGCCGTCGTACTGGATGCCGGGGTCGGCGCACTCCCAGGCCGCGCGGGCCATGCGGTGGAACAGGTCCTTGGCGTCGACCGTGGCGACGACCTCGCCGGTGGTGCGGGAGGTCAGCCCGAACTCGGAACCGGACTCCACGGCGCGCATGAAGGCGTCGGAGACCCGCACCGAGTTGTTGGCGTTCTGGTACTGGACGCTGAACATGTCGTCGCCGCCCAGGTCCACGTCGAACCCGGCGTCGCGCAGGGCACGGATCTTGTGCTCCTCGCGCGCCTTGGTCTCGACGAACTCCTCGATGTCGGGGTGGTCGACGTCCAGCACGACCATCTTGGCGGCCCGACGGGTCGCGCCGCCGGATTTGATGGTTCCGGCCGAGGCGTCGGCACCGCGCATGAAGGAGACCGGTCCGGAGGCGGTGCCACCGGAGGAGAGGAGCTCCTTGCTGGAGCGGATGCGGGACAGGTTCACACCCGCGCCGGAGCCGCCCTTGAAGATGATCCCCTCCTCCTTGTACCAGTCGAGGATCGACTCCATCGTGTCGTCGACCGACAAGATGAAACACGCTGAGACCTGCTGGGAGGAGGTGGTCCCGACGTTGAACCACACCGGGGAGTTGAAGCTGAAGTACTGGTTGGCGAGGGCGTGCTTGAGCTCGTGGTCGAAGATCTCGGCGTCCTCGTCCGAGGCGAAGTAGCCGCTCTTGAGTCCGGTCTCGGTGTAGACGCCGACGACGCGGTCGATGAGCTGCTTGAGGCTCCACTCGCGTTCGGGAGCGCCGAGCGCGCCGCGGAAGTACTTGCTCGCCACGATCTGGGTGGCGTTCATCGACCAGGTGGTGGGGAACTCCACGCCGCGCTGCTCGAAGTTGACGCTGCCGTCACGCCAGTTGGTCATGACGACGTCGCGACGCTCCCAGTCGAGGGTGTCGTAGGGATGGACGCCCTCGGTGGTGAAGACGCGCTTGATCTTCAGCCCCTTGGGCCCCTTCTTCCCCTTGCGACTCGTCGAACCGCTGCTGGTCTCCGTCATGACGCTCCCCGAAGTGTCTGCTGTGCGCGGACCGGCTATGACCGCGCGGGTTCTTGCCGTCGCTGCGGTCTCGGGCGGTTTCGGTGAACGCCCGGGCCCGCTATGAGGCGGTGTCGGCCGTGGGCATGGCCGGATCGGAGTCCTGGTCCTTCTCCGTCCCGTCCTCACGATCGGTCCGCAGGCTGGCGATCTCCGCTTCGAAGTCCGCCAGGCTCTCGAAGCCCCGATAGACGCTGGCGAAGTGCAGGTAGGCGACTTCGTCGAGGTCGCGCATCGGGACGAGGATGGCCAGTCCGATCTCGTTGGCCGGCACCTCCGCCACGCCACGGCCTCGGATCTCCTCCTCGACCTGTTGGCCGAGTTTGGCGAGGGCGTCCTCGGAGACGGGCCGCCCCTGGCAGGCCCGGCGCACCCCGGCGATGATCTTGCTCCGGCTGAAGGGCTCGGTGACCCCGGAGCGCTTGGCGACCATGAGCAGGACGGTCTCCTGTGTGGTGAAGCGTCGCTCACAGACCGGGCAGGAGCGGCGTCGCCTGATCGCGGAACCGTCGTCGGTGGACCTGCTGTCGATCACCCTGGTGTCCGGATGACGGCAGAACGGACAATGCATCCTGGTTCACCTGCTTCCCTATACCCGAACCACAACCCTTGAGTCTACCTAACCACAACTTCTAGGCACATACCCCATTGGTAACACCAGATGTTGTGGTCGAACCTAGACCCCGGGGGCACGGGTCGCAACCCGCCCCTAGGCGTGTTCCTCAAGTGGGGGCTCAGGACCCGCCTCCACCGGGGAGGAGGTCTCGAATACGTCGGGGGGTCGCTTCCAAGGATAAGGGGACCGCACCCGGGGGGACCCCGTTCGGCGCGCGTTCCACAGGTGAGGAATCCCTTGCCCGGCGGGCTTTCCGGCATCCACGCGACCTCCGGGGACACGCTCCGGGGCCGCCTCGGGCGAAGCACCGGGAAAGCCGTTTTCGGCATTCGACGGACAGCGGCGAGGGAACGCGTGTACATACTTAACCGAGGGTCATCGGAAAGGCCCGCCGAAAAGGCGAAGTCGCCGTCCTCGGCCGCTCGAACGCTTGTTTGATATCACCGTGTGCAACGACTAATCTTGACCTTGATTTCCCACCGGTTTCGCCGTCTCGCCCACTCGTGAGACGACGGACCCGTCACCGGCCACCCGAACAGGCCCTGACCGAACCGAACGCCGAGGAGGCCCGGCCGTGCCGGAGGACAACACCGAGGTCGTCGACCCCGGAAACACCACCGTTCTTTCGCCCGTGGGTGACACGGGCGGTGCCGTGCCCGAAGCCCCCAAACTGACCGCGCGCCAGCAAAGCGTTCTCAACTGCATCCAGCGTTATGTGCGCGAGCGCGGTTTTCCGCCGTCCATCCGAGAGATCGGGAACGCCGTCGGTCTTTCCAGCCCTTCCAGCGTCGCGCACCAACTCAAGGTGCTCCAGCGCAAGGGCTACCTGCACCGGGACCAGAACCGGCCGCGCGCGGTCGAACTGCGCGCCCCCGGCCGCGACACCGCGCAGAGCATCAAGCCCGAGGAGCTCACCGCCGACGCGACCCGGGCCGCCGCGGTGCCGCTGATCGGTCGGATCGCCGCCGGTGGCCCGATCCTGGCCGAGGAATCGGTCGAGGACGTCCTGGCGCTACCGCGTCAGCTGGTCGGCGAGGGTCGGCTGTTCATGCTGACCGTGGTCGGCGACTCCATGACCGACGCCGCCATCACCGACGGCGACCTCGTGGTGGTCCGCCAGCAGCCCACCGCCGAGAACGGCGACATCGTCGCGGCCATGTTGGACGACGAGGCCACCGTCAAGGTGCTGCGTCGCGGGGACGACGGCCACGTGTGGCTGATGCCCCGCAACGACGCCTACGAGCCCATCAACGGCGACGCCGCGACCATCCTCGGCAAGGTCGTCACGGTCATGCGCCGCGTCTGACCCTGGCCGGGAACGACGACCGCACCGCCCCGGCCACGCCCACCAGGGCACGGCCGGGATGGTGCGGGAGGGCACGGCCGATACGCTGAGGGCGTGTCCATTCCTGCCCACACCCCCGTCGCCCGCGGCCGCGTACGACGCCGTGGCCGCTCGGTCTCGGTGATCGCCGCCCTCACCCTGCTCGTCTCGGCCTGTGGCCCCGCCGAGGAAGAGGGCCCCGAACCTCCGGGGGTGAGCGGTGCCGAGCGCGAGCTCAGCTTCGAGGGTGGCGGGTTCACCGTCGACGGCACGTTCACCGCGCCGCGGGAGAGCGGCTCCGAGAACGGGGTGCCGGGCGCGCTCATCATCTCCGGCAGCGGCCCCACCGACCGGGACGGCAACAGCGCCGGGCGCCCCGAGGCCGACACCAACCTCAACCTGTCCCGGGTGCTCGGTGACGCCGGGGTGGCGACCCTTCGCTACGACAAGTTGGGCAGCGGCGACCCCGCCACCTTCGACGACGAGGTGAGGGAAGCCCTGGAGGAACCGGTCGATCCCGAGGTCTTCGACGCCCAGATGGCCGCCGCTTACACGGCGTTGGTTGAACAGCCCGAAGTCGACCCCGAGCGCACGATCGTCGTGGGCCACAGCGAAGGCGCGCTGTACGCGCTACGCGCGCACGAGGTGCTCGACGGCGCCGAACCCGCTTTGGTTCTGGCGGCTCCGCCGGGGACGCGCATGCTCGACGTCATCGACCGTCAGGTCTCCGAGCAGGTCCGGACCGCCGAGGCGCAGGGTGCGCTCAGTGAGGCCGAGGCCGTGCGGATGCTGTCCCACGCCCGGACGTCGCGCGCCGCGGTACGGGGCGGTCAGGAGTTGCCCGAGGGCGACACCACGGGTCTGTTCTCCCCGCAGAACCAGGACTTCCTCGCCTGGATCGATGCCTTCGACCCGCCCGAACTGGCCGCCGCGTTGCCCGAACGGACCCCCGTCCTGGTGCTCTGGGGCGATGAGGACGCCCAGATCACCCGGGACGAGGTCGACCGGCTGATGGGTGGTCTGGAGGGGGCCGAGCGGGTGGACCTGGCCGGGGTCGACCACGTGCTGCGCGAGTACGACGACTCCCCCGGCGCCGCCGCGTTGGACGCCGACCGGGCGTTCTCGCCAGAGGTGTCCCCGGCGGTGCGGGAGTTCGTCGAGGGTCTGTGGTGAGACCGCTCAGTCGGTCTCGTCCGCCTCGATGCTCTCGGGGAGTTCCGCCACGATCGACCTGACCAGCCGCTCGGATTCGGCCGCGGCCGCCTCCCCATCGACCGATCCGACGGCGTCGTAGTCGGTGGAGGCGGTGTAGCAGGACTCCAGGTAGAGGTTGGAGACGCGCACACCGGTGCAGCCGACCTCGAAGGCGCCGATCTCCACCCAGGTCAGGGCCTGGTCACCGAGATCGTCGATCGGTCGTGGGTCGTTGCCCGCCGCGGTGGACTCCAGGGTGTCGGCGGCGGTCTCGTCGCCGCCCTCGACCGGGGCGGCGACCAGCATGAGCGTGGCCGCGGCCGGGACGGCGGTTCCGCCTTCCTGCGGGGTGGCCCAACGGCACTGCGATCCGGTGCCGAAGGTGTCCTGGGCGCTGCCGACGGTCTCCTCGATCTCCAGTTCATGGTCGGGAACGAGCTCGGCCAGGACCTCGGTCTCGCCGATGGCGCACTCGGGGGCGGCCTCGTAGGCGCCGTGTTCGGCCCCGCCTCGGAGCAGGTACCAGATCAGCCAGCCGGTGAACGCGATCACCACCAGCACGAGCGCGACGAGGAGGACGACCGCGAAGGTACGGCTCTGTGGCGGAGGCGCTCCGGGGTCGGTCTCGTAGGTACCGCTCACAGCGCCTCACCGATTCGTCCGGCCACGTCCACGGCGGTGTCCCGGGCGTCCTCGAAGGAGACGGGGTCTCCTTCGGACTCCCCGGTGTAGGTGACCCGTACGAACAGGTTGGTGGTGTGGAAGGCGAGTTCGGCCGTGCCGGGGAGCTGTCCGCGCCAGACCTCGGCGCCGGCTGCGCCGGGGAGTTCGACGGGTTCGCCCCGGGTCGGCACCACGGCCTGATGGGCCAGGGCCGCCGCCTCGTCGCCACTGACGGCGGGTTCGGCCGAGGCGTCGGTGAAGCGGGCCGACAGGTCCACGCGCAGGATCGTCCGGTCACCATCGGTGGCCCCCGCGGTGCTCCACACGCACACGGTGTTCTCCCCGCCGCTCAGGGGACCTTGGTCGTCGGTCTCCAGGACGGCCCCGGGCAGTACCTCGGCGAGTGTGTCCTGGGGGACCGCGGCACACGTGGGGGCAGCGGTGTGGGTGTCGTCGCCACCGGGCAGGTCGGGGTCGTCGGCCGTCGCCCACATGCCGCCACCGATGGCCGCCGCGCTCACCACCACCGCGCCCGCGGCGATGATCGACGCCCGCACCCACGGTCGGTGCAGGGCTCGACCATCCTTCGAAGCGCCCACCGGGCCACCGCCTCCCTATGTGTGTTGCGCCCAACGGTAGGGGGCGGGGGCCGCGGTCGCGACCACCGCCCCCGTCGGGTGTGTCAGCCGACGACGATGTTGACGAGCTTGGGTGCCCGGACGATGACCTTGCGGACCGTCTTGTCCCCGATGAAGCCTTGGGCCTTCTCCGAGGCCAGTGCCAGGCGCTCCAGTTCGGCGGGGTCGATGTCGGGGGAGACCGACAGCTTGTCGCGGACTTTGCTCTGCACCTGCACCACGCAGGTGACCGACTCCTGGACCAGCAGTTCGGGTTCGGCCTCGCGCCAGTTGCCGACGGCGACGCTGCCGACGTGCCCGAGCTTCTCCCAGCCCTCCTCGGCCACGTAGGGAGCGAACAGGGACAGGGCGATGGCCACGAACTCGGCGGCCTCGCGGACGGCCGGGTCGGCCGCGCCGGGGCCGGAGTCGATGGCCTTGCGGGCGGCCGAGACCAGCTCCATGCAGCGGGCGATGGCCACGTTGAAGCGCTTGTCCTCGATCAGTGCGGTGATCTGGTCGATGGAGCGGTGGGTGGCGCGACGGAGGTCGGTGTCGCCCTCGGTGAAGTCCACGCCGGGTTCGCTGGCGGCGCCGGCCTCGTGCATGACGCGGTAGGCGCGGTTGAGGAACTTCATCGCGGCGGTGGGCGAGACGTCGGCCCAGTCGACGTCCTCCTCCGGCGGGGAGGCGAACAGCATGGTCAGTCGGACCGCGTCGACGCCGTACGCGTCGATCTCCCGGCCCAGGTCGACTCCGTTGCCCAGCGACTTGGACATGGCCCGGCCCTGGTTGATGACCTGGCCCTGGTTGGTCAGGCGGGCGAAGGGCTCGGTGAAGTCGAGCATGCCCATGTCGTGCAGGACCTTGGTGAAGAACCGCGCGTACAGCAGGTGCAGGGTGGCGTGTTCCTTGCCGCCGATGTAGTGGTCGACGGGCCCCCACTTGTTGACCGTCTCGGTGTCGAAGGGGGCGGTGTCCAGCCGCGGGGAGCAGTAGCGCCACGGGTACCAGGACGAGTCCACGAAGGTGTCCATGGTGTCGGTGTCGCGCTCGGCCGCACCGCCGCACGAGGGGCAGTCCACGTTGACCCAGTCCTTGGCGGCGGCCAGCGGGGAGATGCCCTTGGGCGCGAGTTCGGCGCCCTTCAGCTCGGGCAGGGTGACCGGCAGCTGCTCGTCCGGGACCGGGACCTCGCCACAGGCGGGGCAGTGGATGATCGGGATCGGGGTGCCCCAGTAGCGCTGGCGGGACAGCAGCCAGTCGCGCAGGCGGAAGTTGACGGTGGCCTGGCCGGTGCCCCGCTCGGCCAGCACCTCGATGATGCGTCCGATGGCCTCGGTCTTGGACAGGCCGTCCAGCGGACCGGAGTCGCGCAGGACGCCCTCACCGGTGGTCGCCACGCCGGTCTCGACGGGGTCGGGCTCGCCGGTCTCGACCACGACCCGGACCGGCAGGTCGAAGGCCTTGGCGAAGTCCAGGTCGCGCTGGTCGTGGGCGGGCACCGCCATGATGGCGCCGTGACCGTAGCCGGCCAGGACGTAGTCGGCGGCCCAGACGGGCATGCGCTCGCCGTTGACCGGGTTGACGGCGTAACGGCCCAGGAACACACCGGTCTTGGGGCGCTCGGTGGTCTGGCGCTCGATGTCGGAGAGCTTGGAGATGTCGGTGCGGTAGGCCTCGAAGGCCTCGCGCCGCTCGGGCGCGCACAGCTCCTCGGCCAGGTCGGCGTCGGCGGCCACCACGAAGAAGGTGGCTCCGTACAGGGTGTCGGGCCGGGTGGTGTAGACGGTGACCGGCTCGTCGCGGCCCTCGATCTCGAAGTGCACGTCGGCACCGGTGGAGCGGCCGATCCAGTTGCGCTGCATGGCCAGGATCTCGTCCGGCCAGCGGCCGTCGTCCAGCTGGTCCATGTCGTCCAGCAGCCGCTGGGCGTAGTCGGTGATCTTGAAGTACCACTGGTTCAGGGCACGGCGCTCGACGTCGGAGTCGCAGCGCTCGCACTTGCCCTGGATGACCTGCTCGTTGGCCAGCACGGTCTGGTCCTTGGGGCACCAGTTGACCAGCCCGTCCTTGCGGTAGGCCAGACCCCGGTCGAAGAACCGGGTGAACAGCCACTGGTTCCACTTGAAGTACTCGGGGTCGCTGGTGTGGATGCGCCGGGACCAGTCCACGCCCACGCCGTAGTGGGCCATCGAGGCGGCCTGCGTCTCGATGTTGGCGTAGGTCCACTTCGCCGGGTGGGAGTTGTTCTTGATGGCGGCGTTCTCGGCGGGCAGGCCGAAGGAGTCCCAGCCGACCGGGTGCAGGACGTTGTCGCCGCGCTGGAGGCGGTAGCGGCCGATGACGTCGCCGATGGCGTAGGCCTCGGCGTGGCCCATGTGCAGGTCACCGGAGGGGTAGGCGAACATGTCCACGATGAAGGAGCGGGGACGTTCGTCGGCGGGGTCCTCGTTCGCGCGGAACGGGAGTTCGGCGGCCCAGCGCGCCTGCCACTTGTCCTGGAGGGCGCGGGCGTCGTAGGTGTCGCCCGTCGTCTGGTCGCCGTCTACCGCTGTCATCGCTGAGTGTTCCCTTGGCCGTTTCCTGGTGTGTCGAATTCAGGTTAGCGGCTGGCGGGCCCCTTCGCGGACCGGTTTTCGGGCGACCGCGATCCGGTTCGTCACGGAGCGTCAGGCGGGCGTCGGTGATTTCACGGACCCCATGCCCCTCCACACCGACCGCCCGGTTTGTTACTCTGCCGTTCAAGTGGCGCAGAACACACGATGCGGGTCATGCCTGCTGTTCGTCGCACCTGTTCCTCAATGACATGCCGCGGGAGGCCCCCATGTTCAACCTGTCCACTCTCTTGGAGGACGGTGCTCGTTCCGCTCCGGAGAAGGAGTGTCTGGTCTTCGGCGACACACGTCTGAACTACGCGATCACCGACATGATCGCGAACCAGGTCGCGAACCTGCTCGTGTCCCGTGGGATCGAGCCGGGCGACCGGGTGGCCCTGGCCAGCCCGAACCTGCCCTACTTCCCGTTCGTGTACTTCGGCGCGCTCAAGGCGGGCGCCGTGGTCGTCCCGTTGAACGTGCTGCTCACCCCGCGTGAGATCGCCTACCACCTGGAGGACTCCGGGGCCAAGGCCCTGTTCTCGTTCACCGGCTCGCCCGACCTCCCGCTGGGTGAGCGCGCCTTCGAGGCCTTCGGCCGGGTGGACGCCTGTGAGGTCTTCATCGACATGCCCGCCGCGGCGGGTGCCACCGAGTCCGACATCGAGGGCGCCGAAACGATCTGGGCGGCCCTGAACGGTCAGCCGGGGACCTTCGAGACCGTCCAGCGCGACGGCGACGACACGGCCGTCATCATCTACACCAGCGGCACCACCGGCCGCCCCAAGGGTGCCGAGCTGAGCCACACCAACCTGATGATGAACGCCGTGGTCTCCTCGGCTCTGGTCAACCCCCACCCGGACGGGCGCGACGTGGCCCTGGTGGTGCTGCCGTTGTTCCACATCTTCGGTCAGACGGTCATGCTCAACGCCGTCCTGTACCGGCACGGAACGATGGTGTTGCTGCCGCGCTTCGAGGGCGCCCAGGCCCTGAAGCTCATGCGGAAGGAGGGCGTCACCGGTTTCGCCGGTGTGCCCACCATGTACTGGGGTCTGCTCAACGCCGCCCGGTCCGCGGAAGCCGGCGAGTACGACCTTGAGCGGATCGCGGACGACATGGTCGACGCCGTCTCGGGTGGTTCGGCGTTGCCGGCCCAGCTCGCGGAGGACTTCACCGAACTCTTCGGGGTGGGCATCAAGGAGGGTTACGGCCTCTCCGAGACCTCTCCCGTGGCCTCGTTCAACAACCCCGACACCGGTGCGAAGACCGGTTCCATCGGCCGCCCGGTGTGGGGTGTGGAGATGAAGCTGATCGACCCGGAATGGAACGAGGTCGTCAAGGAGGGCGAGGAGGACCCGGTGGGTGAGATCGCCGTCCGCGGCCACCTGATCATGAAGGGTTACCACAACCGCCCCGAGGTCAACGCCGAGGTCATCAAGGACGGCTGGTTCCGCACCGGTGACGTCGCCCGCCGTGACGACGACGGCTTCTACTTCATCATCGACCGGTCCAAGGACATGATCATCCGCGGTGGGTTCAACGTGTACCCGCGGGAGGTCGAGGAGGTCCTGATGACCCACGAGGCGATCAGCCTGGCCGCCGTGGTGGGTGTCCCCCACGAAACCCACGGCGAGGAGGTCAAGGCGTTCGTGATCCTCAAGGACGGCGCCGAGGCCACCATCGAGGAGCTGACCTCCTTCGCCCGGGAGAGGCTGGCCGCCTACAAGTACCCGCGCCAGATCGAGTTCCGGGACGAACTGCCGATGACCTCCACCGGCAAGATCCTCAAGCGTGAGCTGCGAGAGGGCTGATCCCGCCGCGCGTTCGAGGGCCGCTCCCCTTCTTCTGGGGGGCGGCCCTCGTCGCGAGCGTCCCGCCGACGCTCAACCCTTGACGGCGCCCTGTACCAACCCGGCCACCAGCCAGCGCTGGACCAGGATGAAGAACACCATCACCGGGATGGTGATGATCGTGGAGGCCGCCATGACGTGCCCCCAGTCGTTGGCGTACTGGCCGAAGAATTGGCGCAACCCGACCGCGACCGTGTAGTTCTCGCTCTGGGTCATGAAGGTCATCGCCAGAACGAACTCGTTCCAGGCCACGATGAAGGAGAAGATGGCGGTGGCCACCAGACCCGGCGCCACCAGCGGGAACAGCACCTTCCAGAACATCTGGGGCCAGGAGGCGCCGTCGATGTAGGCGGCCTCCTCCACTTCCTTGGGCACCGCCGCCACGAATCCGCGCATCATCCAGATCGCCAGGGGCAGCGACAGCGCGACGTAGGCGACCGCCAGGCCCAGCACCGTGTTGAGCATCTGTAGGTCCCGCACCTGGATGAACAGCGGGATGACCAGGGCCTCCAGCGGCACCATCTGCACCACGAGCACCAGGACCAGCACGGCCGTGCGGAACCGGAATCGGAAGCGGCCCACGGCGACGGCCGCCAGCATCGCGAGGACGCAGGCGATGGCCACGGTGATCGCGGCGACCGTCAACGAGTTGCGCAGGTACAGGAGGAAGTTGGCCTCCACCAGGACGTACCTGAAGTTCTCGAAGGTGAAGGAGGTCGGCAGCAGCGCGCCCCCGCCGGAGGTGGCGCTTTCGGAGAACGCGCTGACCAGCATGAAGTAGACCGGGAACAGGGTGAAGAACAGCAGGAGGGAGACCCCGGCCGCCTTGGCGACGACGCGGCCCAGGCGCAGGGAGTTCCCTCGCTTGTGGGCGGCCCGCACCTGGGCCTCCCAGTCGGTCTCGTTCCGTCCTTCGACGGTCCCGGAGCTAGAGGTGACCAACGGACCTCCTTTGACGGCGATGGTCCCGAAGCACCCCGGCCTCGGCCGGGTAGGTACTCGCGGGACATGGCCCAGGGCGTGTTCCGTGGATGCTGCCCGTCGCGAGCGGCGCATCCAGTGGTGCCGGCACAAGGCCGAAGAATGGAGTGCCCCTACTGTGCACACCTCGCAAGCTCGGCACTGTCGCACAGCGGGGGCCCGCCTGGGTTTGGCTGTCGACTGATGAGAACGCAGTGACGGTGCCGCTGGGGCGCCGCGCAGCAGGGTATGTATCCGCGGGACATGGCCTAGAATCCCCCTCGTTCCCGAGGGCGAAGACGGTGAGGAGAAGCGTGTGGGCGATATCGCCGGGCTCTCCCCCACCGAGGTGATCGCCGCGTGGATCCCGCACGACGCCAGGTTCCGGGCGAGCGCCGTCCGGCACGCCCGACGCGACCCCGGGGGGCGTCGACTGCACGCGTACGTGGACGGGCTGGTCAACCGGGGCAACGACGCCGGTCGTCCGCTCGACGAGGACGCCCTGCGGACCATGGCCGCCGTCCGGGAGGACCTGGAACGGCGTTCCCTGGCCTCGGTGGACTGGCGGGTGGTACGCGAGCTCCTGATCGAGGATCTGGGCTGAGGGCGGGGCCGGGCGAGGCGTTTCCCGGTTCGATCGAGGTCTCATCGCAGCTCGTCCTCCCGGAACAGCGCGCGCAGGTAGACGACGGTCACGCCCAGGAGCAGCAGGGTGAGCATGACGGCGATGGCGGAGCCCATCCCGAAGTCGTTCTGGCCGAAGGACTTCACGTAGGACCACACGCCCAGGTTGAGCATCTCGGAACCGCCGACGTCGCCGCCGGGCATCAGGTAGATCTGCGCGAACACCTTGAAGTCCCAGATGGTGGACAGCACCGTCACCACCGCGAACACCGGGCGCAGCGTCGGGAACGTGACGTGCCAGAAGCGCTTCCACGCGCCGGCGCCGTCGATGCGGGCCGCCTCGTACAGCTCCTTGGGCACGGTGAGCAGCCCCGCCAGCACGGTCACCGCCACGAACGGGAACCCGCTGTGCACGATGTTGAGGGTGACGATGGCGTAGAACCAGAACCGGTCGGCGAACCAGTTGTAGCCGCCGGAGTCGACGACGCCCATCCCCATGAGCGCCTGGGCGATCACGCCCTGGTCGACGTCGAAGATCCAGATCCACACGTAGGTGCCGCTGACCGCGGGCATGGCCCAGGCCACCATGATGCAGGAGACCACGATGATCCGTGGGAGGGGCTTCAGCGTGGACAACAAGAGGGCGACCAGCGTGCCCAGTACGACCGTGGTCACCACCGCGACCACGGCGAACGTCAGTGTGTTGACCAGTACGGTCTGCCACAGGTACGGGTCGGTCAGCAGCGTGACGTAGTTGGAGAGCCCGATGAAGTCGGACTCCCCCGAGACCAGGTTGCGCAGCTTGAAGTCCCGGAAGGACAGCCACACGATCCGGCCGATGGGCAGGAGCAGCAGGACTCCGATGACGCCCAGCGGCGGTACCAGGAGGACCCACGGCAGGAGGGCGCGCCGCCCTCTCATGCTCAGGAGCGGCGCGCGCTTGGACCGCCGTGGGGCCGACGTGGGTCTCAATTGCCCTCGTTGAGGATGTTCTCGATGGTCTCGGCGGCGGTGTCGGTCGCCTCCTCGACGCTGGCGTTACCGTTCAGGATGTCCTGCTGCATCTTGACGATCACGCCCTCGGCCTCGACCTGCGACCAGGCGGGGACGGCCGGGGTGCTCT
Organism: Nocardiopsis sp. NPDC055879; assembly: GCF_053615935.1. Lineage (NCBI taxonomy): Bacteria > Bacillati > Actinomycetota > Actinomycetes > Streptosporangiales > Nocardiopsidaceae > Nocardiopsis > Nocardiopsis sp. NPDC055879. The sequence goes on from NZ_JBSHCT010000008.1 coordinate 140,764, forward strand.
TGCCGGCCTCCAGCAGCTGGGTCGCGAACGGTTGCACGAGCGGGTCCTCGGACTCGGCGTAGCCCTCGATCTCCTCGACGCCGGCCGGGAAGAAGCCGCTCTCCTCGCCCCAGCGCTCGAAGTACTCGCCGTTGGTGAGGAGGTCGACGTACTGCCAGGCGGCCTCTTCGTTACCGGTGCCCTCGAACACCGACAGCAGCGACCCTCCGGCGAAGGACTCGGTGTACCCGTCCTCCTGCCCGGGCAGCACGAACACGCCGAGCTTGTCCTCCAGGTCGGGGTTGTTCTCGATGATGGCCTTGGGGTTGGAGCTGTTGGAGATCGCCATGATCGCCTGCTCGTCGGAGAGCGCCTCCATGACGTCGATCTCGTTCCAGTTGACCGCGCCCGTGGTGGACAGCTCGTCCTCCAGGGCCAGGTCGGTGAAGAACTCGACTCCGGCGCGCCCTTCCGGCGCGTTGATGGTGGAGCTCCAAGTGCCGTCGGCCTCCTCCACGGCGACCTCGCCGCCACCGCCCCAGACCCACGGCATGACCGAGTACTGGGCGTCGCCGGGCACCGGGAAGGCGATCATGTCCTCCTCGGCCTCGGCGAGGTCGAGCGCGGTGTCGCGCAGTTCCTCCCAGTTGGCGGGCTCCTCGTGGCCGTGTTCCTCGAAGATGTCCTTGCGGTAGATGATCGATCGGATCGACGCGTACCAGGGCACCCCGTAGGCGACGTCGTCGACGACACCCATCTCGTACATCTCCTGTTGGAACCGGGAGGGGTCGTCGATGTAGCCGGACAGGTCGTGCAGGACCCCGGCGTCGGCGTACTCCGGTGTGAAAGTGGTGCCCAACTCGACGACGTCGGGCAGGGTGTCGCCGGCGATGGCGGTGGAGATCTTGTCCTGGGCGTCCTGCCAGGGCACGAACTCGACCTCGACGCCGATCCCGTTCTCCTCCTCGAAGGCCGTTCCCACCTCGTCGAAGAAGGAGGTGGCGTCGGGGTTGGTGCCTTCCATGATCCACACCTGGAGGGTGTCGGTGTCACCGCCGCCGTCACCGCCGCCGCAGGCCGTGGCGGCGAGCACCAGGGCGAGTGAGGCCGCGGGGAGGGGAAGGTACTGGTGTACTCGTCTGCGTGCCATCGGCTCGCCTCCCGCTTTCTTTCGAGGGTCCCCTGAGGGTTGGTAGGAAACCTACGTAATTAACGCCAACTTGTGAAGTAAACCACTGCCACTTGTGTCTGAGCTGTTAGGGAGTGCCGGGGAGCCGGCCCCTCACTCACTCAGACCGGTGACCTGACGCAGGGTGGAGACCAGTTCGGCGCGCTTGTAGACGGCGAGGCCGATGGCGGCACCGAACGCGGCGAGCATGTGGACGTAGACCATGGGATCGCCCCTGGTGAAGCGTTCGGCGGCCTCCTCCTCGCCCACCGAGTGCGCCTCCCAGGCGGTGGAGACCGCGAACTCCAGTTCCGGGGGGAGCATCTCGGCGACGGTGCGGGCCACCGCCTCGCGGGAGTCGGCGGGCTTCCAGACCACACCGGTGGTCTGGACCCTGCGGCTGAGGAACGCCGCGATCACCTTCAACTCGGACAGGACACCGTCGGAGTCGTCGGTGGCCCGGGGGATCACACCGTCCAGCTCCTCGCGGTTGTGGTCCGCGTACGCGCCGATCAGCGCGATGGCGGTCTCCTTGACGTGGTCCGGCAGGTCGGGGCCGGACCCGGGGTCGGAAGCGGGTTCGGAGGGATGGTCGTCGGAGGACACTGCGGGTCCCTTCGCGGCTGCTGGTACTGGACGTTGACCATGATGCCGTCTGCCCGTACCCGCGTGGGGCAGGTGGTGGGCCGGGGGTGTCCGCGCGCCGCGAACGCCCCCGGCCGCCCTTCCGGGCCCGAACTCAGAAGTCGGGTCGTAGCGGCATGTGGGAGGCGGTGCCGTCCTGCTTGACGCCCAGGATCTGGTGGAGCTGCACGACGTCGCGCTCGAACCCGAGGACGCATCCGGCCATGTACAGGCGCCAGACCCTGGCGGTGCCCACGCCGACCTCCCGAACGGCCTCGTCCCAGTTGCGCTCCAGGTTCTCGCCCCAGTGGCGCAGGGTCAGGGCGTAGTGTTCGCGCAGGTTCTCCTGGTGGCGGATCTCGAACCCGTTGTCGTTCATGGCGGTCTGGATCCGGCCGGGGCCCTCCAGCTCACCGTCGGGGAACACGTAGCGGTTGATCACGCCCCCGGTGTTCATCGGTGGCAGGTCGTTGCGCGGACGGGTGATGCAGTGGTTGAGCAACCGGCCGCCCGGCACGAGCTTGTCGTTGAGCGACGAGAAGTAGGCGTCCAGGTTCCTCGACCCGATGTGCTCGGTCAGCCCGATGGAGCTGATCCGGTCGAAGCTGCCGTCGGGCACGTCCCGATAGTCCATGTGGCGGATCTCGGCGAGCTCGGTCAGGCCCTCCTGGGCGATCTTCTTCGCGCCCCACTCGGCCTGTTCCTTGGACAAGGTCACGCCGATCGCCCGAACCCCGTGCTCGCGGGCCGCGTGGCGGACCATACCGCCCCACCCGCAGCCCACGTCGAGGAGCTCCATGTCCTTCTCCAGGCCGAGCTTGCGGGCCACCAGGTCGTACTTGCGGAACTGGGCGCTCTCCAACGCCCCGTCGGAGGCGCCCACCCGGTCCAGGCCGCCGTCCTCCTCGTCGAAGACCGCGCAGGTGTAGGTCATCGACGGACCCAGGACCAGTGCGTAGAACTCGTTGGAGACGTCGTAGTGATGGTGGATGACCTCGGCGTCGCGCTCCTTGGAGTGGCGCATCCCCCGCCCGAGCAGGGTCCTGCGCCGCACCTCCTGGGGCGGCGGGGCGACCCGGTTGACGAACTTGACCCAGCCGATGGAGCGGACGATGTCGACGAGGTCGCGAGCGGACACGTTGACGCCCTCGGCGAAGGCGAAGTCCGTCATCCGTCTGAGCGCGGTGTACATGTCACCTTCGAGTTCGAGGTGACCGGAGACGTAGGCACGGGTCAGGCCGACGGCGTTGGGTGACTGCGCGAGGTGGTTGACGGCGACCGGGGTGCGCACGTGCAACGTCACGTCGCTGTTCGGATCGCCCGCGGAGCTTCCGTCGTAGGCGGTGAACCGAATCGGTGCGTTCGGCCCCACGACACGCTCGAAGATCTCAGCAAGTCGCATTGTGCGTCCTTCCTCCTCACGGACGCGGCCCGACCCGCGGGTCGCCTCCCGATGGTGGTGTCCAGTAGCTCAGCGATTGCGTACGCACTTGGCGTACAGGTCCAACAGCCGACCCTGCGGGTCGTAGGTGTCCTTGAGGTCGCGGTAGGCGGAGCCGTTGTACAGGGCCCAGAACTCGTCCTCGGTGTAGAAGGCGTCCGAGTAGAGGGACTTGTGCCCGCCGAGCCGCGCGACCTCCTCCTCCACCCGGCGGTTGTGGTGGGCGTGCCGCTGGCCCGGCTTCATGTCGACCAGCCCCCAGAACCCGAAGTTCACGTAGAGTCGGTCGTTCTCCAGCGGGTAGAGCGGCCACACGTGTTCGCCCTCGGGCGTGTCCGGGCGACGCGGCTCGCGCAGCCGCAGCGGACACATCCACACCGGGTTCATGCCGACCTCGGCGTGGAAGAAGTCCAGGAACTCGGCGCCGTGTTCGACGCCCACCTCGATGTCCTGGATGAGCGGTTCCTGTGGGCGTCGGCCCCGGTAATGGGCGAGCAGCCGGGAGAAGTCGCTGCGCCGGTCCCAGGCGACCAGCCTGCGGTAGACGTCGGAGCGTTTGAGGGACCGCGGCCACAGCGGCCGCACCAACGGGTTCTGGGTGCCGAAGGCCCTGGAGCACCAGAACCAGTCGGTGTCCCAGCGCCACAGGTAGTCGTGGATGGTGAGGTAGTCGCCGGGTCCGTCGCCCGCGTAGCGCGGGATGGACCGGTAGTAGATGTCGTTGCCCGTGTAGTCACTGGTCCAGGGGGCCTGGTCGGTGAAGCGGGCCAGGGTCAGGTACAGCTCGTCGGGACCGAAGGCCACCCCGTCCACGAAGTCGACCCGGTCCCCGTCGTGCTCGGCCGCCGCGCTGATCCGGGCCAGGGCGTCCATCGCCTCGGCGGCGTCGGAGAACCTCAGATGGCGCAGGTGGACGTACGGGGAGACCGGTTCGAGTTCGATGCGAAGCCGCAGGCCGTACCCGAGGGTTCCGTAGGAGTTGGGGAAGCCGTGGAACAGGTCGCTGTGCGCGTTGTCGCGGGTGGCGGTCACCACCTCGCCGGAGCCGGTGAGGATCTCCATCTCCTGCACGGACTCGTGCGGGAGCCCGTTGCGGAACGAGGACGACTCGATGCCCAGCCCCGTGACGGCCCCGCCCAGGGTGATGGTGCGCAACTGCGGTACCACCAAGGGCATGAGTCCGTGCGGCAGGGTGGCGGCGACGAGTTCCTCGTAGGTGGTCATGGCGCCGACGTCGGCCAGCCGTTCGACGGGGTCGATGGAGATGACCCCGGCGAACGCGGACACGTCGAGGGCCGGGGCGGAGGAGGGTTCCCGGAACCGGAAGAGGTTGGAGGTGGGTTTGGCCAGGCGGACCGGTGCGTCCGTGGGCAGGGCCCGATAGTCCCTGCTCAACTTCTGGGCCGCCGCGACGTGTTCGGTGAGGCCCGTGCCGGGGCCGGCGTGGCCGAAGGTTATGTGCTGCGGAGTCGTACCGGACTGTTCACGGGTCATACCGGCTCTCTCCTGACGATTCGCGAGGCTCAGCGTGGGCCGACCGGGCCCGGACCGTATGGTGCGCCGGGCGGGCCGACCACTCTGTTCTATCCACCGATAACGGTTCCGTGCCACCCCATTTCGGTACGTGTCCTACCCACTCTCGGCCGCTTTCGGCCAGGTTCGTGGAACCCTCGCGGGGACACCCCCGAACACCTGGTGTGATGGCGTGGTCACCGAAGGGGCCGCATAGGATTCGGTTCCGTGCGCATCGCTCTCGTTGATTCCGGCATCGGCATGCTCTCCACCGCGGCCGCCCTGCACGCGGCCCGCCCCGACGCCGACCTGTACCTGTCCATGGACCCGGACCACATGCCCTGGGGGCGCCGTACCCCGGATCAGGTGATCCGGCGCGCCCTGGCCGGGGCGGACGCCGCGACCCGGGCCGCCGTCGAGGACGGCGGCGGGCTGGACGCCGTCGTGGTGCCGTGCAACACCGCCTCCGTACACGGACTGGGCGCGCTGCGCGCCGAGTACGAGCCGCGTATCCCGGTGATCGGCACGGTGCCGGCGATCAAGCCCGCCGCGGCGGCGGGCACCCCCATCGCGGTGTGGTCCACCGAGGTCACCACCCGCAGCGCCTACCAGCACGGTCTGGTGGAGAACTTCGCCAAGGGCGTGGACGTGGCCCCGGTCGCCTGTGTCGGGCTGGCCGAGGCCGTGGAGTCGGCGGACTCCGATCGGATCGCCGCGGCGGTGGAGTACGCGGCGAAGCTGACCCCGCCACAGGTGCGCGGGGTGGTGCTGGGATGCACCCACTACGACCTGGTGGGCTCGCGGATCTCCGAGGCGCTGGGGCACCGCGCCGAACTGTTCACCGCCGCGGAGGCGGTGGCCGCCCAGACTCTGCGCCGAATCGGCGCGACGGAACGCCCGGCCGGGGCCCCGGGCCGGGTCCGGGTGCTGGCCAGTGGCCGACCGGCCCCACTCCCCGCGGCGGCACTGACCTACCCGGCGGGCAGGGCCTTGTCCGACGGGGCCCCCGTCGACCGCTGAGCCTCGGTCGGAAGGGGGGACTCGACGGGTTCCAGGGCGAGGCCCCGCTGGTTCAGCGAGGTTCGTATCCGCCCGCGACCTGGGCCATGCGACGTTCCCCCTCGGTCACGCGGTAGGCCCCCTCCACCAGGGTGGGATCGGAGCCGGGTACGGGGGCGCCCGGGTCCGAGGGCGCGCCCTGCCCCACCGGAACGCTCTGGGGCCCGCTCGGCACACGCGCGGGTCCACCCTCGGTGTCGGGCGCCCGGTGTGCGCCCCGCACAGGGGCCATCGGAGCGGGCTGTGCCGGGGCCGCCGTCGGCGAGGCCGAAGGCACCCTCTCGCCTTGGCCCGGCAGCGCACCCGCGGCCAGGGTACGGACCAGGTCGCGCACCCCACCGGTGTCGTTGTCGTGCAGCAGGGTCTCCAGCAGGGACAGGGCCGCGCGCTGGTCACCGGGTTGTTCGCGCACGTGCCGCCACTGCGGTTCGGTGGCCGCGTCGGAGAGCATGAGCGTGCGGCCCACCTGACCCAGCGCGCTCAACAGCGCGGAGTCGTGCGGCAGCGCGGCCAACGCCACGTTGACCTGTTCGGCCTGCTCCTCGGGGTCGACCTCCTCCGCGGGCTGGGCACGCAGGAACTCCAGGATGTTCGGAGCCGGGGCCAGTGGCCGGACCGGGTTCATCCCGCGCACCATCGCACGCGCCTCCGCCAGGTCACCACCGATCTCCTCGGCCGCGCCGAGTTCGCCGATGAGACGTTCGGCCCGCAGAGCCGAGCATTCGGCGACCCAGTGGGCGCCTCGTCCCCCGGCCAGGCGGGTGGCGGTCAGCGCCATCTCCGCGCCGCGACGCGGCGCCCCCACCCGTTCGAAGTAGCGTGACCAGGTGGTCACCCGTACCCCCAGCCGCCAGTCGTTGCGCACGCTCCCCTGGCAGACCAGGTTCTCCACGGCCTCGGCCCAGGTCGGGCGCAGGTTCGGGCAGGCCTCGGCCTCGTCGACGGTCGGCAGCAGGGCGATGGCCTTGCGAGCGTCGCACAGGCCCAAGCGGGCCAGCCAGGACAGCAGCCTGGCTCGCTCGAAGCGGATGGCGCGCGACAGCGCGGGACTGCGCGGGTTGGTGGCACCGCGTTCCTCACCCAGTTCGAGTTCGGCCTCCAACCGGTCCAGGGCGTCCAGGGCGTCGGTGTGCTTGTCCTGGTGCCGCAACGCCCTGACCAGAGCGAACACCCCTTCGGCTCCGAGCAGGGCCGGTCCGGTGGCGGTGTGTTCGTAGCGACGCAGCTCCGCCTCGGCGCGGTCGGCCTGTTCCTCGTCGATGAGCAGGTGCACCCGGGCCAGGGTGAACGCCGGCCAGGCCGGGGTGTCCTCCCAACCGGAGAGGCTGCGAGAGGAGAGCAGTTCACGCCGGATCCGCGTGGTCCCCCTGGAATCGATGTTGGCGTGACAGCGCACCAGCGAGGCCAACGCCGAGACCGGCATCGGCCCGTGTTCGTGCGGGCCTGGTTCGTCCTCGACGACGGCCCGCGCCTGATCGAGTGCGCGACGCCCCTCTCCGAGTGCCCCCACCCGCACCGCCAACGGCCAGTGCGCCAGGAAGAACAACGTCGGTGGTCCGAACACCCCCGGTACCGCGGCCTCCTGGTTCCCCGCCTCGGCGACCAGACGTCTTGCGACGCGCATCGCCGACCGGGCCGAAGCCTCCACCTTGACGGCGTCTCCCGCCTCGGTGAGCTGTGGCAATCGGATCACCGCCTCGGCCAGGTCGTCCTGTCCCGCGGCGCGTAGTCGGCGTGCCGTCTCCCCCGCCCAAGTCCACATCGGCATGTCTCTTCTCCCCCTGACTGAGCCGTGTGCCAACAGAACGTAGCAGCGCGGTGACCGAGCTGTCCGGAAAACGCGTGAAACCGGTGCAGCCTGGGCACTCCCGGGCCGATTCGTTCGTTGTTCCGGTGGTTAGAATCGCTGCCAAGCCGGCGCGAGACGCGGGAACGCAAACATGCATTAAGGGGACATGGCGCCGATGGGATGGCGAGACCGCTTCGGCCTTCGCAAGGCCAACCGCAAGGGAAAGACCCGGTTCGACCGGACCTCGGAGGACTCCGACATCAAGGCGTTGGTCGAGTTCGCCAAGAGCAGGGTCGGGGTGGAGTTCTTCGTCGAACCCGAGACCTTCGCGACCCGGACCACCGCGGTCGCCGTCGCCACCGATGGTGAGTGGATCCGGCGTCGCTGCGGCTCCCCCGACGTGATCCGCAAGGTCGCCAAGAGGCTGGCCACCCCCGCCTACGACGTGCAGATCGTCGGCTACCCCCAGAGGATGCGGGACTGGACCGCGCGCAACAAGAACCGGCCGTCCCTGGACGACTGAGCCCCCGCGAGCCGGCCGGCCGAACGTGAATCCGGACACCCCGAAGTCCGGCGGAGCCCGCACGAAACCCGTCGTCCGGTCATTTTGGGCATTGATGACGACTCCTTGCCGCGACTTCCTCCCCGAACGGGTTCCCTAACGACCTCCATTCGTCGCATACTCACCTGGGAGGGGGGACTCTGATGAAGCAGGATCTCACTGCCTTGTGTTGCGAATGCGGCATGGTTCGAGATGTGAGCGAGTACCGGAGCGTCGGTGAGGCGCAGTCCGCCTACGGGCTGGCCCGCTGCGTGGTCTGGCGCAAGTGCCGTTCGTGCGGCTACCGCACCTACCACGCCTACCTGCGTCCCGACGAGGACCGCGACGAGCTGGAGGACGCCCTACGGCTCGACGGGGCACTGGCCGCCGAGGCCCTCGACGAGGAGGTCGAGCAGCTCCGGCTGTGCGGGGTGGAGATCGGGCACGCCACGGTCCCGGCCATCTGGGACGGTCAGTCCGTGGGCATGGTGACCCAACGTCTCACCGACCACGCCTACTCGATCGTCCTCGACCCGGAATCCTCCGTGGTCTCCCGGCTCAAGCTCATCGACATGATGTGGAGCGAGCTCCTGGTCGGCGAACACGACGACCGTTGGCACATCCATGAGCCACAGGACGACTCCCCCGGCTACGCGGTCCGGTTGTTCGGTTACCGCACGCGCGGTTGATCGGCTCGTGAAGGTGATGGCCGGGCGCCGAAGGTGCCCGGCCTCCTTCCTGTCCGGATGCCCCTGAAGACCTCAGGCGGCGGGCTCGGTCTCGGCGGCGTCGGCCTTCTCCGCCAGTCGCCGCAGCGCGGCCCGGGCCACCTCCGGGTCGGCGGTGCCCCAGTACGGCGGCAGGGACGAGCGCAGGAATCCGCCGTAGCCCGCCGTGGCCAGGCGTGGGTCCAGCACGGCGATCACCCCCCGGTCGTCGGTGGAGCGCAGCAGTCGCCCGGTGCCCTGAGCCAACAGCAACGCGGCGTGGGTGGCCGACACCGCCAAAAACCCGTTGCCGCCGTGCGCGGAGATGGCGCGCTGGCGGGCCGAGGCCAGTGGGTCGTCGGGGCGGGGGAACGGGATCCGGTCCACGATGACCAACTGCAGCGCGGGGCCGGGGACGTCGACGCCCTGCCACAGCGACAGGGTGCCGAACAGGCAGGAGCGTTCGTCCTCGCTGAAGCGGCGCACCAGTTGTCCGGTGGAGTCCTCGCCCTGGCACAGGATGGTCTGGTCCAGGCGTTCGCGGAGTTCGTCGGTGGCCTGTTGGGCGGCTCGCATGGACGAGAACAGGCCCAGGGCACGCCCGTCGGAGGCCTCGATGAGTCCGGCGATCTCGTCCAGGTACTCCTTGGAGAGCCCGTCGCGTCCGGGTTTGGGCAGGTGCCGCGCGACGTAGAGGATGCCGCTGCGGGCGTGCTCGAAGGGTGAGCCGACGTCGAGTGCGCGCCAGCGTGGCTCGCCGGCGGCGCGGTGCGGACCTTCGCCTCCGGCGTCCTCCGCCGCACCATTCTCGTCCACGCCCGGCTCGACGCCCTCGGTGTCCTCGCCGGCGTCCTCGTCGGCGATCGCGGTGTCCCGACCGGTGCGTGGGGCGGGGTCGACCGGTGGGACCGGGGCGGGGGTCCGTCCGGCCGCGAGGTCGGCGGCTTCCTGTGCCACCTCGCGGCCCAGCCCCCATTGGCGGGCCAGGGCGGTGAAGTCGCCGCCCAGGGTGAGGGTGGCGGAGGTGAGCACGACGGTGCGGTCGCCGAAGAGCTTCTCTCGCAGCAGTCCGCCCACCCCGAGCGGGGCGACGCTGAGCGATGGCGGTTTGGAGGGAGCCTTGGTCAGCCAGACCACCTCGGTGCGGTCGCGCAGCGCAGGTTCATAGGACTCCAGGATCCGCTCCGCCGCCTCGCGCACCTCCCCCAGGGCGGCCAGGGCCAGTTTGCGTTCGGAGGCCGCCTCGGGTTCGAGTTCGCCCGGGTTGGGGCCGATCGCGGTGACGCAGGCGGCCGAGGCGTCGCGGACGGCGGCGACCGCGCCGGCCAATCCGTCGTCGATGTGGTCGAGGCGGCCCTCGCCGACCTCGGTGAACATCAGGGCCAGGCCGTCCCCGCTCTCGGCGAGCCGTTCGGAGATACCCGGCTCGACCAGGCGGGCCGCGCGCTTGGCCGCAATGGAAACGGCCCGTTCGCCGAGCACACCGGTGGCCACCGAGGTGGCGCGGTCGACGAGTTCGTGCGCCTCGTCGATCATGATCGTGTCGTGCTCGGGCATGAGGTGGTAGCCCTGCGCCATGTCGATGGAGAGCATGGCGTGGTTGGTGACCACCACGTCGACGCTGGTGGTGGCCTCGCGGGCGAACTCGGCGAAGCACTCCTGGCCGAAGGCGCACACCCGCGCGCCCATGCACTCGTTGCCGCCCACGGACACCTGGCGCCAGGCCAGGTCGCCGACGCCGGGAACGATCTCGTCGCGGTCGCCGGTGGTGGTGTCCTCGGCCCACTCGTGCAGGCGCGCCACCTGACGACCCACCGACGACAGCTGCCTGGGGTCGAAGAGCTCGGCGCCCTCGGAGTCCTCGTCCACCCCGCTCTGGAGGCGGTGCCGGCACAGGTAGTTGCGTCGGCCCTTGAGCACCGCGAACGTGGGTTCGCGTGGCAGCAATGGGGAGAGCGCGGCGGCCAATCGTGGCAGGTCCCGGTCGATGAGCTGGTTCTGCAGCGCGATGGTGGCCGTGGAGATGACCACGGGCTTCTTGGTCGCCATCGCGCGTCTGACGGCGGGCACCAGGTACGCCAAGGACTTACCGGTGCCGGTGCCGGCCTGGACCACCAGGTGTTCGCGTTGCTCGACGGCCGTGGCCACTGCCTCGGCCATGGTCTGTTGTCCCTCTCGGCTGCTGCCGCCCAAGGCCTTGACGGCCGCGTCGAGCAGGGTGGGAACGTCGGGGAGATCTGCCACGCGTCGACATTACCCGGCCGGGACGACGGTTTCGGCGTTGTCCACAGGACCGACACCGACGCCGACCCCGGGGTGTCCACGTCGGACGCCCCGGGGTGGTGCGGGCCGGTCTCAGCCCAGGGAACGCAGAACCTCGGCCAACTTGTCCATGGACTCCTCCATGCCGGACTCCATGCCGGAGGCGAGCATCCCGTCGCGGTCCTCGATCGACTGGTACAGGGCCACGGCCTGGTACTTCGTGCGTCCGTCCACCTCGGTCAGGGTGAGCGTCTCCAGGGAGACGTGGCCGGGCATGCCCTCGAACTCGAAGGTGCGCACGACCCGCTCGGGCTCCTGGACGTCGTGGTGCACGCCACGGAAGGCGTAGACCGCGCCGTCGGGCGCCTTCTCGCTGATCCGCCACGGGGTTCCGGTGCGCACCTCGGTCGGGTCGACCTCGGTGGTGGTGGTGGCGTCCAGGCCGAACCAGCGGCCGACGAGTTCGGGCTCGGTGACCGCGCGCCAGACCAGCTCGCGCGGAGCGTCGAAGGTGCGGGTGATGAGGATGTCCTGACGTCCCGGTTCGGCGACGACCTTGAGGTCACTCATGGTTGCTCTCTCCCTCGATCCTGCGTAGTTCCTCGTCAAGGCGGGTGAAGCGTTCCTCCCACCGGTCCCGGTAACGGTCGACCCAGCGGTCGACCTCCACCAGGGGCGCGGGTTCCAGCCGACAGGGACGCCACTGGGCGTCACGCCCCCGGGTGATGAGTCCGGCCCTCTCCAGGACCTTCAGGTGCTTGGAGACCGCTTGAAGACTCATGTCGAACGGTTCCGCCAGTTCGTTGACGGTGGCCTCGCCTCCGGCCAGGCGGGCGAGGATCTCCCGACGGGTCGGGTCCGCCAGCGCGGCGAACGTGAGACTGAGCGGATCGTCCGCCATAACCTTATTCAACCTTCCAGTTGATCAACCACTAGGTTGATTATGCGCCGAAGGCGTACCCGCGGTCAAGGGGTACCGCGACCCCGCTTCCAGGTCAGCCTTGGCGGACACCACGAGGATCGCTCACCGCGGTGTCCACGCCCGCGTCGGCCAGTTCGTCCAGTTCGGCCGCGAAGAGCGTGCGGGCCGCGTCGCTGAAACCGGAGACCTTGTCCAACTCGACCGTCACCGTTCGCACCCGAGAGTCGTCGATCACCTCGGCCAACCGTGACACCACCTGTTCCGCGGCGAGGAAGTCGATCTCCCCGCACAGGCGCACGTCCAGCGTGCCGCCCGAACGACTCACGCTGTGCACCGGTGACGGCGGTTCCGAGGGTGTCTGGAGCATGTGCAGGTCGTAGTCGTCGGAGAGCCGTTCGAGGGCCGCCACCCCGCGCACACTGTTGCCCGCGTCGTCCAGGGGCGGGCTGAACACACCGACCCCGAACGCGCCCGGCGCGGACGCCAGGATGCCACCGCTCACCCCGCTCTTGGCCGGAATGCCCACGCGCAGCCCCCACTCCCCGGCCCGGTCGTACATGCCACAACTCGACATGATCGACAGGGCGTGCCGCGCCGTGCGCTGGGACACCACCCGTTCCCCGGTGAGGGGGTTGACCCCGCCCACGGCCAGGGTCACGGCCATGACGGCCAGGTCCATCACCGTGACGCTCAACGAGCACTGGCGGAAGTAGTCCTGCACGGCCTCCTCCACCGAGCCGACCAGCACTCCCCCGGACAGACTGAGGTAGCCCAGCGCCCGGTTGCGGTGCCCCGTCTCCGACTCGGACCGGTGCACCTGCTCGTCCACCATCAGCTCCCGCCCGGCGAAGGCCGACAGCACCGACCGGATGTGTTCGAAGCGCACGCCTTGCTCCCCGGTGCCCACCAGGGAGGTCGTCACGATCGCGCCGGCGTTGATCATCGGGTTCTCCGGGCGGCCCCGCTCGTCGAGGCTGATCGCGTTGAACGGCTCACCGCTGGGTTCGGCCCCCACGTGTTCGTGCACGTCGTCCAGCCCGCGTTCCTCCACGGCCAACGCGTAGACGAACGGCTTGGAGATCGACTGCATGGTGAAGAGCCGTTCCGACTCGCCCACCGCGTAGACACGACCGTGCGGGCTGACCGCGGCGATCCCGAAGGTGTCGGGGTCGGCGTGGGCGAGTTCGGGGATGTAGTCGGCCACCTCCCCCTCGGACATGCCCGTGACCTCGTCCTGGATCTTCTCCAGGACTCCCATGACGGGGCTGTCGTCCTCCATGGCCCGGTGGGCTTGGGCATTGCGGGAGTGTCCGTTCACGGGGTGGTCCATACGACCAGTCTAGGAAGGTCCGCGACTCGTTCCCGTGCCGTCGTTTCCGTGTCGACCAGGCAGGGAGCGCCTGGTGCGGGGTGCGGGCGACCGCGACGACCCGTGTCCGCTCCATCCGGACCCGGCGCGAGGGGCTGTGTCAACCGATCCTCGACGGTTTACCCTGACCGCATGAACGAGCGAGTGGATCGTGCCGAACGACGGATCGAGGCCTCCCTCCCGGAGGTGTACCGGGCTCTGGTGGAGCCGGAGAGCCTCGTGGAGTGGTTGCCGCCGGAGGGAATGACGGGCCGGTTCGAGCGCTTCGACCCATCCGGATACCGGATGGTACTGACCTACCGCGAGCCCGGGCACGGCAAGTCCTCGCAGGACACCGACGTCTTCGAGACGGAGTTCGTGGAGCGGGTCCCGGGCGAGCGCGTCGTCCAGCGGATCGTGTTCGACGCCCCGGACCCGGCCTTCGCGGGCACCATGACGATGAGCTGGCTGCTGTCGGAGTCCGACGGGGGCACGTTGGTGGTCATCGAGGCACGGAACGTCCCGACGGGCATCTCCCCGAGCGACCACGAGGCGGGATTGGCGTCGTCCCTGGCCGGCCTGGCCGCCCACGTCACCGGCTGACCCCACCGAACCGCACCCCTTGTCCTGGCCGCACCCTCGTGCGTACGGCGTACCCAACAGACGAGCACACCGTCCTCCCACGGCGCGACCAAGGAGGAACACCGTGCGGCCCCACACCCCGAACGCGCTGTTCGGCATAATCGACGGCGAACGACCGGCCTCGGGGGTCAGCCCACGACAAGGGGTGGAACGAGGTAGATGAGCTCGAAGGCCTCGTAGATCGCGCCGAGGACGAACAACACCAGGGCGGGCAGGCCCAGCCATCCGACCCGTCGCAGTCCGCGTACGTAACCCTGCCGGCGGTTGTGGGCACCGACCGTCCCCGGGCGCAGCCAGGCCTTTCCGAGGACGTAGGCGGCGAACATGACCAGGATGTAGGCCTGGAACTCGATGAGGATCGTCAGCGAATGCGGGATCAGGAGCTTCGCCGTGACCGTGTCGACCGGGGCGAGGGTCACCCCGAAGTGGAACGCCCGGTAGGTGAACAGGAGGATCCCGGCGAAGGGCAGCACCATCGAGGGCAGCAGGATCGTCAGCGCTGCGACCGTCACCACGTTCACCGCGAAGATGGTCAGGGCGAACAACCAGACGTTGTCGAGCAGGCTCACCACCAACCCCGCCGTCCCGTCATCCTCCATGGACGTGACCTGGGCGGCGTTCAGGTCGGGGAAGACCAGCGCCGTCCCCATACCGAGGAGGAACAGGCCGTACATGAGCACGTTCAACACGAGGTAGGCGCGCAGGTCGGCGCGGATGATCCGGAAGGGTTCGCGAAGGGCTCGCATGTGCTCTGCTCCCTGGCTGAGTCGATCGGTGAACCGGACTTCGTGTACGGCTCACCCGCAGTTCAGACCATGACCTCGGGGCAGGGTCAAGCACCGGTCAGGCACTGCCGTCCAGTAGCGGGTTCCAGCGCAGCCGCGTGGCCCGCTCGACCGCGGCCGTCGAGGCGCACAGGGCGAGCAGGGAGTTGAGCCCGATGGACAGGTCGATGGGCGAGGTGAAGGTGCCCAGTCGTTCGGCCACCGGAGGCACCGCGGCGAGCGCTTCGACGATCTGGAGGACGATGAGGGCGACCGAGGTGAAGAGCACGGTCAGCGACAGCGCTCCGATCAGGCGACTCAGCACCGGATGCTCACGGTCGAACCTTGCACGGCGCCCCTCCGCCGAACGCTCGTCGGGCACGAGCCGGCTCGCGGCCCCTTCTTCGGTGACGTAGTGGCAGCGCTTGAGGCCGAAGGACGTGGGCACCACCTCGATGGTTCCTCCCTCCACGGGGAAGGCCGCGGGCAGCTTGGAGTGGGCGTGGTGCTCACCGTCACGGTAGAGGTGGGCCTTGCCGTGTCCGTCATCCGTCAGAACCCGCTGCCAGTAGGGGACGTCTACGGCGTAGACCACCGGGCATCCCTCGCCGTTCGTCACGGAAAGGTAGAACAGGGCACGGGAAAGCATCTGCCACGGGCGGAAACGCTTCAACGAACGCCCGTTGCCGGCTTTGATCTGATTCGGGTTCCGGACCATTTCGGGCTCCCCACCCTCGCGAAGGTCAACGGCCGCGTGGATCGTCCCCACGGGCCCGGGACCATCCCACAGTGTGCCCTGGGGGCAGGGTCAAGTACTTGACCCTGCCCCCAGGGCACACTTTCCGATAAGGGAAAGTACGCGAAGGAGGTCTCACATGGCTTGGAGCACGCGGCAGCTCGCCGAACTGGCCGGCACGACGGTGAAGGCCGTGCGGTACTACCACCGGATCGGGTTGTTGGAGGTGCCCGCGCGAACGTCGAACGGCTACAAGCAATACGAGGTCGCGCACCTGATCCGGCTTCTTCAGATCAGGCGGCTGAGCGACCTGGGGATCCCGCTGTCGGAGGTGGCGGCGATGGAGCATCCGGATGAGGCGCCCGAGGAGGCGATCCGCGCGCTGGACGCGGAACTGGAGGCGACCGTCAACCGGCTCAACCGCGTGCGGGAGGAATTGGCGCTCATCCTGCGTCACCGCGCCCCGGCCTACGTCCCGACCGCCTTCGCCCCGATCTCCCGAGGCTTCTCCGAACGGCAACGGTCGTTGCTGATGGTCTATTCGAGTGTCCTCAGCGAGGAGTCCCTGACGGGGTTTCGCGAGATGCTCGGTGAACCGTCCGACACCGACGAGGAGTTCGAGGCGTTGCCTCCGGATGCGGACGATGCCACGATCGACCGCCTCGCCTCACGCATGCTGCCGTTCGTCGAGGACTCTCGTGAGCGGCATCCATGGGCGCAGGACCCGGCGGCGGACGCGCCGGGCGGTACCCGGCAGGCCGAACAGACGATGGCCGAGGCGATGGTGCAGCTGTACAATCCCGCCCAGTTGCGGGTCCTGAAGCGTTTGCACGACCTCCTCACGGAGACCGACCGCGACACCCCGAGCTGAACTCCCAGAGGAAACGACGAAGGCGACCTTGCGAACGCGCTCGCAGGGTCGCCCTGAGTGTGCGAGCCCCGGCGAGCACACACCGGGGGTCTGGGGGTCGCCCCCAGGAGAAACAACGGAACGACCCGGCAAGGAGGACGAAGTCCCCCGAGCAGAGTCGCCCTGAGTGTGCGAGCCCCGGCGAGCACACACCGGGGGTTCGGGGGTCGCCCCCCAGGAGAAACAACGGAACGACCCGGCAAGGAGGACGAAGTCCCCCGAGCAGAGTCGTTCCAGAGTGAAGTGGAGCTATGGGGATTCGAACCCCAGACCTCCTCCATGCCATGGAGGCGCGCTACCAACTGCGCCATAGCCCCGTGAAGCCGTGCTTCCGATCCTAGCGGACGCGCGGGGGTGGGTCGGACGTGTTCCAGGGCACGTCCGCGCGACGGAGGCGGTGGGCCTACGCCGGCATCCCCTCACCCGGTCCGTCCGGGGCCGGGCCGACACGAAGTTCTATCCTGGCCGAGAGAGGTGATGTCATGCCCGAGAACCCCCAGGCGAGAGCACTGCTGCGGTGGGAGGAGCACGGAGCTCCGTGGCGCGTGGCCGAGCGGACCCCCACCAGCGTCACCGTGTCCCTGTTGACCTGCGACGACGGCACCGAGGTGGATCGTCTGGTCTCTTCGGACCCCGAGTTCCTGGCCCTGGTCGCCCGCCGGCTGGAGGACCCCGAGTCAGGCTTCGACTGAGCCCGCCCCCGCCGCTCAGCGCGACCCCGACCGCAGGGGGTTACCTCGGGGGGTTCGGGGGGTCGCCCCCCGAAAACACGAAGGACGACCCGGAAAGGAGGACGAAGCCCCCCGAGCAGAGTCGCCCTGAGTGTGCGAGCCCCGGCGAGCACACACCGGGGGTCTGGGGGTCGCCCCCTAGGAGAAACAACGGAACGACCCGGCGAGGAGGACGAAGTCCCCCGAGCAGGGTCGTTCCAGAGTGAAGTGGAGCTATGGGGATTCGAACCCCAGACCTCCTCCATGCCATGGAGGCGCGCTACCAACTGCGCCATAGCCCCTGGTCTGCCGGACGGTTTCCCCGCTCGGCATGTGAATACTGTACCGGATTCCAAGGGTGGGTCGAACCGAGGTCGAACGTTGGTCGACCTCCCGGTGACGCTCCGGGCGGGTCGGCCCCTGGTGGGGGTGAATATCCTGGGGATGTGCCCGAATCCAAACTTGAAATCCAGATGCTCCATGATCGCCTGTTGGTCAAGGCGATCCCGGACAAGAGTGAGCGGCGCAGTAGCGCGGGTCTGGTCATCCCCGACACGGTGAAGTTGGCGACGCGGCTGGCCTGGGGCGAGGTTCGTGGCGCCGGAACCGGCGCCCGCCATGTGAAGACCGGTGATCGTGTGCTCTTCGATCCGGAGGAGCAGGGCGAGGTCGAGTTGAACGGCGAGCGGTACGTGATCTTGCGGGAGCGGGACGTGCACGCGATCGCGAACGAGGCCCCCGAGCGGGGCACCGGTCTGTACCTTTAGTCGTCGTTTCGGGGTCGGGGTCCATGTGGTGGGCCCCGACCCCTTCGTCATGCCCGGGGTTCGCGGCCGATCGCTTTGACCAGGGACATCAGGCACATGTTGTGCGCCTCGAAGGCGGGCACCTTCGCGACGTCGGTGTAGGTCCAACCGGCGTAGAGGGCGGCCCACAGGAGTTGCTGGGCCCACAGGGGTGTGACGCGCGGGTCGATGGTGCCGTCCTCGTGGCCGCGTTCGATGAGCTCGTAGAGCGCGAGGTCGCTGGGACCGCACTGCTCCTCGTCGGGTTCGTCGGTCATCTCCTCTCCGCCCATGGAGAGCATGATGACCTTGACCAGCCCGAAGTACTCGGAGACCAGACGGGAGAAGGCTTCGAGCGCGGTGCCTTCGGTGGTGCGGGCGCGCGCGGTGGCCTCGTCGGCGAGTTCGTTGGCGTAGCCCTCCAGGGCCACGACGAGGTCGGCGCGTTCGGGGAAGTAGCGCTGCAGGGTGCTGCGGGCGACACCCGCCCTGCCGGCCACCTGTGACAGCGGGGCGGCCCGATTCTCCGTCAGGACGTCGACGGCGGCCTCCAGGATCGCGCGGCGGGTGCGTGCGCGAGTCCTTGTCTCTTCCTCTGCGGGAGCACTCTTCACCATGTCTTCATCCTAGAGGGATCGGTACTCACTTGACAATAATCGGTCACCCGTGACCTAATTCAGACCATGGCTGATCTTTTCTCGGTGCCCGATTCCCGATCCTCGCCCTCCCCTGAACCACGTTTCGCCCAGCTGCGGGTGCTCTGGTCGTTCGTCCGACCGCACCGGCGCAAACTCCTGCTCGGCCTCGTGCTGGCCCTGCTGGGTTCGGCCCTGGAACTGGCCAATCCGATGGTGATCAAGCTGGTCCTGGACACGGTGTCCGACGCCGGCAGCCTGGCGATGCCGGTGACGATCCTGCTGTGCCTGTTCGTCAGCGGCATCGTGTTCGGGCTATGGCACTGGATCGTGCTGGGCACGGTCGCGGAGAAGGTGGTTCTGGACGCGCGCACGTCCCTGGTGCGCCGCTACTTCAGGGCGGCCATGCAGCCGCTGTCCAAGCGTCCCTCCGGCGAACTCGTCACCCGGGCCACCTCCGACACCGTCCTGCTGCGCGAAGCCGCTTCCAGCAGCGTGATCAGCCTGGTCAACGGTGGCGTGCTGCTGGTCGGCACGCTCATCATGATGGGTGTGTTGGACCTGGTCCTGCTCGCGGTGACCGCGTCCGCGGTGGCCATCGTGACGGTCCTGTTCCTCACCCTGATGCCCGCCCTGGCCAAGGCACAGGAGAGGGCCCAGAACTCGCTCGGTCTGATGGGCGGGGTCCTCGACGGCTCCCTGCGGGCGATCCGCACGGTCAAGGTGAGCCGCGCCGAGGAGCGTCTGGGCGACCAGATCCTGGGCCACGCCCAGGACGCCGCCGCGCACGGCATCCGGTCGGTGCGCCGGGGGGCCGTGGCGTGGACGATCGCCTCCGGTGGGATCCAGCTGTCGATCATCGCGATCCTCGGTCTGGGCGCCCTCCGAGTGGCCTCCGGGGAGATCGCCGTTTCCACCCTGGTGGCGTTCCTGCTCTACGCGTTCACCCTGATGACCCCGGTCATGGAGCTCTCCCAGAGCGTCACCACGTTGCAGTCGGGCATCGCCGCCGCCAAACGCATCCGTGAGGTGGAGGCCATCCCCCTCGAACCCACCGCCGAGGCCCCGACCGACTCCCCCGCCGAGCGTCCCCTCGCCCCGTCCTCCGAGAACGGCCACGGGAGCCCGTTGTTGGAGCTGCGCGGGGTCACCGCCCGCTACGCCCCGGGGGCCGAGGCCGCCTTGGAGGAGGTCGACATCACCGTCTCCCGCCGCGGGCACACCGCCATCGTCGGCCCGTCCGGCGCGGGCAAGACCACGGTGCTGTCGTTGTTGCTGCGCTTCCTCGAACCGGAGCACGGCGAGCTGCTGTTGGAGGGCAGACCGTACCGTGAGCTCTCCCCTCAGCAGGTCCGGGCACACTTCTCCTACGTGGAGCAGGACACCCCGGTGGTGCCGGGCACCGTCCGTGACAACCTGCTGTTCACCCGCCCCGAGGCCGGTGAGGACGAACTACACCGGGTCCTCGACGACGTGCGGTTGACCGACAAGGTCGCCTCTTTGGATCAGGGCCTGGACACCCCGTTGGACTCCAACTCGTTCTCCGGTGGTCAACGCCAGCGCGTGGCCCTGGCCCGGGCCCTGTTGGGGTCCCCGGACGTGCTGCTGTTGGACGAGGCGACCTCGCAGGTGGACGCGATCACCGAGGCCGCCATCACCGAGAGCGTCCGCCGTCAGGCCGACCGCGGAGCCGTGGTGACCATCGCGCACCGTCTGTCCACGGTCATCCGCGCCGACCGCATCCTGCTTCTGGAGGACGGCCGGATCCGCGCCCAGGGCACCCACCGGGAGCTGCTGGAGCGGGACACCCTGTACCAGGAGCTGGTCGCGGCCCTGCACATCGCCCAGACCGAGGAACGCGGCCGCGAGCAGCCCGGAGACGACGAGGTGGCCGCCGGGGTCTTCCCGAACTGAATCACTCCGTGGCGCCCGCGCGCACACGCGGCATCCGGGTCGTGACGGCGATCCGGTTCACCACCCGGGACGCGGCCACGATCCGACGGGTGGGGCCTCTGCGGGCGCGGTCGTAGCGGGCCAACGCCCGCCCGAGCGAGGGTTCCTCCGTCAGGGCCCGGCTCAGGGTCGCGGCGTCGATGAGGGACTCACAGGCACCCCTGCCGAGGTTGGGCGCCATGGCGTGGGCGGCGTCGCCGATGAGCGCGTGGCGCCCCTTCGCGTAGCGACCGAACGCCGGCAGGTCGTACAGGGTCCTTCGGTCCACACCGTGGGTCCGGGCCCCGGAGACGATCCGCGCGACGTCGGGGTACCAACCGGCGTACTCACGGCGCAGGACTGCGGCGTGGACGTCCGGGTCGCGCGAGGCGAGTTCGGTCTCCGTGAGCAGGCGCCGGTCCAGGGCCGCGTACCAGTTGGTGGTGTGGGCGTCGAGCGGGGTGATACCGAAGATGCGGCGCCCGCCCCAGACCTCGGTCACCCCGTCCACTCGGCCGGGCCGTGTTCCCCGGTAGGCGACGGAACCGAGCGGGCGCGGCGGGCTCGCGCGGGAGAAGGCGGTGTCTCGAACGAGGCTGTGGATCCCGTCCGCGCCGATCACCAGGTCGTGGTAGCGGCCGGGGGCGAGGTCGGCGACGGTCACGGGGGTGTTCCACCGCACGGTTCCGGCGGGGAGGGCCCTCACCAGCAGGTCGAGCAGGGCGGACCGGGACACCAGGTGGCCGCCGCGGCCTTCGGCGCCGAGCAGCACGCGGCCGTTGGGCCGGCGCAGCCTCAGCGCGGACCGGTACTCGGCGCGAGCACGCACCTCCTCGCCCAGGCCGAGCCGGTCCAGGGCGGCCAAGGCGCCCGGCCATACGCCGAGGGCACCGCCGATGTCGGGCGGACCGGAGAGTCTCTCGCGAACCTCGACCTCCCAGCCGCCGTCGAGCAGTCCGCGGGCAACCGCGAGTCCGGCGATCCCTCCGCCCACCACCAGTGCCGTTGCGCGCATCGATGCCACCTCGTCCGTTCGCGGCGCACGGATACTACGATCGTAGTACCCCTTTACTACGAATGTAGTATGCCGCCATGTCCCAGACAAGAGCCCGTGCCCTCGACGCCGCCATCGAACTGTTGGGCACCCGAGGCCTGCACGCCCTCACCCACGGCAAGGTGGACGTCCAGGCCGGCCTGCCCAAGGGTTCGACCTCCAACCACTTCCGCACCCGCGACGCCCTCGTGCGCGGGGTCGTGGAACGCCTGGAGGAACTCGACCGCCGGGACTGGGCCGACCTGAACGGCCTGGAGGTGACCGCCGTCGAGGGCCTGGTGGACACCCTGGCGCTGTTCGTCTCGGATATGACCACCACGCACCGAGGCCGGACCGTGGCCCGCTACACCCTGTCGATGGAGGCCACGCACAACCTGGAGGTGCGCGCCTCCCTCAATCGTGGGCACGACCTGCTTCGGGCCTGGGTCATCGAGATCCTCACCGACCTGGGGGCCGCCACGCCGCGCACCGCCGCCCGAACCCTGCTGGCCTACGCCGACGGGCTCATCATGCACGCACTGCTGCGGCCCGAGGCGGTGGAGCCGCGCGGTCAGCTCCTGCGCGTGACCCGCGCCTGTTTGACCCCCTGACCTCGCACACGACGGCGCCCCGGCGGGTCCACACGGGACCTCCGGGGCGCCGGCTCACTCGAACGGACCAGACCTCAGCCCTTCACCGCCCCCGAGGTCAGCCCCGCCACGATCCTGCGTTGCAGGACGAGCGCGAAGATGATGAGCGGGACGGACACCAGCACCGAGGCGGCCATGATCTGACCGATCGGGTTCTCGTAGCCGACCCTCTCGAAGGTGCCCACGAAGACCGGGACGGTCTGCACGTTCAGGTCACGCGGGGCGAACGAGAAGGCGAGCAGGAACTCGTTGGTGGCGTAGACGAACGTGAGGATCGAGGCGGCCCCCACGCCCGGCGCGGCCAGCGGCGCCACCACCCTCAGGAACGCCTGGAACGGCGTGGCCCCATCGACCTTGGCCGACTCCTCGATCTCCTTGGGGATGCCCGCGAAGAACGTCGTCAGGATGAAGATGGACAGCGGCAGGGTCAACGCCACGTACGGGATGATCATGCCCGCGTAGGAGTTGAGCAGGTTGATCCCGGTCCACTCGTTGAGTTGCAGGTACATCTGGTACAGCGGGTTGACCAGGGCGACCGGCGGGAACAGGGTCGCCACCAGCGTGGCCGCCAACAGCGCGAACTTACCGGCCAGCGGCAGTCGGGCCAGCGCGTACCCGGCGAGCGAGGCCACCGGGATGCAGATCAGCGTGGTCACCGACGCCACGATCAGCGAGTTGCGCAACGGGAACAGGAAGCCCTGGTCCACGACCTCCTGGTAGTTGCCCAGGCTGAACGGTCCGTTGAGGATGTTCGGGTCGGTCAACGCCACCGATCCCGTGCGCAGACTGGTCATCCCCATCCACAGGAACGGGAACAGGCACCAGGTCAGCACCACCAACAGACCCAGCAGCTTGAGTGCTCCGGACACCGCCGGCGGGGTGCCTCGTTTGGGACGGTGGACCGCGCGGGTCGCCCCCTGGCTCTGTGCGACGCTCATCGCTTCTCCTTCCGCCCCACGTCACCGACCATGTGGCGGCCCATCCGACCGATGAAGGCCAGACCGACGAGCATGACGATGACGAACGTGACCGTGGACAGCGCGTTGGCGTAGCCCGGTTGTGGTTCGGCGACCAGGAACCGCTGCGCGTACACCGACAGGGTCGCCAGCGAGTTCGAGTACCCGGAGAACACGTACGCGAAGTCGAACATGCGCAGCGCGTCCACGGTGCGGAACAGCAGCGCCACCACGATCGCCGGTCGCAGCAGGGGCAGCGTGATGGTCCAGAACCGTTGGAACACGTTGGCGCCGTCCATCTTGGCGGCCTCGTAGTAGTCCTTGGGGATGGTCTGCAACCCGGCCAGGAGCAGCAACGCCACGAACGGGGCGGTCTTCCACACGTCCGCGCTGATGATGCCGACCATCGACCAGGCCGGGTCGCGGAGCCAGTTGATGTCGGTGCCCAGCACCGCGTTCACGAACCCGGGGTTGTGGTCGAACATGTACCGCCACACCTGGGCCGCGACCGCGGTCGGGATCACCCACGGCACCAGGATGACCGCGCGGGTCAGGCCACGGCCGACGAAGACCTGGTGCATGATGAGCGCGAACGCCATCCCGACGACGAACTCCAGGGACACCGAGGCCACCGTGAAGATCAGGGTGTTCTGCGCGGCGTTCCAGAAGCCGGGGTCGGTCAGGGCGCCGACATAGTTCTCGACGCCCACGAGTTCTCGGTTGAACCCCCGGATGTCGTACAGGCTCATCCAGACGGCGTAGAACACCGGGAAGAGCGCGATCAGCGCCATGAAGGCGAGCGACGGGGCGAGGAAGATCCGCCCCATCGCCTGCTCCCCCAGTCCATGGGCGCGCCGGCGCACGGCCTTGACGACGTCGGGGGCGACATCCGTGGAATCGGACATCGCTCCTCTACTCTCCCTCGAGTGCGTTGCCGGCGGCGGTGTCCACGGCCTGCAGCGCGGTCTCCGGGTCCTCTTGACCGAGGAAGGCCGGGTGCAGGTTGTCCTGGATCTCCAGGGACAACGAGTTGTAGCCGGGCACCGGCGGGCGGGCCTGCGCCTCGGCGAGGATGTCTCCGAGCATCTCGAAGTTGGGGTCCTCGGCCTCCTCGTAGGCGCTGACCATGGTCGGCGGGAGGCTGTTGTCGGCGAGGATGGCCTGCGCCTCGGGGTCGGTGGCGGCCCAGAGCACGAACTCGCTCGCCAGTTCCTTGTTCTCGCTCAGGCTGCTGACGGCGTTGTTGAGCCCACCCAGGGCGCTGGTGCCCGACTCACCGGTGAAGGAGGGCAGCGGCGCCACCGCGAAGTCCTCGGCGACCGCGCTCTCCTCGTCCTCCTCGCCCTCCAGGAGCGGGACGGCGTAGGGCCAGTTGCGCATGTAGACGGCCTCGCCGGACTGGAAGAGGGCACGGGCGTCGTCCTCGACCATCGAGTCGAAGCCCTCGGCGAAGAACCCGTTCTCCTGCCCCTCGATCATGAAGTCCAGGGCGGTCTGGGCGGCGTCGCCCTCCAGGAACGTGGAGTTCTCCTGGGACTCGTCGAAGAGTTCGCCCCCGGCGGACCAGAACATCTCCAGGTACGTGACGACGAAGCCCTCGTACTGGTCGCCCTGACCGACGAAGGGCGCGATGCCCTCCTCCTCGGCTGCCGCCATGCCGGTCTCGTAGAGCTCGTCCCAGGTGGTGGGCGGCTCGTCGATGAGGTCGGTGCGGTAGTAGAGGAAGGCCCCGTTGGAGGAGTACGGCAGGGCGTAGAGCTCCTGCTGCCACTGCGCGCTGTCGATGGCGCCGGGCAGGCTCACGTCCTCGATGTCGCCGCGCATGTCCTCCAGGCTCTCGATGTAGCCGAAGTCGGCGAACTCTCCGGTCCAGATGACGTCGAGGCCGAGCACGTCGAACTCGCCGGCCTGGGCCTGCAGGTCCTGGAACATGGCCTGGCGCTGCTCGTCGGCGGTGGGGGCGAGGAAGAAGATCTCGACCTGCCGGTCGGGGTTGTTCTCGTTCCACAGGCGGGCCACATCCTCGTGGATGTGGCGGTCGGCGCCGGTGACCGCCCACACGAACTGGGGGTCGTCGGCCAGGCCGGCGCTCTCACCCTCGGCGTCGGACTCCTGCCCGGGGGGTTCTCCACAGGCGGTGGCCAGGGTCAGGACCAGGGTCGCGAGGGCCGCACCACCCGCTCGCCATGTGAATCGCCGGTGCCATGGAAGTGCTGGCATGCCTCTCTCCTTTTCGCGTCTCCGCGGGAGATGTGGAGACACGGCGTCGAGGTGCCGGGACAACGCCCGGTTCGGTTGTTTGAAAACGATGCCATCGAATATGTGATCTAGTCAACATACTTCCTTGATACGTGTGCATATTTGGTGGCGATGGAGGTGATGGTGTAGGTAAATCTATTGAAAACGTTGCCATAGTGGATGATCACTCCTACCGTGGAAGTATGAGCAAACACCCCCCGAGCATGCGGGACGTCGCACGTCGCGCAGGGGTCTCACTGTCCACGGTCTCGCGTGTGATGCGCGGCGTCCCGGGGGTCGCCCCCGCCGTCCGCCAACGCGTACAGGAAGCGGCCGACGAACTCTCCTACGTGGTCTCGCGCAACGCCTCAGGGCTGGTCACCGGGCGCACCGGCCGGGTGGCGGTGATCGTCCCGTTCCTGCAGCCGTGGTTCTTCGGATCGGTCCTGGCCGGCATCAGCGACGGTCTGCAGCGCGCCGGCCTGGACATGCTCGTGTACCAGGTGGGAGAGCTGCGCCGACAGCCCGGTTGGACGAGTTCGCTGCCGCTGAGGCGCAACAGCGACGCGGTCATCACGGTGGCCATGGACCTGTCGGCCGAGGAGTGCGGGCGTCTGGACGACGTCGGTGTTCCCCTCGTCCTCACCGGACAGTCCGTCCCCGGCCGGGCCGGGGTGTTCATCGACGACCGGCAGGGGGTCGCCAAGGCCACACGACACCTGCTCAACCTCGGCCACACCCGCGTGGCCTACATCGGTTCCGAGGGCGGTTCGTGGCGCGGCCGGAGCTCACGGGACCGGTTGGAGGGCTTCCAGAGCACCATGGTCGACGCCGGACTCGCCGAGTGGAGCGTGCTGAGCACACCCGGCCGGCGGGGAGGTGAACTCGCCATGGGGGAGCTGCTCTCCGACCATCGGCCGCCCACCGCCGTCCTCACCGAGTTCGACGACATCGCCATGGGCGCGCACCGCACGCTGCGCCGATCCGGCATCCCCGTACCCGGGGCGATCTCGCTGATGGGCTTCGACAACCACGAGGCCGCCGCGATCCTGGACCTGACCACCGTCGACCAGTCGCCCCGCGCGATCGGAACGGCCGCCGCCGACCTCACCGTGGACATCCTCGCCGGCGAGGCCCCACCGGACCGACACGTGGAGATGCCCACCCGGCTCATCCTCCGACAGTCCACCTCGGCTCCGCTACCGAGCGAGTGACCATCCCGACCGTCCGATCGACCAGGTCAGAAGGAGAGAACATGCGACCGTGGTGGCGCGACGCCGTCCTCTATCAGGTCTACCCGCGCAGCCTCGCCGACTCCGACGGTGACGGGGTGGGCGACCTGCGCGGGATCACCGACCGGCTGGACCACGTGGCGGGGCTGGGCGCCGACGGGATCTGGCTGTCGCCGTTCTACCGCTCTCCTTGGGCCGACGGCGGTTACGACGTGTCCGACTTCCGCGACGTCGACCCCCTGCTCGGCACGCTCACCGACTTCGACGCCATGGTCGAGGCCGCGCACGCCCGCGACCTGCGAGTGATGATCGACATCGTGCCCAACCACACCTCCCAGGAGCACCCCTGGTTCCGGGCGGCGCTGGCCTCACCCGACGCTCCGGAGCGGGACCTGTACGTGTTCCGGGACGGGCGCGGGCCCGACGGCTCCGAGCCGCCCACGAACTGGCGCTCCACCTTCGGTGGGCCCGCGTGGACCCGGGTTCCGGACGGGCGGTGGTACCTGCACATGTTCGCCCCCGAGCAACCGGACCTGAACTGGGACGACGAACGGGTCCGCGAGGAGTTCCGGGACATCCTGCGCTTCTGGAGCGATCGCGGCGTGGACGGTTTCCGCATCGACGTGGCCTACGCCCTGGTCAAGGACCTGGAGCCGCTGCGCGACCTGATCCTTGTGGACGGTGGGCGGTTCGAGGACATCGCCGCCAACCCCGACCACCCGTTCCTGGACCGGCCCGAGGTACACGAGGTGTACCGGGACTGGAACGGTGTGCTGTCCGCCTACGACCCGCCGCGCGCGACCGTCGCCGAGGTGTGGCTGCCCGGGGAGCGTCGTGTGCGCTACACCCGGCCCGACGAGCTCGACCAGGCGTTCAACTTCGAGTACCTCATGGCCCCCTGGGACGCGGACGCCTACCGGAGGGTGATCGCCTCCTCCATCGCCGACGCCACCAGGGTGGGCACCGTCCCCACGTGGGTGACCGGCAACCACGACGTGGTGCGCAAACCCTCCCTGCTGGGGCTGCCCGCGGGCACCGATCCGCGTCGCTGGCTGCTGTCGGACGGCCACGACCCCGAACCCGACCACGCCCTGGGCCGGGCCCGCGCCCGCGCGTTGGCGCTGCTCACCCTGGCCCTGCCGGGGTCGGCCTACGTCTACCAGGGCGAGGAGCTGGGGTTGCCGGAGGTCGCGGACCTGCCGGCCGACGCGTTGGAGGACCCCCGGTGGCGGGGCAGCGGACACACCGACAAGGGCCGGGACGGCTGTCGGGTCCCCCTGCCCTGGACCCGGGAGGGCGCCTCGTTCGGGTTCGGTCAGGGAGGTTCCTGGCTCCCCCAGCCCGACTGGTGGGGCGAGTACTCGGCCCAGGCCCAGGAGGAGGACCTGGACTCGACGCTGTGGCTGTACCGGAACGCGCTGCGGTTGCGCCGGACCTTCTCCGACGACGAGGTCCTGGTGTGGGACGACGCCCTGAACCTGGGCCCGGTGGTGGCGTTCCGCCGAGGCGAGGTGCTGGTTCTGGTCAACACCGGCCCCGAACCGGTGCCGTTGCCCGTCGGCGAAGTACTGCTGTCCAGCACCGACGTGACCACCGACCTCCCCGGTGACGCCGCCGTGTGGCTGCGCGCCGTCTAGGGGTCGACGGCGGCGGCGCAGCGGCGGGCCTGGGCCCGGAAGGCCTCCGCCAGACCCTCCGGGCCCTCGACCAGGGTGAAGTCGGTGTGCGTCGAGGTGATCATCCAGACCAGGTCGTGGAGGGTCTCCGCGCCCAGGTGCAGCAGACAGGAAGCCTCGTCCACGGCCTCCACGACCCCCATCCCCGGCCAGACGCGGTCGGCCACGGTATCGGCCGCCTCATGCAGGCGGACCACCGCCCGGCAGGGCCAGGTCTGCGACGACAGCCGGTGCGACAGGTAGGCCGCCACGTCGCCGTGCGGGGGCACGCGCGGGTCGAACCGGGGGCCGGTGGGCGTGCGCGGGACGAGTCGGTCGACCCGGAAGCCGCGCCAGTCCTCTCGGTCGAGGTCGAAGGCGACCAGGTACCAGCGGGCACCGAAGCTGACCAGGCCGTGCGGCTCCACCCTGCGCGCCGACGTGTCACCGTGCACGCCGGTGTGGTCCATGCGCAGCACCTCACGGCGACGGCAGGCCTCGGCGACCGCCATCAGCGTCTCGGCGGACACCGTCGGCCCGGGTTCGACGCCGGCCCGCACGGTGGCGCCGCGCAGGGTGCGCACCCGCTGCCGCAGTCGTGCGGGCAGCACCTGTTCCAGTTTGGCGAGCGCCCGCCCCGAGGCCTCCTCGATTCCACTCACCGACCCCGCGGTACGGAGTCCCACAACCACCGCGACGGCCTCCTCGTCGTCGAGCAGCAGGGGCGGCATGGCCGCGCCGGGACCCAGCCGGTACCCGGCGACGCCCCGGGTGGCGTGCACCGGATAGCCGAGTTCACGCAGCCGCTCCACGTCCCGGCGCACGGTGCGCGGGGTGACGTCGAGGCGTTCGGCCAGGGTGGCGCCGGACCATTCGCGTTGGGTCTGCAACAGGGCCAGGAGCGCGAGCAGCCGCGCGGAGGTCGTTTCCGCCATGGCACCATTCTCACGCGCGCTTAGGAATGATCCTGACCTAACCGGTTCCTAGCGTGGATGGCATGACGAACCCGGCGCGGCGAATCCGCCCCTTCCGCATCGAGATCCCCGAGGATCACCTGACCGACCTCCGCTCTCGGTTGGCGGGCACCCGTTGGCCCGCCGAACCACCCGGGGTCGGCTGGGACCGCGGGGTCCCGGTCGGCTACCTCAAGGAGCTGGCCGAGTACTGGCGCACCACCTACGACTGGCGGGCCGCCGAGGCGGAGATCAACGCCCATCCGCAGTTCACCACCGAGGTCGACGGCCAGAACGTGCACTTCCTGCACGTCCGTTCGTCCGAGTCGGAGGCCACCCCTCTGTTGATGACGCACGGCTGGCCCGGCGCCGTGACCGACTTCCTGGACGTCATCGGGCCGCTCACCGCCCCGCGTGCCCACGGCGGCGACCCCGCGGACGCCTTCCACCTGGTGATCCCGTCCCTGCCGGGCTTCGGCTTCTCGACCCCGTTGGCGGGCCCGGGGATGAACGCCTCCCGGATGGGAGGGGTGTTCCTCGAACTGATGGCCCGCCTCGGATACGAGCGCTTCGCCGTACACGGTTACGACACCGGGGCGTGGGTGGCACCGACCATCGGTGAGCAGGCGCCCGAACGGGTTCTCGGTGTGCACGTCAACGGGATGATCACCTTCCCGTACGACGACGAGGAGACCAAGGGCCTGTCCGAGCCGGACCAGCGGCGGTGGGACTCCATGCGGGACTACAACGACGGTTACCTGCGGTGCAACGGCAAGCGACCGCAGACCGTGGCCTATGGCCTGACCGACTCGCCGGTGGGACAGCTGGCCTGGATGGTGGAGAAGTTCAAGGAGCTCTCCCTGCCGGAGGAAGGGCTTCCGGAGGAGAGCCTGGACCGCGACCGGATGCTCACCTGTGTGTCCCTGTACTGGCTGACCGGTACCGCCGCCTCGGCCGCGCAGATCTACTACGAGGAGATGTCGGCGAGCGAATGGAGCGCTTCGGGAGACCAGGGTGATTCCGGGGGCTGGGACGCCGAGGAAAGCGGCGCCGAGGCCAAGGGGGCGCCGACCGGGGTACTGCTATCGGCCCACGACGTGACCGTGCGGCGCTGGGCCGAACGCGACCATCACGTGATGCGCTGGACCGAACTCGACGCGGGCGGCCACTTCCTGTCCCTGGAGAGGCCGGACCTGCTGGTCGGCGACCTCCGTGCCTTCTTCCGCGACCTGCAGTAGGCCGACGAGCCTCATGGCCCGTGGCCGGATCCGGCCACGGGCCCTTCGCTCGACACCGCGCGTACGCGCAATATCCTGACCACTTCCTCGACCGCCCTTCCAAGGGATCGGGGAGCCCTTGGGCGCCCACCACGAAGAATCGAACGAGGTGCCGACGGCACTGGAGACGACGACGTGATCACGATCCCCTCCCCCGACAACCACGTCCCCGCCGACCTCGACGCGCGAATGCGGCGCCTGCTGGAACGGCTCGTGGGCCGTAGCGACGTACACCACGCCTGCGTCGCCGTCACCGGCCGCGGCCACCACTGGGCGGCCGCGCGGGGCCCGGACGACCTCGGATCGCGCCCCGACACCCCGTTCTTCGTCGCGAGCGTCACCAAGCGCTTCATCGTCACGTTGGCCCTGCGGGCCCATGAGCGCGGCGAACTCGACCTGGACTCACCCTTGATCGCCCACCTGCCCGAGGCCACCGGCGTCCACGTCCTCGACGGGGTCGACCACACGCCGACCATCACGCTGCGGCACCTGGCGAGCCACACCTCGGGGCTCCCCGACCACTTCGAGAAACGCCGCGAGGGTCCAAGCCTCAACGACCACCTCGTCGCCGGGCGGGACACCGCCTGGATCTTCGAGGACATCCTGCGGACCACCCGTGAGCAGCAGCGACCGTACTTCCCACCCCAGGATCTGTCCGCCGCCCGACAGAAGGCCCGTTACTCCGACACCGGTTTCCAGTTGCTCATCCGTGTCCTGGAGCGGACGACCGGACGTTCGTTCGGTGCCCTGCTCGCCGAGCGGATCCTCGTCCCCCTGGGGTTGAAGGACACCCGACCGCCCGGCCCACCGCCTCCCGGCATGGCACCGCTGCACACGAAACAGCGCCGCGTCGAACTCCCCGCCCTGCTCACGTCCAGCAACGACCTGTACAGCACCACCGGTGACCTGATCACCTTTCAACGGGCGCTGCTCGACGGAAGGATCCTGGACGACCCGAGCCCACTGACCGAGCGGCGCAACCGACTGCGCAACCTCCCGATGATCCACTACGGGCTGGGCACCATGTACTTCCACGTCAATCGGCTCTTGGCCGGTGGCCGGGCGCCTCTCACGCTCATCGGCCACGCCGGCGGCACCGGGACCTGGCTGTTCCACTGCCCCGAACTGGACCTGCACCTGGCCGGGAGCATCGACCAGACCAAGGGGGCCGCGGTCCCCTTCCAGTACCTGGCCGGTTTCCTGAACGCCTGGCGTTCGTCGTAAGCCCTCTGGCCAGAAAGAACAAGGCCCCCGGCGAGCACACACCGGGGGTCTGGGGGTCGCCCCCCAGAAGAAACGACGAAACGACCTGGCGAGGCGGACGAAGTCCCCCGAGCAGAGTCGTCCTGAATATCGGGGGTCTGGGGGTCGCCCCCAGAAGAAACGACGAAACGACCTGGCGAGGTGGACAAAGTCCCCCGAGCAAGGTCGTTCCGGAGTGGAGTGGAGCTATGGGGATTCGAACCCCAGACCTCCTCCATGCCATGGAGGCGCGCTACCGACTGCGCCATAGCCCCTTGTGGGAGTCGTCGGGGCTGCGCCCTTTCGACTCCCTGAACTTTAGCGGATGATCGGCCGTTCGTCGAAACGGAATCAGGCGTCGTCGCTGAGGACGACGGGCTCGGGGAGGCTGGCGGCGTTGTGTTCCATGAGTCGCCAGGTCTCACCACGGGCCTGGAGGACGGACCAGTTGCAGTTGCCGAGGGGGCCGAGGAGCTCGCGGCGTTCGTCGGGGATGTCGAGCATGCGTGAGATCCCCACACGCAGGGCCGCCCCGTGGCTGACCATGACGAGGAGGCCGCCGGCGGGGGTCTTGGCGAGTCCCCGTTCGATGGCCGCGCGCATGCGGTCGCCGACGTCGGCGATGGCCTCTCCGTCGGGGATGTCCATGGTCGGGTGTTGGGCGGGGTAGCGCTCGGCGAGTTCGGTGGCGGTGTGCCCTTCCCAGGATCCGCCGTAGCGTTCCCGCAGGCCCTTGTCGAACTC
Organism: Nocardiopsis sp. NPDC055879; assembly: GCF_053615935.1. Lineage (NCBI taxonomy): Bacteria > Bacillati > Actinomycetota > Actinomycetes > Streptosporangiales > Nocardiopsidaceae > Nocardiopsis > Nocardiopsis sp. NPDC055879. The sequence continues at coordinate 173,210 of NZ_JBSHCT010000008.1, forward strand.
CACCGGAAGCCCGGAGGCACGTTCGAGGTATCCGGCGGTGTCGGCGGCGCGCTTGAGGTCGGACGCGACGATGAGGGCGGGGTTCAAGGTCGCGAGCAGCCGACCGGCCCGTTCGGCCTGAGCGTGGCCGACCGGGTCGAGGTCGATGTCGGTCTGCCCCTGGAAGCGTTTCTCGACGTTCCAGGAGGTGCGTCCGTGCCGCCAGAACAGCACACGAGGGGTGTCACTCACGTGGTGTGTCTCTCTTGTCCGGCGGCCCCTGCGGCCGCGTGGGCTTGCTACTCGTCCAGCGGGGTGCGTTCGGCCCCGCGGGAGCCCTCGGGGAGCTCGATCTCGGGGCAGTCCTTCCAGAGGCGTTCGAGCCCGTAGAAGCCGCGCTCCTCCTCGTGCTGGACGTGCACGATGATCTCGGCGTAGTCCAGCAGGACCCAGCGGCCGTCGCGTTCGCCCTCGCGGCGGACGGGCTTGGCGCCGGACTTGATGCGCAGCTGGTCCTCGACCTCGTCGACGATGGCGCGGACCTGACGGTCGTTGGGCGCCGAGCACAGCACGAAGGCGTCGGTGATCATGAGCTGTTCGCTGACGTCGTAGGCGATGATCTCCTGGCCGAGCTTGTCGGAGGCGGCCTCTGCGGCGACCTGGACCAGTTCCACTGCCCTGTCGGTGGCTGTCACGTTGTGGTTGCTGCCTTCACTTGATCGGGTGCGACCGGTGACGGTTGTGGTCCGTCACCTCATGGCTCCAGGTAGAGCCCGGTCTTGTGGATGTAGCGGACGATGCCGTCGGGTACCAGGTACCAGATGGGTTCGCCCTTGCGGACGCGTTCGCGGCACTCGGTCGAGGAGATGGCGAGCGCGGGGACCTCCACCAGGGAGACCTTGCCTTCGGGAAGGCCGGTGTCGCTGAGGTGGTGTCCGGGCCGGTTACAGCCTACGAAATGCGCGAGGTCGAAGAGTTCGTCGACGTTGTGCCAGCTGAGGATCGCGCCGAGGGCGTCGGCTCCGGTGATGAAGTACAACTCCACGTCGGGCCCGTAGGAGGCGCGCATCTGGCGGAGGGTGTCGATGGTGTAGGTCGGCCCGGAGCGATCGATCTCGGCACGATCGACCCGGAATTGGGGGTTCTCGGCCGTGGCGATGACCGTCATCAGGTAGCGGTCCTCGGAGGGGGTGACCTTGGCGGGGTCCTTCTGCCAGGGCTGTCCGGTGGGAACGAAGACGACCTCGTCGAGCCCGAAGAGGTGGGCGACCTCACTGGCGGCCACGAGGTGACCGTGGTGGATGGGGTCGAAGGTTCCACCCATGATGCCGACCTTGGTCGGGGACGTTCCGACCCGTCTCTGTCTCAGCGCGGTCTCGTCCTGGGGGGAGGCGCCGGTGGCCTGGTCCGTCACTGTGCGCTCCGTTTCGCCGTATCACTGTCTTGGTGGCCCGTTTCAGCCACCTGAGGGTAGCCGACCCCGGGTACCGGTGGTCGACCGTGTGTCGTGTCATCATCGCCCTGAACTGCTCGAACAAGGCCTGTGCCCGCTTCCTTCCCCGCAGGTCGTGAAGGATGTGCACGAACGCGTCATATCTCGTTCGCCGCAAACCGTGGCCAAGCCGCATCGTGACGCATAGCATGCCGATATGGCCAACTCACCAGATCGCGTCCGTGTCCGGCTCACCGATATCTCCGCGCGTGCCTACGAGCACCCCGCCGATCGTGGCGCCCTGGTGGCGCTGCGATCCCTGACGGGTTTCGACACCCTCGTCAAGTCCGTTTTCGGGCGGATCAACGAACGCTCCCTGCGCCTGATGTTCCTCTCCAGCGCCGTGCGGGTCAGCCCCACCCAGTTCCCGGAACTGCACGACTACCTGCGCGACGCGGCCTACGTCCTGGACCTGGACGAGGTTCCCGAGCTCTACGTCAAGATGGATCCCCAGCCCAACGCCATGGCGATCGGCCGCAAGAAGCCGTTCATCGTCATGACGACCGGTCTGTTCGACCTGTTCGACGCCGAGGAGAAGCGGTTCGTCATCGGGCACGAGGTCGGGCACGTGCTCAGTGGCCACACCATCTACCGCACGTTGCTCCTGTTGCTGGTGTGGCTGTCCACCAAGATCATGTGGATCCCGTTGGGCGCCATCGCCATCCAGGCGATCCTGGCGGGGCTGCGGGAGTGGCAGCGCAAGTCCGAGCTGTCCAGTGACCGTGCCGGGCTGCTCGCCTGCCAGAACCCGGACGCCGCCAAGCGCGCCCTGATGAAGCTCGCCGGTGGTTCCAACCTGTCCCAGATGAACCCCGATTCCTTCATGGAGCAGGCTCGCGAGTACGAGGGCGGCGGCGACGCCGTGGACAGCGTGCTGAAGCTGATGACCACCGTTCCGGCGACGCACCCCTTCGCGGTGGTCCGGGTGGCCGAGCTGCACCGGTGGGTGGAGAGCGGCGAGTACCAGCGCGTCGTCGACGGCGACTACCCCCGCCGCTCCACCGACCGTGACGCCAAAGTCACCGAGGAGGCGGGCAACGCGGCCAGGTCCTACCGGGACGAGTGGAACCGCACCAGCGACCCGCTGGTCAGCACCCTGCGCGGGGTGGCCGACGGCGCCGGGCGCGCGGGCGGCCGCATCTTCGACTCGATGGCGGACCGCTGGCGGAACGGTGGGAACCAGGGCGACACCCGGGGCGAGTCCGGTTCGGGCGGCACGAACGGCTCCAACGACAACTGACCTCGACCGGAACACCGTCGTGGTCGATGGCGGGGGTGGAGGGGGCGATCGGTATGGTCGCCCCTCCACCCCCGCCGTTCGTCGTGCGGGCCCGGTCGTCAGCGGGCGCCGAGGGCGTCGCGCACGGTACGCCAGGCGGTGTGCGCGGGGTCGATGACGGCGAAGTGGTCGGCTCCGGCGATCTCCCGGTACTCCACGGGGTCACCGGCGGCCCGGGCCGCGGCCACGTAGTCGCGGCTGTGTTCGACGGGAACCCGTTGGTCGGCGGCGCCGTGCACGATCAACTGCGGGACTCCGATGGGGAGTCGGTGCAGGGGCGAGGATTCCGTGTACAGCTCGGGGGCGGGATCGGGGCCGAGGAAGGGTGCGACGGCGTCCTCTCCCAGCCCGGCGTCGGCGCAGCGGCGCAGGTCGGTGATGGGCGCCAGGGTGACCACGGAGGTGACGAGGGAGTCCGCGGCGGTCATGAGGGCGAGGTGCCCGCCGGCGGAGTGACCGATGGCGACCACGCGTGAGGTGTCCAGCCCGTCCTCGTGGTCGGCGGTGGCGGCGAGCAGGTCCAGGGCGCGGGCGACGTCGTGGGCCGTCCGTGGCCAGCCACCGCCGTCGGTTCCGGTGCGGCGGTATTCGACGTTCCACACGAACCACCCGGCGGCGGCCAGGTCCCCGGCCAAGGGGTCCATGAGGCGCGCGTCGTGCAGGTCCCGCCACCAGCCGCCGTGCAGTAGAACCGCGACCGGGGCGGGTCCGTCGTACCGGCGTGGCTCGTGGCGGTGGACGATCTGGCTGGGGTGGTCGCCATAGGCGGTCGACACCGTGGTCTCCCTAGGGCTCGTCTCGGGTGGTGTGGGGACGCCACCGTCGGTGCCGGGTGGAGTCGTCGCCGGACCGTAGCAGTTCGAGTCGGGGACGCGGCCCGTCGGTGCGTCCGGTGGGGGGTTTGCGGCTACCGGCGCGGAAGGGGACCGGCCAGGTGACGCCGGGGCCCGCGTAGTCCTGTTCGGCGGCGGCGTGGAGGGTCCAGTGCGGGTCGTACAGGTGGGGGCGGCCCAGGGCGCACAGGTCGGCGCGACCGGCCAGGATGGTCGAGTTGACGTCGTCGTGGGAGGAGATGGCGCCCACGGCGATGACGGGGACACCGAGTTCGCGGCGGACTCGTTCGGCGTAGGGGACCTGGTAGCTGCGCCCGAACGCGGGTTCCTCGTCGGGGGTGACCTGTCCGGTGGAGACGTCGATGGCGTCGGCTCCGGCCGCGACGAGGGCGCGGGCGATCCGGACCGCGTCGTCGCCGGTGGTGCCGCCCTCGACCCAGTCGGTGGCGGATACGCGCACGGTGAGGGGTTTGTGGTCGGGCCAGGCGGCGCGCACGGCGGTGAGGACTTCCAGGGGGTAGCGGAGCCGGCCGGTCAGGTCGCCCCCGTAGGCGTCGGTGCGTCGGTTGGTGACCGGGGACAGGAACGAGGACAGCAGGTAGCCGTGCGCGCAGTGGAGTTCGAGCAGGTCGAACCCGGCCCGGTCGGCGGCGTGGGCGGCGGCGACGAAGTCGTCGCGGATGGCGTCCATGGCGGCCCGGTCCAGTTCCCGGGGTACCTGGTTGACTCCGTCACGGTAGGGCAGCGGCGATGGGGAGACCACCGGCCAGTTGCCGGTGGTCAGGGGTTGGTCGATCCCCTCCCACATCAGTCGGGTGGAGCCCTTGCGGCCGGCGTGCCCGAGCTGCACTCCGACGCGGGCCCGGCTGTGCTCGTGCGCGAAGTCGGTGAAGCGGCGCCAGGCGGTCTCGTGTTCGGGTGCGTAGAGTCCGGCGCAGCCGGGGGTGATGCGGGCGTCGGCGGACACGCACACCATCTCGGTCATGACGAGTCCGGCGCCACCGAGGGCCTTGCCGCCCAGGTGGACGAGGTGGAAGTCGCCGGGGGTGCCGTCGGTGGAGGAGTACATGTCCATGGCCGAGACGACGACCCGGTTGTCCAGTTCCAACGCGCCCAGGCGGAAGGGGTGGAACATGGGCGGGCGAACTGCGGGGGCGCCTTCTCCGCCCGTGACCTCGCGGGCCACCTTGTGGGCGAACCAGTCGTCGACCCGGGCGACGAACTCCGGGTCGCGCAGGCGCAGGTTGTCGTAGGTGACGCGGCGGCTGCGGGTCAGCAGGTCGAAGGCGAACGGCAGCGGGTCGGCGTCGACGTGGCGGTGGATGTCCTCGAACCATTCCAGGCTGGCCTGGGCGGCGCGTTGGGTGCTGGTCACCACGGCTCGGCGTTCGTCCTCGTAGGCGTCCAGGGCACTCGGCAGATCGGGGTGCTCGTGCAGGCGGGCGGCGAGCGCCAGGGCGTCCTCCATGGCCAGCTTGGTGCCGGATCCGATGGAGAAGTGCGCGGTGTGCGCGGCGTCGCCGAGCAGGACGACGTTGCCATGGTGCCAGGTGCGGTTGCGGACGGTGGTGAAGCGCTGCCAGCGGGAGTTGTTGGGCAGCAGTCGGTGCCGTCCCAGGACGTCGGCGAACAGCTTCTCGCAGCGGGCGATGGCGTCGAGGTCGCTCTCCCCGGGGGCGAGGTCTCGGTCGACGAACCCGGCGGCCTCCCACACGTCCTCGGCCATCTCCACGAGGAACGTACTGGCGTCGGTCGCGTAGGGGTAGCAGTGCAGCTGCATGATCCCGTGCGGGGTGCGCAGGATGTGGAAGTTGAACGCGTCGAAGACCAGGTCGGTGCCCAGCCACATGAACCGGTTGCTCCGCGGTTCGAGGGTGGTGCCGAACGCGTCGGCGTGGGCGGTGCGCGTGGCGCTGTTCGCTCCGTCCGCGGCGACCACGAGGTCGTACTCGGCGGCGAGTTCCGCGGCGGGCGGCGCCTCGGTGCGGGTGTGGACGCGCACTCCGAGTTCGGCGCAGCGGGCGCGCAGGATCTGTAGGAGGGCCCGGCGGCCGATGGCGGCGAAGCCGTGCCCGCCGGAGGTGGTGACGGTGCCGTCGAAGTGGACGTCGATGTCGTCCCAGCGGGCGAACTCCGCGGTGAGTCGCTCGTAGGCTCGGGGGTCGGCGTGTTCGATGCCGCCGAGGGTCTCGTCGGAGAGCACCACGCCGAATCCGAAGGTGTCGTCCGGGGCGTTGCGTTCGTAGACGGTGATGTCGTGGGTGGCGTCGAGTTGTCGGGCCAGGGCCGCGAAGTACAGTCCCGCGGGTCCAGCGCCGATACACACGATGCGCATCGCGCCGCCTTCCTGTTCGTTGACGTCCTGTTCGTCGACGTCACGGTCTGCCGGGTGCCGTCGCCCGCGCGTCGGGGCGGGCCGCTCGGTGGTCGGGACTCGCGTGTGGTGTCACAGGGTGCCCTCCCGCAGCCGGAAGCGCTGGAGCTTGCCGGTGGCGGTCCGGGGCAGTTCGTCGACGAAGACCACCGAGCGCGGCGTCTTGTACGGGGAGATGCGGGAGCGCACGTGTTCGCGCAGGCGATCGGCCAGGGCGGTGTCGGCGGTCGGACCCGGCCGCGGCACCACGTACGCCCGTACGGCCAGGCCGCGTTCGGGGTCCTCCACCCCCACCACGGCCGCCTCCTCCACGTCGGGGGAGGTGAGCAGCGCCTCCTCCACCTCGGCGGGGGCGATGTTGTAGCCGGCGGAGACGATCATGTCGTCGCTGCGCGCCCGGTACCAGAAGTAGCCGTCCTCGTCGCGTACGTAGGTGTCTCCGGTGTGGTTCCAGCCGTGGCGGACGTACTCCCTCTGGCGCGGGTCGTTCAGGTAGCGGCAGCCGACGGGGCCGCGGACCGCCAGGTGTCCGGGTTCGCCGTCGGGGACGGGGTCGCCCTTGTCGTCGAGGACGGCGGCGGTGAACCCGGGGACGGGCCTGCCGGTGGAGCCGGGGCGCATGTGGTCGTCGGTGGAGGAGATGAAGATGTGCAGCATCTCGGTGGCGCCGATGCCGTCGAGCAGCCGCACACCGGTGGCCTCGAACCAGTCCCGCCAGGTGACCGCCGGCAGGTGCTCACCGGCGGACACGCACCGGCGCAGGGTGGACAGGTCGCGGTCGCCGCGTCCGGCGAGCATGGCCCGGTAGGCGGTGGGCGCGGTGAACAGGATGGTGGCGCCTCGTTCGGTGACGGCGTCCAGCAGCGCCTCGGGGCGCGGGCGTTCCAGCAGCACCGTGGCGGCTCCGGCGCGCAACGGGAAGATCAGCAGTCCGCCGAGTCCGAAGGTGAACGCGAAGGGCGGGCTGCCGACGAACAGGTCCTCGGGGGCGGGCTTGAGCACTTGGGCGGAGTAGGTGTCGGCGATGGCGAGCACGTCGCGGTGGAAGTGCACGCACCCCTTGGGGTCGCCGGTGGTACCGGAGGTGTAGGCGATCATGCAGGCGTCGTCGGCGGCGGTGCGCACGGCGGTGAACGGGTCGGGGTGGGCGGCCACCCGTGCGGTGAGGTCGTCGGGGCCCTTTCCGCCGTACACCAGGGTCGAGGGGGCGTCCTCCCCCACCCGCCGGGACGCCTCGTCCAGGTCGTCCAGGAAGCGGGCGTCGCACAGCGCGTGGGCCACGTGCGCGGAGCGCAGGATGGTGGCGAGCTCACCGGCGCGCAACATCGGGAGGACGGTGACGACCACGCCCCCGGCCTTGAGCACGGCCAGCCAGCAGGCGGCGAGCCAGGGGGCGTTGGGGCCGCGCAGCAGCACCCGCTCCCCCGGTCTCAGGCCGCGTTCCTCCACCAGGACGTGGGCGATGCGATCCACCCGGTCCCGCAGTTCTCCGTAGGTCAGCGTCTCGTGTTCGCCCACGACGCAGCGCCGGTCGGCGCCGTGGCCGGCGATGGTGCCGTCCAGGAGCTCTTCCGCGCAGTTGAGGCGCTCGGGTACGTCCAGGGGTTCGATGAGCGGCCACTGTTCCAGGGGCGGCAGGTGGTCGCGGGTGAAGGTGTCCTCGTACGCGCTCGGGGTCGAGGACGGTGGGAGCGGTCGGTCGGGCGGAGAGTGCGACATTGCTGGACCTCCGAGTGCGGGGTGCGACAGCGGGCGGCGTGGCCGTGGTGACGGCTCGGTGTCGGCTCGTGGACGACTACATGTGACGGGCGATGATCTGGCGCTGGACCTCCGAGGCCCCTTCATAGATGCGGGGTGCGCGGACCTCTCGGTACAGGTGTTCCAGGAGGTGGCCCCGGTGCAGGGCACGCGCACCGTGCAGTTGGACGGCGGAGTCGACCACGTACTGGGCGGTCTCGGTGGCGAACAGCTTGGCCATCGCCGCCTTGAGCGTGACGTCGGGCCCACCCGAGTCGTACTCCTCGGCGGCGGCGTACACCAGCAGGCGGGCGGCCTCGGTACGCGTGGCCATCTCGGCGAGCGTGTGGGAGACGGTCTGCAGAGCGGTGAGGGGTCCTCCGAAGGCGCGACGCTCGGCGGTGTGCTCCTTGGCGGCGGCCAGAGCCGCCCGGGCCATGCCGACGGCGAACGCGCCGACGCTGGGACGGAACAGGTCCAGGGTGCGCATGGCCACCGAGAACCCCTGGTCGGGGGCGCCCACCAGGTCCTCCGAGCCGACCTGGACCCCGTCGAAGACCAGGTGCCCCAGAGCGTGCGGGGACAGCATCTCCAGGGGCTCACCGGACAGGCCCGGGCGGTCGGCGGGGACGCAGAAGGCGGTGACGCCCCGGGAACGGGTGCCGGGGGTGGTTCGGGCGAAGACGGTGTAGAAGTCGGCGTCCGGCGCGTTGGAGATCCACGTCTTCTCACCGTGCAGTCGCCAACCGTCGCCGGACGGTTCGGCGCGCAGCTCCAGCGCGGCGGCGTCGGACCCGGCCTCGGGTTCGGTGAGGGCGAAGGCCGCCACCGCCCGTCCCGCCGCGGCCTCGGGGACCCAGCGCTTCCGCTGTCGGTCGCTCCCGGACTGCAGGAGGGGGTAGGTCCCCAGCCCTTGGAGGGCCAGGGCGGTCTCGGCGTGGGTGTCGACACCGGCCAGGTGTTCGCGGAGCAGGCACAACCGAGTGGCGGGGGCCTCGCGCAGAGGTCCGTCGTCGGCCGTGCCGGGGAACAGCGCTGGCAACAGCCCGCTCTCGCCCAGGCCCTGGAGCAGTGCCCGGTCGACGCGTCCCGGTTCGCCGGGGGTGTCGTCGAGTTCGGTCGCCCGGTCGGTGACCCATCGGGCGAACTCGTGGTCGTTTTCGTGGGGCGGGAGCGCCATGGGCGACCTCGACTCTCTCGGGAACGTGATCCGCCTCACTCCGAAGATGCACCCAGAACGTGACGGCCGTCAAGAGAGTGATATGAACTTACCGGGAAACCAAACGTGATGAGGGTGAAGGCCGAGCACCGCAAGGGGTGCCGACACCGGCGGCTATCGTGTGCCCATGATTGTCAACAGCGACCGAGCAGCCCCGGACCCCACAGCCGACGCCGACCGCGTCCTGCGCCGTCCCCGGGCCCTGATCGTGTCGTTCTTCGGCACCTACGCCCGCGACGTGGGCGGATGGACGGGGGTGGCCGACCTGATCGCGTTGATGGGCGGACTCGACGTCGACGGCCCCTCGGTCCGCTCGGCGGTCTCCCGGCTCAAACGCCGTGGACTACTGGTGTCCGAGCGTCTGGGCGGCGCTGCCGGCTACCGGCTCTCCGACGAGGGACGCCGCATACTCGGCGAGGGTGACCAGCGCATCTTCGGCCACCGGGTGGCTCGCGCCGAGGACGGTTGGGTACTGGTGGTGTTCTCCGTTCCCGAGTCCGAACGTCGCCGCCGGCACGCGTTGCGGACCCAGCTGACCCGGCTGGGGTTCGGCACCACCGCCGCCGGGGTGTGGATCGCACCCGCGCACCTCACCGACCAGGCGCGCGCCACCCTGCGGGAACTGGACCTGGAGGAGCACGCGGAGCTGTTCCACGCGACCCACCTGGACTTTCGCGACCTGACCACGTCCGTCGCCCGCTGGTGGGACCTGCCCGCGCTTCAAGCGATGTACCGGGGGTTCCTCGACGAACACGAGCCGGTGCTGACCGCGTGGCGCCGCCGCGGCACACCTTCGGACCACGACCCCGAGCAGCGGGCGATGGCCTTCGCCGACCACCTGCGCGCGGTGGACTCCTGGCGGAGGCTGCCGTTCCTCGACCCGGGGCTGCCACCCGAACTGCTGCCCGACCGGTGGGCGGGCAGCAGGGCCGCGCGTGTCTTCTTCGACCTGCACGCCCTGCTGCGCGGGCCCGCCCTGGACCACGTCCGCGCCACCGTGGCCCCCTGAGGTCAGTCGGTCGGCCCCGGGATGACGGCGTCGCAGACCAGTTCCAACAAGGCACCGGGTTCGAACAACTCGGCCACCCCGAACAACGCCACGGCCGGGTAGTGGCGACCCATGTGGGCGCGATAGACCCGGCCCAGTTCCCGCCCGGAGGCCCGGTAGCCGGGCACGTCGGTGGTGTACACGCTCAGACGGGTCAGGTGTTCGGGTGAACCACCACAGGCTCGCAGGGCGGTGACGACGTTGGCCAGGGCACCGTCGAACTGGTCGACCAGGGACTCGGCGGCCAGCCGCCCGTCGGGCCCGGAGGCGATCTGTCCGGCCAGGTGGACCAGACGGCCCGGGGCGGGGACCACGGCGTGGGAGAAGCCCGGGTTGGGTCCGAGTTCGGGCGGGTTCACCAGTGTGTGCGGGGTGGGCGGCAGGTGTACGGGTTCCACTCAGCGTCCCTTCCATTGGGGGGTGCGACGGCCGGTGAAGGCGGCGTGGAATTCGGCGTAGTCCTCACCGCGCATGAGCAACGCCTGGGTCATGGCCTCCAGTTCGATGGCCCCGGACAGACTCATGTCGAGTTCCCGGGACACCAGGGCCTTGGTCTGGGCGTAGGCGAAGGAAGGGCCCTTGGCCAGCCTCTCGGCGAGCCGGTCCACGGCGGCGTCGAGCTCGTGGTCCTCCACCAGTTCGCTCACCAGACCGATGCGTTCGGCCTCGTCGGACTCCACCGTGTCGCCGAGCATGAGGACGCGGGTGGCGTTTCCCAGGCCGACCATGCGGGGCAGCAGGTAGGCGGCGCCCATGTCGGCCCCGGACAACCCCACCCTGGTGAACAGGAACGCGAAGCGGGCCGAGCGGGCCACCACCCGGAAGTCGGAGGCCAGGGCCAGGACCGCGCCGGCGCCGGCGGCCATGCCCTGGATCCCGGCGATCACGGGGATCGGGCACTCGCGCATCGCCCGGATCACCTCCCCGGTCATGCGGGTGAAGGCGAGGAGTTCGTCGGGGGCCATCTCCAGGGTCCGGCCGATGATCTCGTCGACGTCGCCACCGGAGCAGAAGGCCCGGCCCTGGCCGCGCAGGACCAGCACGCGGGTGTCGTCGCGGTGCGGCAGTTCCAGCAGCAGGTCCCGCAGGTCGGCGTAGGCCTCGAAGGTGAGTGCGTTGAGCCGGTCGGGCCGGTTCAGGGTGACGGTGGTGACCCCGTCGACCCGGGTCAGGTCGAAGTGGTCCCACCGGTCGGTGAGCGGCACGGAGCCGCGAAAGGCGCTCATCGTTGGGTGTCTCCTCCGTCAAGGGTGAGGGACTGGCCGTTGATCGCCCCGGCCAGGGGGCTCGCCAGGTAGGTGACGGCGGCCGCCACCTCCTCGGGTTCGATGAGCCGGCCCAGGGGCGTTGCCTCGGCGAGGGCGCGTTCGGCCCGGCCGGGGTCGCGTCCGGTGCGTTCGGCGATACGGGCCACCGAACGTTCGGTCATGGGGGTGCGTACGAAGGAGGGGCACACGGAGTTGACGGTCACGCCGGTGCCGGCGACCTCGTCGGCCACCGAACGGGCCAGGCCGAGGACGGCGTGCTTGGCGGCCGCGTAGGCGACGGTGTAGCGGGTTCCGGTGTGCGCGGCGGTGGACGCGACGAAGATCGCGCGCCCGTGGTCGCGTTCGAGCATGCCGGGTAGTAGGGCCCGGGTGAGCAGGAACGCGGAGGTGGCGTTGGCGTCCAGGTGGTGACGCCACAGGTCGAGGTCGGTGTCGCGCAGGCGGGCGCTGTGCGCGGAGCCGGCATTGTTGACCAGGACGGACACGGGGCCGAGTGATTCGGTGAGTTCGGACACGGCGACTTCGTCGGCGAGGTCGCACACCCGGGTGGCGACGAAGTGCCCCCGCTCCCGGGCGTCGTCGGCGAGCAGAGCGAGGCGATCGGGGTCACGGCCCAGGGCCACCACCTCGTGCCCGGCCTCGGCGAGCGCGAACACGACGGCTCGTCCGATGCCACCGGAGCCGCCGGAGACCACGGCGAGCCGTTGGGAGTCAGCCATGGCGCGAACATATCACTCAATCATGACCGTCGTCACGGGTGCGATATAAACCGGAAAGGGTTGGCGGCACAACGACGGCAGCGCCGCCGGCCGGAGGCCGTCGACGCTGCCGTGATCCGTTCACCCGGGCACCGACGAAGTCGGAAGGTCCGAGGCGAGTGGGTACCCCTAGAAGGCGGGACCGGCCTCGATGGCCGCGTCCACGGTCTCGGCGCGGGCCTCCTCGACCTCGTCCGCCAGGTCGGCCTCGTGGGCCTCGAACTCGGCGGTCACCTCGGCGGCCAGCGCGCGCATGGCGACCTCCTCGGTGACGATGCCGCCACGCACGCGGTTGGCGTCACCGATCTGGGCGGTCGGGCTGTTGCCGGTGGCCACCAGGTCGCCGCCGACGATGTTGTTGTCGATGTAGGCACCACCGGAGACGCCGGTGACGGACAGGTCACCGTCGACGTAGTTGACCGAAGCGCAGAAGTCGTCGCTCTCGCCGGCACCGACCGCGATCGGGCCGGAGCTGTCGCTGTAGGTGGCGTTGCCCAGGACCTCGCTGTCGCACAGGATCCCGCCGGAGGCGGAGCCGTTGACGGTGAGGTCGCCGCGGACGACGCTGTCGTAGATGTCGGCGTAGACGACACCGTCGGCGTTCACGCCGTCGGTGATACGGCCGCCGTTGACGTAGAGCTCGCCGGTGGTCGCGTCCACGGACGCGGCGGAGGCACCGACCACGTAGACGAAACCGTCGTTGGCGGCGCCCTCGGCGGCCTGGGCCCGCAGAGCGGCGACCGAACTGCCGTCCTCCAGGTAGGTGCCGTAGGAACCGGAGTTGACCACGTCACCGTCGACCGTGGTGTCGGAGGCGTCGAAGTAGGCGTCGCCGGCGACGGACACCTCGCCCTCGATGGCGCCACCGATGATGTGGAGGTTGGCGTCCTGCTCGACGGTGACGTCGCCCTGGACGACGGTGCCGTCCAGGAAGCAGCTCGCGCCGGAGGGGACCTTCAGATCGGTCGGCAGGGTGATCTCACCGCCGTGACCGGAGCACAGGGTGACCAGATCGGCCTGGGCAGGAGCAGCCATCATGGTGACGCTGCCGATCGCCAGAGCCGCGGTGGCGGTGGACGCGGCGATCTTACTCCCGAGCTTCATGCGGGGGATTTCCTTTCGTCGTGACCGGTGGGGGCCGGACGCTCCTGATTAGGGTGCGGGAAGAGCGCCGTGTGACACCAAAGCGAAAGTACCGATCGGCGACGGCTTTGGGAATACTTGTCCGGGGAAGTTTCGCCTCTGCCCAGGTTTCGCCGAAGGAAACAACCGAGGTGACGCAAGTGACCGTCATGGCGCGTGTGCCCATCGGTACCGGGGTTCACCACGGTGGCATGAGAACGGGGAAGGGCCGCCCGATTCCTCGAACGGCCCTTCCCCGAAGTCGCATGCCACCCGGCGTGTGGTCACTTCAGGTGACCGTCACCGGTGACCACGTACTTGGTCGATGTCATTTCGGCGAGACCCATCGGACCCCTGGCGTGCAGTTTCTGGGTGGAAATACCGATTTCCGCGCCGAATCCGAACTCGCCACCGTCCGTGAAACGGGTGGAGGCGTTCACCATCACCGCGGCCGAGTCCACCCGGGCCACAAAGTACCGGGAGGTGGCCAGCGAGTCGGTGATGATCGCCTCGGTGTGCTGGGTGGAGTACTCGCGGATGTGCGCCAACGCCGCGTCGACGTCGGGCACCACTCGCACGGCCAGGTCCATGTCCAGGTACTCGGTCGCCCAGTCCTCCTCCGTCGCCTCGACCACCGTGGCCCGGGTCGGGTGGGCCGCGGCGATCTCCAGGACCCGAGGGTCGCCGTGGACGGTCACACCGGCCTCGGCGAGGGACTCCAGTGCCCGCGGCACGAACGCCTCGGCGACCGCCTCGTGCACCAGGAGCGTCTCCGCGGAGTTGCACACCGAGCAGCGCTGCGCCTTGGCGTTGGTGGCGATGGCCACCGCCTTGTCCAGGTCGGCGTCGGCGTCCACGTACACGTGGCACAGGCCCTCGCCGGTCTCGATCACCGGAACGGTGGAGTCACGCACGATGGCCTGGATGAGCGAGCCGCCGCCACGTGGGATGAGCACGTCGACCAGGCCACGCGCACGCATCAGCGCGGTGGAGGACTCACGGGTGCGCCCGGGGACGAGTTGGATCGCGTCGACCGGCACCTCGGTGCCCTCCAGCGCGTCCCGCAGCACCCGCACGATGGCGGTGTTGGAGTTGTAGGCCGAGGACGATCCGCGCAGTAGCGCGGCGTTCCCACTCTTCAGACACAGTGCGGCCGCGTCGACGGTGACGTTGGGCCTGCCCTCGTAGATGATCCCGATGACACCCAGTGGCACGCGGATCTGCCGCAGGTCCAGGCCGTTGGGGAGCACGCCTCCGCGCACCGACTCGCCCACCGGGTCCGGCAGCTCGACGATCTCGCGCACGGCCTCGGCGATGGCCTCGATCCGCCGTGGAGTGAGGGTGAGCCGGTCGATCATGGCCGGGCCGGTGCCCTCGGCTCGGGCGCGCTCGACGTCCTCGGCGTTGGCCGCGGTGATCTCGTCGGACCGCTTGAGCAGGTTATCGGCGATCGCGTTCAGGGCGGCGTCCTTGGCCGACCTGCTGAGCGTGGCGAGGTCGACGGCCGCGTCCTTGCCGCGTCGGGCCACATCGTGGACCTCACGCTCGATGTCACTGTTGACTGTCATTTCGGGCTTCCTTGCTCGGGAGGCCGCCCCGGCCGGTGGCGCCTGCGGCGTCGAAGGGCACCGTCGCCGGAGGGATTCCCTCCAGCGTATAGCGCCTGGTCGACCACCGCAGGGGTTGTCCACGGGCCGAGCCGGTCCCGGGGTCGGAAGAGGTCAGCGCCAGCCGTAGCGGTCGCGCAGGACGGCGGCGACCTTCCAGAAGATGTCCTCGTTCATCACGGCGGCCTCGCGGCGGATGTCGTCCTCGTCGAACTCGAAGAGGCGGTCCACCCGCAGGTAGGAGTCGCGTTCCTCACGGTCCCAGGGGCCGGAGCCGATGGGCAGCCAGTCCTGGCGCTCGTGGTCGTCGGGCCGCTGGGAGGACAGCATCAGGCCGTGCAGGCGGCGACCCTTGCGGCCGACCACCAGCATGGGCCGGTCCTTGCCCTGGCTCGCGTCCTCCTCGAAGGGCACCCACGTCCACACGATCTCGCCGGCGTCGGCGAGACCGTCCCTTTCCGGGGCGTAGACGAGCTTGGTGGCGTTGCGGCCGGTCGGGATCTCGCGGACGGCGCCCTCGTGCGGATGGGAGTCGCCGTGCTGTGTCGTCTGTTGAGTCACGCACCGCATCCTAGTGCCGCGTCTCGGAGCGGTCGTGGTCACTCGGGTGGATCCGGCTCCGGCAGGACACGAGGGCGCGGACGCGGTGGCCCGCCTCGGTCGTTCCACCGACCCGGGTCATAGTGTCGACGCGATGGACCCGGCCCGACCCCCGGTGCTCGACACCGCGTGGAGGCTCGACCGGGGCGGACCCACGATGAAGAGCGGCACGGAGAAGCGCACATGAGCAAGGGAACGATCCTGATCACCAGGGCCTCGGCGGGCCTGGGCGCGGAGATGGCGCGCCGGTTCGCCGCCCTCGGCTACGACCTGGGCCTGTGCGCCCGGCGCACGGAGAAGTTGGGCTCCCTCAGGGACGAGATCGTGGCCGCGCGTCCCGATCGCCGGGTGGTGCTCAAGGCACTGGACGTCACCGACGACGAGGCGGTCTTCCGGGTCTTCGGGGAGTTCGCGGCCGAGTTCGGCACGGTGGACCGGGTCATCGTCAACGCGGGGCTGGGCAAGGGCGCCGCGCTCGGCAAGGGCCGCTACGACGCCAACCGGCAGACCGCCATGACCAACTTCGTGGGGGCGCTGGCCCAGTCGGAGGCGGCCATGGAGATCTTCCGTGCGCAGGGTCACGGCCATCTGGTGATGATCTCCTCGATGTCGGCCCTGCGCGGCATGCGCAAGGCCATGACCGTCTACGCCGCCACCAAGGCGGGCGTGGCCGCCATCGCCGAGGGTCTGCGTTCCGAGCACGTCCCCGGTCTGGACGTGTCGGTGATCTATCCGGGCTACATCCGCTCGGAGATGAACGAGCACGTTCGGCAGAAGACCCGATTCATGGTGGAGACCGAGGTGGGCGTACGTTCCATGGTGGCCGCGATCGAGAAGCGCAAGGTCAAGGCGTACGTCCCCGCCTGGCCGTGGGCGCCGATCGGTTTCCTGATGAAGCGCCTGCCTCTGCCCGTGGTCAGGAGGCTGTCCTGAGCGACGGCCACGTCACCCCGCCCACCGAACGCGTCCCACGAGGGTGTTTCACAGCTCCTCGACGGTCCGCATGATCCGCGCCCGCGCCTGGCCCCCTTCGGGGACGGGGAGCAGCGGGTGGACGTGGAGCGCCCCCTCCTCCTCGAACAGACGTACCTCTCCCCCGGCCCGGGTCACCTGGTCGTACAACCGGCGGGTGTCGGGCCAGAGCAGGTCGCGAGTGCCGATGTACAGGTCCATGGGCGGCAGGCCGGCCATCGGCCCGTAGATGGGGCTCAGCCGGGGTTCGGTCAGGTCGTCGCCGCCCGCCCACTCCTTGGCGGCCTCCAGGAGCCCGACCGGGTTGAGCCAGGGGTCCGCCCCCTCCACCTCCAGGATGTCGGGGTTGGACATCGTCAGGTCGAGCCAGGGAGAGATCAGGACCAGCCGTGTCGGGGCGGGCAGGGCGACCTCCGGCAGGGTCTGTGTCAGGGCGAGGGCGAGCCCTCCGCCCGCGGAGTCCCCGGCCAGCAACGTGCGCGTCGGATCGACGTCCGCCATCAGCTCCCGATACACCTCGTGCAGGAACCCGAAGGCCTCCCGGTAGGTGTGTTCGGGGGCCAGCCCGTAGATCGGCACCTCCACCCGACAGCCGGCGTCGACCATGCGCGAGATCAGCACCCCGTGCCAGCCGGAGATCTCGCTGACGTAGGTGCCACCGTGCAGGTACAGCACGGCCTTCTCGGGTTCCCGCACACCGCGGGGACGCACGGTGAAGGTGGAGAAGCCACCGACCCGTCGACGCGTGATCCAGTGCCGTCGGGTGAGCCAGTGCGGAGCGGACGGGTCCTCCTTGGGCTCGTTCATCCACTCACGAGCGCCCTCCACCGATCCCATGGGGCCCTTGCGCACCACTCGCAACCCCAACGCCAACAGGTGGGTCAGCAGACTCGACATGGGTGGCACCCTCCTCAGGACATCCTGCCCCGACCCTTTCACGGACCGACGACGGCACACGAGAAGGGCGCACACGGCGAGGAGAGATCTCGGGCACTTCCACCCGACCCGTCGAAGGAGCGTCGGGGCATCGGCTCCGCCCGGCCCCGCTCTACAGCACCACGAGGTCGTCGCGGTGGACCAGCTCGCGTTCGTAGGTGGGGCCCATCTCGCGGGCCAACCACCGGGTGGATCGACCCATCAGGTCGGGGACCTCGGCGGCGTCGTAGTTGACCAGCCCTCGAGCGACCAGGGTGCCCGACTCGTCGCGCAGGTCGACCGGATCGCCGGCGCTGAACTCGCCGTGCGCCTTGACCACACCGGCCGGCAGCAACGACGCCTTCTCCTCGACCACCGCCTTCACCGCTCCCGGGTCCAGGACCAGGCTCCCCCGTCCCGCGGTGGCGTGCGCCAGCCACAGTTGCCGGGCGGAGGGGCGGCGGCCGTCGGCCGGGGCGAAGAACGTGCCGACCCTCTCCCCCGCCAGGGCGGCCCGGGCGTTGGCCACCGAGGTCAGCACGGTGTGCACGCCGGCCTCGGTGGCGATGCGCGCCGAGTCCACCTTGGTGACCATGCCGCCGGTACCGACACCGCGTTTGCCGGTGCTGCCGATGTCGATGCCGTCGAGATCCGCGCGGCCCCGGACCAGGTGCACCACCGAGGTGCCCTCGTCGGCCGGATTCCCGTCGTAGAGGGCATCCACGTCCGAGAGCAGCACGAGCGCGTCGGCGCGCATCAGGTGGGCGACCAGGGCCGCCAGGCGGTCGTTGTCGCCGAACCGGATCTCGTGGGTCGCCACGGTGTCGTTCTCGTTGACGATCGGCACGGCGCCGATGTCGAGCAGTCGGCGCAGGGTCCGTTGGGCGTTGCGGTGCTGCACTCGCCGCATCATGTCCTCGACGGTGAGCAGGACCTGGGCCGCGGTGAGTCCGTGTCCGGCGAGTTCGGCGGTGTAGGAGGCCACCAACAACCCTTGGCCGACGCTGGCGGCGGCCTGCTGTGAGGCCAGATCACGAGGGCGCCGGGTCATGCCCAGCGGACTCATTCCGGCCGCGACCGCACCTGAGGAGACCAGGATCACCTCTTGGCCGAGGGCGCGGCGCGCGGCCAACACCTCGACCAGGTCCCGGATACGGCCGGCGTCGATGAGTCCGTCGGGGGTGGT
Source organism: Nocardiopsis sp. NPDC055879 (assembly GCF_053615935.1). Lineage (NCBI taxonomy): Bacteria > Bacillati > Actinomycetota > Actinomycetes > Streptosporangiales > Nocardiopsidaceae > Nocardiopsis > Nocardiopsis sp. NPDC055879. The sequence continues at coordinate 191,599 of NZ_JBSHCT010000008.1, forward strand.
CAATGAGGAGGACCCCACCTTGACCACGACCCTGCGGGCCTGGGCCACGGAACGGCGACCGGCCGCCTCCATGGGTTCGACGTGCTGCTTCGGGGTGTCTGCGCTGTGCACCACGAGGGACTTTCCATCCGTGGCACGGCGCCTTTTCCGGGCGCCGTGCGCTTGCCTGTGTGGGTTCGGCCGGTGTGGAGCGGTCGGTCCCCGCGCGGGTCAGCCCAGCCGGGCGTCGGTGCCGCGCGGGCCGGACGGGACGACCTCGGCGTCGAGCGAGTCGTCCCAGTCGAAGACCACCGAGTCCTCCTCGGTACCGATGCGCACCTCGGCCCCCTGGGTGGCGCCGGCCTTGGCCAGTGCCCCCTCGATACCGAGCCGGTTGAGTCGTTCGGCCAGGTAGCCGACGGCCTCGTCGTTGGAGAAGTCGGTCTGGCGCACCCAACGGGCCGGCTTGTCGCCACGCACCCGGAAGATGTTGTTCCCCAGCGGGACCACCTCGAAGGGCGTGTCACCGATGAGCTTGGGCCGCAGCACGATGCGGGTGGGTTCGGCCGCCGGTTCGCTCTGTCGCGCGGCGGCGACCTGCTCACCGAGGGCATAGGAGAGTTCGCGCAGGCCCTCACGGGAGGCCGCGGACAGCTCCATGACCTTGTAGCCGCGCTCCTCCAGCATGGGACGGACCATGTCGGCGAGCTCGCGGGCGTCGGGCACGTCCACCTTGTTCAGGGCGACCACGCGCGGCCGGTCGGACAGGTCGACCCCGGTCTGCTCCCCGTAGGCGGCCAGTTCGGCCTCCAGGGCCTCCAGGTCGGTGACCGGGTCGCGGCCGGGCTCGAAGGTGGCGCAGTCCAGCACGTGCAACAGGGTGGAGCAGCGCTCGATGTGGCGCAGGAACTCCAGGCCCAGGCCCTTGCCGTCACTGGCGCCGGGGATGAGCCCTGGCACGTCGGCGACGACGTACTGGACCGAGCCCGCCTCCACCACGCCCAGGTTCGGGATGAGGGTGGTGAACGGGTAGTCGGCGATCTTGGGCCGGGCCGCGGACATCGCGGCGATCAGCGAGGACTTGCCGGCGCTGGGGAAGCCGACCAGACCCACGTCGGCGATGGTCTTCATCTCCAGACGCACGTCGACGACCTCGCCCTCCTCACCCTTGAGGGCGAAGCCGGGGGCCTTGCGCTTCTTGGAGGCCAGCGCGGCGTTACCGAGACCGCCGTTGCCGCCCTGGGCCAGCACCAGGCGGGTGCCGTGACCCACCAGGTCGGCGATGACCTCGCCGTCCGTCCTGGTGACCACGGTGCCGTCGGGCACGGTCAGGACCAGGTGCTCGCCGTTGGCCCCGGCCCGGTGACCGCCCTGGCCGGGCGTCCCGTTCTCGGCGGTGCGGTGCGGCCTGCGCTGGTAGTCCAGCAGGGTCGCGCTCTGGGTGTCGACCTCCAGGACGATGTCGCCGCCCCGGCCGCCGTTTCCACCGTCCGGTCCACCCAGCGGTTTGAACTTCTCACGGTGCACGGAGGCGCAGCCATGCCCGCCGTTCCCGGCCTTGACGTGCAAGACCGCCTCGTCGACGAAGTCAGGCATTGCTCTCCCCGTAACTCGTGGGGCCACCGCCTCCTGGCGGGGCCGTGATGCGACGTGCCACCCGCGCTATGCGCCGTCCTCGAAGGGACTCCCTAGTGACAACGCGAAGGGCGGGCCAGTGTTCCCTGGCCCGCCCCGAAGAAATCGTCGCGGCTCGACCTAGACGGCGGCCGGGACGATGTTCACGGCCTTGCGGCCGCGGAAGTTACCGAACTTGACCTCACCGTCGACCAGGGCGAACAGCGTGTCGTCGCCACCGCGACCGACGTTGGCGCCCGGGTGGAACTTGGTGCCCCGCTGACGAATGAGGATCTCGCCGGCGGAAACGGCCTGGCCACCGAAGCGCTTCACGCCGAGGCGCTGGGCATTCGAGTCGCGACCGTTCTTAGTGGACGAAGCGCCCTTCTTGCTTGCCATTTCTCCAGGCCTCCTACTTCGCCGCGATACCGGTAACGCGCACCTGGGTGTGCTTCTGGCGGTGACCCTGGCGCTTCTTGTAACCGGTCTTGTTCTTGTACTTCATGATGTTGATCTTGGGGCCCTTGGTCTCACCGAGGACCTCGGCGGTGACCGTGTAGCCGCTCAGCTTGTTCGCCTCGCTGACCACGTTGTCACCGTCGACCACAAGGATGGGCTGCCACGTAAGGGTGGCACCGGTCTCCTCGGAGACCCTGTCGATGTTCAGGACGTCGTCGACAGACACCTTCTCCTGTCGGCCGCCCGCTCGCACGATCGCGTACACCGGGGAACTCTCTTCCTGCTCGCTCAACGAAAAATGCGCTCACTGATGACCGTGATGCCACGATCCACGAATCGCCTGTAGCGGGGCGCGGGGATCTGAGGGAAACAAACCCACCTGGTGGAGAGCACTGCGGTCTCGGGGCGCGCGAACACTTGGGGCGCGCCGACGCACCGTCCATCAGATTACCATTGCCCTGGTACAGACCCGCACAGTCGGTCCGGTCCGGACCCGGTCGTTACCGGGTCCGGACCGAATTCTCGTCCCGCCTCGCTCGACCTCAGCCCGCGTCGACGGCGGAACCACCGGTCGGTGAGGTCACCGCCGCCTTGGTCCGCCGGGTGCGGCGACGCTTGGGCCGTTCGGTGGCGCCTTCGGCGTCATCGTCGGCCGAGTCGGACTCGTCGCCATCCGCCGTCGCCTGCCCACCCTCACCGCTGTCGGCCTCGACGGCCTTGCGGGTGGTGGTGCGCCGGCGGGTCCTCTTGACCGGGGCCTCTGCGACCTCGGCAGGTGCCTCCTCCGTCTCGGGGGCGGCCTCGGCCTCCTGGGGAGCCTCAGCGGTCTCCTCGGCGGCCTTCTTCGCCTTGGAGGTGCGCTTGCGGGTCCTCTTGACGGGGGCCTCCTCGGCCTCCCCGTCCGAACCCGCGGCGTCGCCCTGGTCGGCGTTCACGGTCGGCTCGGTGCTCTCCACCGCGGTGTCGGTCTGCTCGCCCTTGGCGGCCTTACGGCTCCGGGTGCACTTGGCGGGCTTGTCGCCCTGCCCCGCGGTGTCCTCGGCGACCTCGACGGGACGGTCGACCTGGTCGTTCTCGACCGCGGGCCGCTCGGCCCCCTCGTCCTTGGCGGGCTGCTCGGACTTCTCCGACTTGTCGCCCTTGTCGCCGGATGCGTCGGACGCGGACTCGGAGTCGCCCTTGCCCTTCTTCTTCTTGCGACCGTTACCGTTGCCACCGCCGTTGCCACCGCCCTTGTTCTCCACCGGCTCGGAGGAGATCACCAGGCCACGGCCGTTGCAGTGGTCACAGTTGTGCGAGAACGCCTCCAGCAGCCCCTGGCCGACCCTCTTACGGGTCATCTGGACCAGCCCGAGCGAGGTGACCTCGGCCACCTGGTGCTTGGTGCGGTCCCGGGACAGGCACTCCAGCATCCGACGCAGCACCAGGTCGCGGTTGGACTCCAGCACCATGTCGATGAAGTCGATGACGATGATGCCGCCGATGTCGCGCAGCCGCAGCTGGCGGACGATCTCCTCGGCCGCCTCAAGGTTGTTCTTGGTGACCGTCTCTTCGAGGTTGCCGCCCTGACCGGTGAACTTTCCGGTGTTGACGTCGACCACGGTCATGGCCTCGGTCCGGTCGATGATCAGCGAACCACCGCTGGGCAGCCACACCTTGCGATCGAGGCCCTTGTTGATCTGCTCGTCGATCCGGTACGCGGAGAAGACGTCCCGGTCCTCGGTCCAGTGCGAGAGCCGCTCGGCGAGGTGGGGCGCCACATAGTCGACGTACTCGTGGACGGTGTTCCAAGCCTCGTCACCGGAGACGACCAGACTGGAGAAGTCCTCGTTGAACACGTCACGAACGACCCGGATCGTCAGGTCCGGCTCGCTGTTGAGCAGGGACGGGGAGCTCGCCGACTTGGACTTGCGCTTGATGGAGTCCCACTGCTTGGCCAGGCGCGTGATGTCACGCTCCAGCTCCTCCTCGCTGGCGCCCTCGGCCGCGGTGCGCACGATCACGCCGGCGCCGGAGGGCATCACCTTCTTGAGGATCTGCTTGAGGCGGGCACGCTCCTTGTCGGGGAGCTTGCGGCTGATGCCGGTCATCGAACCGCCGGGCACGTACACCAGGTAGCGGCCGGGCAGGCTGATCTGACTGGTCAGGCGGGCACCCTTGTGTCCGACCGGGTCCTTGGTGACCTGCACCAGGACGGACTGACCGGACTTGAGCACCGACTCGATCCGCTTGGGCTGGCCCTCCAGACCGAAGGAGTCCCAGTTGACCTCGCCCGCGTACAGGACGGCGTTGCGGCCCTTGCCGATGTCGACGAAGGCGGCCTCCATCGACGGCAGCACGTTCTGCACCCGGCCCAGGTACACGTTGCCCACGTAGGAGCGGTGCGTGGCCCGGTCGACGTAGTGCTCGACGAGGACGTCGTCCTCCAGGGTGGCGATCTGGGTGCGGTCGCCGATGCTCCGGATCACCAGGTCGCGCTTGACCGCCTCACGGCGGGCCAGGAACTCCGACTCGGTGACGATCGGGGCGCGGCGCCGGCCCTGTTCGCGGCCTTCGCGGCGGCGCTGCTTCTTGGCCTCCAGGCGCGTGGAGCCGCGGACCGCCTGGACCTCGTCCTCGATGGGACGTTCCTGGCGAGGCTCGCGCACCTTGACCACGGTGTTGGGCGGGTCGTCCGAGGTGCTCTCGCCGCTCCCGGAGGAGCCGGAGCCCGAACCGGAGCGGCGGCGACGCCGACGGCGCCGACGGCTACCGCCGTTCTCGCCCTCGTCGTCGGAGTCGTCATCGGAGTCGGCGGAGGGCTCGTCGCGTCCTTTGCCGTCCTTGGTGTCGGAACCCTTGGTGTCCTTGTGGCGCTCTTTGACGGTGTCCTCGCCGGAGTCGGCGGAGTCGAACTCCTCACCACCGTTGTCCTCGGGACCGCGCGACCGGCCACGGCCACGACCGCCCCGACGACGGCGCCGACGGCTGGGACGCTCCTCGGAGCCCGTCTCCTCGGCGGGGGCCTGAGCCTCGGCGTCGGAGTCCTGCTCGGTCTCCTCTTTCTCGACCTCGACCTCGACGGCCTTGCGGGTCTTGGCCGGGACGTTCTGCTGGGCGACCGGAGGCTGGAAGAGCATGCCGCCGGGCGGGGAGAAGAGGGAGCCGGAGGCGCCGGGGGTGTTCTCCTCGGTCTCCTCTTCCTCGACCGTTTCCGGGGCGGGTGCCTCGACGGTCCTGGGTGCGCGCGAGCGCGCTCGGGAGCGGGTGCGTCCGCGGGAGGCGCTTTCCTCGGCGCCCTTCCCGTCATCTCCGGAGTTCCCCTTGGGGGCGGCGCTCTTGTCGGCCGCATCCCGGGGAGCGTCGTCGTCCTCGGAGGCCACTCGGGTGCGTCGACCACTGGTGGCGGCGGGAACGTCCGCGGGCCGGCCCGCGGCACGGACCGTGCGCCTGCGCACCGGCGTGGGCGAAGAGGTCTTGACCGTTCCGCCCTCACCCGAACCGGCGAGCTTGGTGCTCGGCGTGGTCGGTGGCGTGAAGACGTCGTCGGGTTCGGGGGGTGGTCCGGCGGCGCGGCGAGCGCCCTTGGTGGGCGCGGGTGTGGTCACCCGAACCCCGCCGTTCCCCGCCGGGGGTGTCCCCGCCGTGTTCTCGGTTGTTTCAGTTGTACCCGCGGTGCCGTCGGCACCGCTCTTGGGCTCGTTGTCGAGCATCCGGGCGGTCTCCCGTCAAAGTTCTCGGGCGCGCCGTCGGGCCGCGTACGGTCCGACGCTGCGGCTCACGAGAACTGTCGTCGCTGTGTCAGCGCCGGCGGCACCGGGGTGTCGCCGGGGCAAAGTCCTGTGGTTTCGCCCATGTACCCCGCGTTGGGATCGCTCATGGGCGCGATCCCGTCATGGGCGACGGCCGTGGTGCTCGGGTGCGTCGATCGTTCGTCTCATCGTGCGCGGACCCGGTGCTCTCTGTGGTGGAAGCTTCGGGTCGGTCCGCGTCGAACGGGTCGGCGATCGCACCTGTCACCTCGTCCAGCGGCCCCTGCGCCAGCCGGGTCATCGTGGGTGATGACGGCGGCGCGAGGTCGGCCACGTGGCGAAGGCCGGTCAATACGTCGTCTGGTCGGACAGCAGGTGTCGTGTGCCGTACGACCATTCGAAGTATGGCATATGTCGTGTGTCGCTCCCCTGGGGCGCGCCCATGGGGACCGTCGCACACGTCGATACCGAGTACGGCCGGGCGGGTGTCGAAGCGGCGTCGGCCCTTCTTCGTCATCCGTTCCACCTCGACGCTTTCGGCGGCCAGGTAGTCGGCCACCGCCTTGGCGGCGTCGCCGGGGTCGACGTCCGTCATCTCCACGCGCCATATGGAGGCCTGGAGCCGGTCGGCCAGGCCCGTCACCCGAGCCTCGACGACTTCGAGCACGTCGATCCCGTCGGGCATGGTCGCGTCGATCGCGTCCCTGACCTGATCGGGTCGGCACTCCTCGGCCATGGTGAGCTCTAGATACTCCGCCTCACTGGCGACCCCTGTGGGAGCCGCACCTGTGTAGGAGATCTTGGGATGTGGTGAGAAACCGGCGGAGAACGCCACGGGTAGGGAGGCCCTGCGTAGGGCTCTCTCCAGGGCCCGGGCGATGTCACGGTGACTCGCGAATCGCATGCGTCCACGTTTGGCGTAGCGGACTCGGAGCCGTTGGCCGGGTTTGGCGGTGGAGGGTGAGGTGGTGCCCTCGTGTGCGGGGGGCAGCTCAACTCCTTTCCTCATGCCCCCTCTGTGCGGGCCGTCGGTGGCGACCCGAAAGGGGCTGTTCCTCGTCCTGTTCAGCGTACGGTGCGCCGTGGTGCACATGCGCCGGCAGGACTGCACATACCGGTTCCTGCCCCGCTGACCTGGAATCGAAAAGTCTCGAACAGATTCCGAAGGGTCGTCCGAACCGGTGTCCACCACCTGAACACGGAGGGCCGGAAAAAAAATCCAAAGAAAATCCGCAACCGATGGCAACCCACCGGCACCCCCGCGAGTCTTACTTTACGTACGGCCCGGCGCGAGCGGGGCGCCGGGCCGTACACCTTCCTCCCGGGAGACTCCGAACCTCACGCGAGCGCGACGCGGACACAGCGAACGCGAGCGCACCGCAGGACGAAGACACCCGGAGCGCGAACTTTACTCTTTCACCCCAGGACACACCAGTGCCCTGGGGTTCTTTGTGTCCCACCCCGCGCACACGGTTCTTCGGTGACCTCCCACGCGAGCGCACCGGGGTCCTGGGACGGTGCTCCGTGCGCCCACGTGGGCCCTCATCGCATCAGGGACAGGTCAGAGCACGGTCAGTGGCAGCGTCGGACGCCCCTCGGCCGCGTCGTTGATCTGGATCTCGGTGCCCATGTTGTGACCGATGGCACCAGGATCACATCCGACACGTAGCCTGGTCACATGACTGGGAAGACCAATCGTCGGCCCACCAAGGCGCGGGCCGCGTACGACGTGAACGAAGCATGGACCGGGGCGGACCTCGCTCTGTTGGCGGAACTGAAGGAAGCCGAGGAGCGGCTACCAGCCGATGCCCCTCGCGCCCTGCTCTCGGTTCGCCTGTCTGTTTTCTCCGACGACACCACCTCTCCCGTGCGGCAGGAACTGGACCTGCGCCTGCTGGCCCGAGAGAAGGAGCACCGGGTAATAGGTGTCGCCAGCGACCTGAACGTGTCAGCAACGAAGGTCCCGCCGTGGAAGCGAAAGGCGCTCGGCGACTGGCTGAACAACCGCGTCCCCGAGTTCGACGCTCTGCTCTTCTGGAAGCTCGACCGGTTCATCCGGAACCTGAACGACCTCAATACGATGGTCCGATGGTCCGAGACCTACTCGAAGAACCTCGTCTCCAAGCACGATCCGATCGACCTGACAACGACCATGGGCAAGATGATGGTCCAGCTCCTCGGCGGGGTCGCGGAGATCGAGGCGGTGAATACGAAGACCCGAGTCGAGTCCCTGTGGAATTACGCCAAGACGCAGACAAGTTGGGTCGTCGGTAAACCCGCCTACGGGTACAAGACAACCCGCCGCGAGGACGGGAAGACCACCTTGGCCATCGACCCTCAGCCGGCCAAGGCGCTACACGAGGCACGGAGGCTGATCGTCGAGGAGGACGTGTCCACCTCCGAGACCGTCCGGCGGTTGAAGGAGCGCGAGATGGTCCCCCAGTCGACGACCACGTCGACCATGATCCGCCGGCTCCGCAACCCTGCCCTCCTCGGCTACCGAGTAGAAGAGGACAAGCAGGGCGGCATCCGCCGGTCGAAGGTCATCCTCGGCAACGACGCCCAGCCGATCAAGATCACAGAGCCGATCTTCACCGAGGAGGAGTGGGACACCTTGCAGGCGAAGCTCGACTCGCGAGGCAAGAACCAGCCTCACCGGCAGCCGAGCGGGGCGACGAAGTTCCTGGGCGTCATGAAGTGCATCGACTGCGGGACCAACACGATCGTCCACCACACCCGGAACAAGCACGGGGACTACGCCTACCTCCGGTGCCAGGGCTGCAAGAGCGGCGGGCTGGGGTTCCCCGACCCCAACGCGGTGTACGAGGGCCTGGTCCAGCAGGTGCTGTCCGTGCTCGGCGATTTCCCCGTCGAGACCCGGGAGTACGCACGCGGCGAGCAGAGCCGTAATGAGGTCAAGCGGTTAGAGGAGGCCATCGCCTACTACATGAAGGGGCTGGAGCCCGGCGGCCGGTACACCAAGACCAGGTTCACCCGGGAGCAGGCCGAATCCACGCTCGACCAGATGATCGCCGATCTGGAGGCCATCGACCCCGAGTCGACCAAGGACCGGTGGGTGTACGTGAAGGGCGACAAGACCTTCCGCCGGCACTGGGAGGAGGGGGGCATGGAGACCATGACTCAAGACCTCCTGCGCGCCGGAATCACTTGCGAGGTGACCCGGATCAAGGTCCCGAAGAAGCGGGCACCGAAGGTGCACCTGAAGCTGAAGATCCCCAAGGACGTGCGCAAGCGCCTGGTCGTCAAGAACAACGACTTCGCTGAAGTGTTCTAGACAGGAACGCAAGCTTGCAGCCGGGGGCTCTTTTGTGTTTCAGGTGGCCTCTTTGGGCCGCCCAGCTCTGGCTATCCCCATTCCACCTCGAAGGTCACCTCGGTCTCGGAGTGGGCTTCTGGGATCTCACGAGGGGCGCTGTGGAACCGCTCGGGCTCGGGCCTGCGGGTGAACGGGAGGCCGGCGAGAAGATTTTTTTGCTCGGCCTCGGACAGGGTCATGAACTGTTCGGCGACGTGGTCGAAAGCCCTGTTCATCGGCGGTTCACCACCGTCAGGGGCAGGAGCTTCCTGTCAAGGTCTGCCAGTTGTGGGGTTGAGCCCATGCTGGGGCACACGCCGCAGTCGTAGCAGGGGTTCCAGCGGCAGTCGTCGACCTCCAGCGATTCCTCGCCGTGCAGGGAGTCCTGCCAGTCCTGCCAGAGCCAGGCCCGATCCAGCCCGGCGTCCAGGTGGTCCCAGGGCAGGACCTCGTCTTCGTCCCGATCTCGGGTGGTGAACCAGTCCAGGTCCACCCCGGTACCGGCGAGGCCGACCTCGGCCGCCTTCTTCCAACGGTCGTAGGAGAAGTGCTCGCTCCAGCCGTCGAAGCGGCCGCCCTCCTCCCAGGCCTGTTCCACGATCCGACCCACACGGCGATCGCCGCGGGACAGCAGTCCCTCGATGATCGATGGTCGGCCCTCGTGGTAGCGCAGACCGATCGACCTCCCGTACTTGCGGTCACCGCGCAGTCGGTCCCTCAACTTGCGCAACCTGGCGTCCACGTCCTCGTGGGAGGTCTGGCCGACCCACTGGAACGGTGTCTGCGGCTTGGGCACGAACCCGCCGATGGAGACCGTGCAGCGGATGTCCTTGCGCCCGGTCACCTCTCGCCCGGTCCGAATGACCTCGGTGGCCAGGTCCGCGATGGCCAGGACGTCCTCGTCCTCCTCGGTGGGCAGCCCGCACATGAAGTACAGCTTCACCTGTCGCCACCCGGCCGCGTAGGCGGCGGTGACGGTACGGATGAGGTCCTCTTCGGTGACCATCTTGTTGATCACCCGGCGCATGCGTTCGCTGCCGCCCTCGGGCGCGAAGGTCAACCCGGAACGGCGGCCGTTGCGCGTGAGTTCGTTGGCCAGGTCGATGTTGAAGGCGTCGACCCGGGTGGAGGGCAGCGACAGGCCGGTGTTGGTGCCCTCGTACTCGTCGGCGAGGTTCTTGGCGATGTCACCGATCTCGCTGTGGTCGGCGCTGGACAGGGAGAGCAGACCGACCTCCTGGAAGCCGGAGTTGCGCACGCCCTCCTCCACCATCTTCTGGACGGTGTCCTGGTTGCGCTCTCGTACCGGGCGGGTGATCATCCCGGCCTGACAGAAACGGCAACCGCGGGTGCAGCCGCGGAAGATCTCCACGCTGTAGCGCTCGTGCACGGACTCGGCCGTGGGCACGATGGGTTTCTTGGGGTAGGGCCACTCGTCCAGGTCCATCACGGTGTGCTTTTGCACCGTGCCCGGAACCCCCGGCCGGTTCGGTGTGTAGGCGGCGATCCGGCCGTCGTCGTGGTAGCCCACGTCGTAGAAGCGCGGGATGTACACCCCGCCGGTGGCGGCCAGGCGCGACAGCAGTCCGTCGCGCCCACCCGGTTCGCCCTCCTCCTTGAACTCCCGGATGATCTCGGTGACGGCCAGGGTGATCTCCTCGCCATCGCCCAGCACCACTGCGTCCAGGAAGTCCGCGATGGGTTCGGGGTTGAAGGCCGCGTGCCCGCCGGCCAGCACGATCGGGTCGTCCTCGGTGCGGTCGGCTGAGCGGCGCGGGATACCGGCCAGGTCCAGCGCGGTGAGCATGTTGGTGTAGCCCATCTCGCTCGCGAAGCTCAGTCCGAGCACGTCGAAGGCGCGTACGGGGCGGTGACCGTCGACCGTGAACTGCGGGATGCCGTACTCGCGCATCAGCCCCTCCATGTCCGACCAGACGGCGTAGGCACGCTCGGCCAGGACCCCCTCGCGTTCGTTGAGGATCTCGTACAGGATCTGCACGCCCTGGTTGGGTACGCCCACCTCGTAGGCGTCCGGGTACATCAGCGCCCAACGGACCCGGGTGTCGTCCCACTCCTTGACCACGGAGTTGAGCTCACCGCCCACGTACTGGATGGGTTTGCTCACCCGATTCAGCAGGGGTTCGATACGTGGGAAGAGACTTTCGACGGACATGGTGTGTGCCTTCGATCGGCGGACATCGTGTCTGCCCGGCTCCTGGCCGGATACCCGCGGGGCCGGTATCACCCACGCGCGGTGGATCTCCCAGGCTACCGCCGAAGGGGGCCTCCGACCGGTTTTCCACAGGGTCTTCGGTCCGGGTCCCTGTCGGGTGCGCCCCTGGCGGGGCCCGGACCGAACTGGCTCAGTACTCGAAACCGCGGTCGCGGGAGTTGACGCCCAACACCAGCCCCAGGGCGAGCATGTTCGCCATGATCGCGGTACCGCCGTAGGAGACGAACGGCAGTGGAAGACCGGTCACGGGCACCACGCCCAGGCACATACCGATGTTGATCAGGCCTTGGAACGCGAACCAGGCGGCCACTCCCACGCACAGCATCCGCGGGTAGGGCAGGTCGCAACCCAGGGCGATCCGCAGGATCCTCCAGACGATCACGCCCATCAGCACGATGATCGCGGCGGCCCCGACGAACCCGAGTTCCTCCCCCGCCACGGTGAAGATGAAGTCGGTGTGCTGTTCGGGTACGAACCGGCCGTGGGTCTGCTCGCCCTGGAACAGGCCGGTGCCGTCGAATCCGCCGGACCCCACCGCGATGAGGGCCTGGGCGGAGTTGTATCCCGAGCCCTGCGGGTCGGCGGCCGGGTCCATCAGGGTGGCGATGCGGTCGACCTGGTAGGGCTCCAACATCTCGAACCACCACACGGCGAACGCGCCGGCGGCCCCGACGGCGAGCATGCTCCCCACCCACACCAGGGGCGCCCTCGACAGGGTGAGCATGCCGAGGAAGGTCGCGCACAGCACCAGGGTGGTGCCCAGGTCGGGTTGGAGCATGACCAGGGCGAGCGGGATCGCCACGACCAGCACGCACAGCAGCACGTCGCGGCTCATCGGCCGGGTCTCGCCGTCCCGGGGTTCGCCCAGGAAGGTGGCCAGGACCAGGACCAGTCCGATCTTGGCGAGTTCGCTGGGCTGGAACTGGAACCCGGCGATCACGAGCCAGCCCCGCGACCCGTTGACGACCGCACCCAACGGGGTGAGCACCAGGACCAGGGCGATGACCGTCACCGCGTAGACGATGGGCGCGTAGGCACGCACCGTCCGGTAGTCGATCGTCGCCACGACCAGGCACACCACCCACGCCACCGCCAGGTGGGCCAGGTGGCGCAGGAGCGCGTCCATGGAGTCACGGGGGTCTCCCCCGTCACCCGGCAGGGTCGCGGACCACACCAGCAGCGCCCCGATGGCTCCCAGGAAGAGCACCGAGAGGACGAGGACCCAGTCGAGGCGTCGAGCGTTCCCCATCGCGGTGGCGGCGGTCCGGCCGAGGTTCCGTCGCCGGGACGTTCCGCTGTAGGTGTCCATCAGGGCTCCAGCGAGTCGATGGAACCGTCCGAACGAACGGTGGGCAGGTCGGAGTGGGGCTTGCCGTCGGGCAGCAGTTCCTTTCCGTCCCCGATCCCGTAGATGGCCTCGTAGATCTCGCGGGCGATGGGCGCGGCCGTCTCGCCACCGGTACCGCCCTGGGAGACCAGGACGGCCACCGCGTACTGCGGGTCGTCGGCCGGGGCGTAGGAGGCGAACCAGGACGACACCTGGCGCTGCTCGGCGTCGGCGCTACCGGTCTTGCCCGCCACGGACACCTCGTCCTGCGGGAAGTCGCCGAAGGCACCGCCACCGGTACCCGTCTTGGTCACCTCGGTCAGCGCCTCCTGCAGGTAGCGAAGGGTCTCGTCGCTGACGGGAAGCTCGCCCTTGACCGTCGGTTCGATGGGTTCCACGTCGGATCCGTCCGCGGCGACCAGGGCCTTGGCCACGCGCGGCTCGTACAGGGTCCCGCCATTGGCGATGGCGGCGTAGGCGGAGGCCAGCTGCAACGGGCTCACCAGCACGTCGCCCTGTCCGATGGAGAAGTTGATGGCCTCGTTGGCACGCCACTCGAAACCCTGGACGCAGTGTTCGTGCGCGAGTCGTTGAAGGTAGGAGGCGTGCGATGGGTTGGTCTCGGCGATCTCCGGGTATCCCTCGTCGGCGCGGGCGCAGTTACCCTCCCGGGTCTCCTCCCAGAAGGTGCGCTTCCACTCGCGGTCGGGGATGCGACCACCGGTCTCGTAGGGCAGGTCCACCCCGGTCGGCGAGCCGAATCCGTAGCCGCGGGCCATCTCGGCCATCGCTTCCTTCGGTTCACCGTCGGGATGCAGCCCGCCGTCCTGTTGCCACATCTGGTAACCGAAGTTGTAGAAGACGGTGTTGCAGGACTTGACGATGGCCTGCTTCAGACTGATGCTGCCCTGTCCGGCGCCCGCGTAGTTCTCGTAGGACTGCCCGGCCAGACTGACCGAACCGGGGCAGGCGTAGCTGTCGTGCAGCGAGTAACCGTTCTCGGCCGCCGCCGACATCGACGACACCTTGAAGGTGGAGCCGGGCGGGTAGGTGCCCTGAACGGCTCGGGAGAGCAGGGGTTCGCCCGCCTCCTCGCTGAGGATGTCGTCGAAGGTCTGCTGGTCGATCCCGCCCTGCCAGATACTCGGGTCGTAGGTGGGCAGGCTCGCCATGGCGACGACTCCACCGTTGGTGACGTCGAGGACCACGGCGGCGCCGGAGTCGGCGCGGTACTTGGGTCGTGCGCCCTCCATTCCCCGGGCGAGCGCCTCCTCGGCGGCCTTCTGCACCTCGATGTCCATGTGGGTGACGATGTGGCGGCCGGCCACGGGCAGTTCGTCGGAGATCACGTCCATGACCTCGCCGTGGTTGTTCACGCCCAGGGTGCGAAGACCGGCGGTGCCGCGCAGTTCCTGGTCGTAGACGGCCTCCAGGCCGTCCCGGCCCACCTGGTCGATTCCGGTGAAGCGGGTGCGCAACTCCTCCCGGGCGTCGAGTTCCTCCTGGGTGACGGGCTGGAGGTAGCCGAGCATCTGTCCGGCGTGCTCGCCCTGCGGGTACTCGCGCGAGGCCTGGGCCTGCGCGGTGATGCCGGGAAAGTCCTCGGAGCTCTCCATGATCTGCAGTGCCACCTGGCCCTCGATCCCCTCTGCGAGGGTGACGGGCTGGTAGGGCGAACCGGGCCAGCATGGGCGCTCGACCTCGGGGCTGCACAACCGCACGCGCTGTTGGAGGTCCTCCACGGGGACGTCGAGGACCTCGGCCAGGTCCGTCAGGACCTTCTCGCCGCCGTCCTCCATCGCCTGGAGCTCGTGGTAGTCGGCGGAGACGACGAGTTCGGTGCGGTTGTTGACCAGGGGTCGCCCGGCCGAGTCCAGGATCTGGCCTCGGGTGGCCGGCACGACCAACTGCTGGTGGTGGTTGGCCACCGCGAGCTCCCGGTAGTGGTCGGCCATGGGCACCTGCAGGTACCAAAGACGACCCACCAGGGCGGCGAACATGATCAGCACCATGAACTGGACGAAGAGCAGACCGGCCCGGCCGAGTTTGGGGCCGGGGAGCCTGGGGTCGATCGGTGGTTTGCGCACGACGTCACCACCTGCCCACGGAGGTCGGTCCCTGGATGGTCGCGAAGTCCTCCTCGGTGAACATGGATCGCGCGCCCAAGACCGGCAGGGTGACCAACGGGGCGACCAGAGTGGTCGCCAAGGTACCGATTCCGACGTTGGCGGCCACCGAGCCCACGGTCACGTGGGCGTCGCCCATGACCAGCCCGATGAACGCGTACCCGAGTCCTACGATGAGAGAGCCCACGGCCACGACGCCGAGGGCGGTCCACCAAGGGATCCGGCCTCCGACCGAACCTCCCAGACCGGTGTTGGCGCGCAACAGGGCCACCAGGTAGGCGGCCACGCACAGCACCAGGGCGTAGCGGCCCATGGGGTGCTCGGCGGGCGGCAGGACGTCCATGGCCAGTCCGGCCGCGAAACCGCAACCGGCGGCCGCGGCGGGGCTCGTGGTCAGGGCGACCGCCACCACGGCGGCCAGCACCAGGTCGGGCCCCGGCCCCCAGTCGAACGGGAGCCGGTTGACGATGGTGGCCTGGACGAGCACCGCGACGGCCACCATGAGCAGGGTTGCGACGGACCTCACTGGTCCCCCTCCGGTTCGGGCTTGGGCGGCAGGAGGGAGTCGCGCGGGTCCTCGGACGGACCCTTGACGACCACTCCCACCACGTCCAGGGCGGCGAAGTCCACCGCCGGGGTGATCTTGGCGATCCGGCTGAGCGCGCCGGGCGCCACCTCCACCTCGTCGACGGTTCCGATGGGCACCCCCGGAACGAAGGGCGCGCCCTCGTGCGAGCCGAGCGTGACCACCCGGTCGCCCTGGTCGATGGGCGCCTCCAGGTCGAACAGTTCCAACGTCATGTCGGCCTCGGGACCACCGGGGACGCTCCCCCCGGTGATCGCGCCGATCTTGCGGGACTCCTCCAGGCGGGCGCCGACCGAGGAGTCGACGTCGGTGGCGAGTTTGACGGTGGCGGTGCGCGGACCGGCCTCGATGACCCGACCGACCAGACCGTCGCCGTTGACCACGGTCATGTCCGTTTCGATGCCCGAATCCGTGCCGGCGTCCAGGGTCGCGGTGTGCGCGTAGCCGCGCGCGGTGGTGCGGGTGACCGCCTGGGCCGGAACGACCTCGTAGGAGCCGAGGCCGGACAGGTGCAGCATGTCGTCGAGCCTGTCGGCGCGATGGTCGTCGATCCGGGCGGCCTGGAGTTCGGACTCCAGCTCGGCGTTGGCGTCCTCAAGCTCGCCGATGCGGTCGGCCGCCTCCGGCCCGGCACTGAATCCTTCGTGGACACGAACGAACGGCCCGGAGACCAGACCGACGGCGGCGGCGGTGGGCGCGAAGACCAGTTCGCCACCGCTGCGGGCGATCGAGGTGACCGGATCACTGCCGGGACGCGCGTCGACGACCAGCAGGACCAGGGCGATCGCGGCCAGCACCGCGAGGACCAGCCGGGACCGCGTGGTGTCGCTCAGCATGTCAACGCCGCCGTTCCGGGACGAGGACCTGATGCAGGCGCTCGTAGTTCTCCACGCAGGTGCCGGAGCCGATGGCGACCGAGTCGAGCGCGTTCTCGGCGACGTGGATGGGCATCCCGGTCTCGTGGAGGAGTCGTTCGTCCAGGCCGCGCAGCAACGCGCCGCCGCCGGTCACGGCCACTCCGCGGTCCATGATGTCGCCGGACAGCTCCGGCGGGCACTTGTCGAGGCTGGTGCGGACCGCGTCGATGATCGCGATGACCGGTTCCTCGATGGCCTGACGCACGTCGGACTCGGACATCACGATGGTCTTGGGCAGACCGCTGACGAGGTCGCGTCCACGCACCTCGGCGTGCAGCTCCTCCGCCCCGGTCGGATAGGCGGAGCCGATGGCCACCTTGAGCTCTTCGGCGGTGCGCTCCCCGATCATCAGGGAGTACTCCTTCTTGACGAAGGTCGTGATGGCCTCGTCGAGCTCATCGCCCCCCACCCGGATGGACTGGGAGGTGACGATCCCGCCCATGGAGATGACGGCGACCTCGGTGGTACCACCGCCGATGTCGACGACCATGTTCCCGGTGGGTTCGTGCACGGGCAGCCCGGCGCCGATCGCGGCGGCCATGGGCTCCTCGATGATGTAGACCCGCCGGGCTCCCGCCTGGTAACCGGCCTCCTTGACGGCGCGGTGTTCGACGGAGGTGATACCGCTGGGCACCGCGACGATGATGCGGGGCTTGGCGAAGTGGCGACGGCGGTGGATCTTCTGGATGAAGTAGCGCAGCATCCGCTCGGTGACCTCGAAGTCGGCGATGACGCCGTCCTTGAGCGGTCTGATGGCCGTGATGTTGGAGGGCGTGCGCCCGATCATCTGTTTGGCCTCGATACCGACCGCCACGATCTTGCCGCTCGATGTGTTGAGCGCGACCACAGAAGGCTCGTTCAGTACGATTCCGCGCCCGCGCACGTACACCAACGTGTTGGCGGTACCCAGGTCGACGGCCATGTCCCGGCCTAGAAATGCAAGGTTGTTCGGCATGTAACGTCCTCAGAGGCGCCCTACAGGCGCGGAAACGCGGACGACCATACGTAGTCGTTCCGGCACGTTATGTATGCAGTCCCCCGTATCGTAACCCTAGGCACTTAGTCCGTTACGCAAACACACCGATTCGTTGCCCCGCTCCGCGCACACGGCGCGAAGAACACCACCGAACGCCCCGGAAACGACGAACGCGCCCCCGAAGGGACGCGTCGCGTCGATACTCGTCGCCCACGAGGGGCGCGCCGCAACCCTTACAGGTCCGGGAAGAAGAGCTTGATCTCGCGCTCGGCCGAGTAGGTCGAATCCGAACCGTGCACGATGTTCTGCTGCACCTCCAGGGCGAAGTCGCCGCGGATGGTGCCCGGGGACGCCGTCACCGGGTCGGTGGCGCCGGCCAGGGCACGGAAGGCCTCGATGGCGCGCTCGCCTTCGACCACCATGGCGACCAGCGGTCCACCGGTGATGAAGTCGACCAGCGACTCGAAGAACGGACGCGTGGCGTGCTCCTCGTAGTGCGTCTTGGCGGTGTCGGCATCGAGCGTGCGCAGCTCCATGGCGGCCAGGTTCAGGCCCTTGCGCTCGATGCGCGAGATGACCTCACCGACGATGTTGCGGCGGACACCGTCCGGCTTGATGAGAACGAGAGTGCGCTCCACGTGCGTTTCAACTCCTCACTGGACCCCCGCGCGGCACACGCGGCACTGGGCCCTCGGCGAGGCCGCGCGCGGTGGGGTGTACGGGTGTGCGTCCGGGACCGGCGGATGAGGGGAGGCCCGCTCGACGCGGCTCCTGGCCCGCCCGGACGTGCGTCACACTATCGCGTTTGCGGCCCCGACGACGCGGTGGTCACGTCCTCACCGCCGGAAGCGCCCTCGCCCGCCACGGACTCCGCGCGCGCGGCGTGGGCCGCCCGCGTCTCGTCGACCCGACGGCCCAGGATCACCGCGACCACCCACAGGGACACGAACACGATCGCGACCAACAGCGCGCCACTGACCATGAACGAGCTGAACAGGAAGGCGGCCTGCAGGGCCCAGGACGCGTAGTGCGCCCAGGTGTACTTCTGCAACCCGGACAGCAGCAGCGCGGCCACGGCCATGCCGCCCCACACCCCGCCGGCGATGGACGGGTCCACCCCTTCCAGCTGGATGGCGATGGGGATCGCCAGGCCGATCACTACGGCCTCGAACACGAGCACTACGGCGCAGACCACGCGCATGGTGTTTCCCTTCGTAGGAGGATCGTGGCGCCCGCTATCCGCCGGCGCCGCGCAGCAGGTGCACGACGTCTCCGGAGGTGACCACGGAACCGGTGACCAGCACGCCGACCCCACCGAACTCGCCTTCCGCCTCGGCCAGGCCCACGGCCCGGTCGATGGCGTCGTCGAGTCGGGGAGCCACGTGCACCCGGTCCTCACCGAAGATCTCTTCGGCGAGCGCGGCCAGCCTCTCCGGTTCGAGGGAACGCGGCGAGGAGTTACGGGTGACGACGATCTCGTCGAGCAGTGGTTCCAGGGGATCCAGAATCCCCTCGACGTCCTTGTCGGCCATGATGGCCACCACGCCGATCAGCCGGGAGAAGGCGAAGGCCTCCTCGACGGCGGCGACGGTGGCGATCATCCCGGCCGGATTGTGTGCGGCGTCGGCGATGACGGTCGGGCTGGTGCGCACGACCTCCAGACGCCCGGGTGCTTCCAGCCCCGCCAGAGCCTCGGCCACGATCATGGGATCGAGCCCGATGGCGTCCTCGGCGGCGGAGAAGGCCTCGACGGCGGCGACGGCGACGGCGGCGTTGCCTGCCTGGTACTCGCCGAACAGCGGCAGGAAGAGGTTGTCGTAGGTCCCGGTGAGGCCCTTGACGACGATCTGCTGACCTCCGACGGCCACCTCACGGGAGGTCACCCCGAACTCCAGACCCTCGCGTGCGACGGTCGCACCGACCTCGGCCGCGTGCCGGAGCAGGACCTCCGCTGCGGGCAGCGGCTGCTGCGCGACCACGGCGAGGGAGTCGGGTTTGATGATGCCCGCCTTCTCCTCGGCGATGCCGTCGAGGGTGTCGGGCAGGTAGTCGGTGTGGTCGATTCCGATGGGTGTCACCACCGCGACGTCTCCGTCGACGACGTTGGTGGCGTCCCAGGTCCCGCCCATGCCCACCTCCACCACGGCGACGTCCACGGGGGCGTCGGCGAAGACGGCGTAGGCCATGACGGTGAGGATCTCGAAGAACGACAGAGGGGCGTCGTTCATCGAGTCGGCCATCTCGATGTAGGGGTGGATGTCGTCGTAGGCCTCGACGAACCGCTCCTGGGAGATGGGCTCGCCGTCCACGACGATGCGTTCGCGTATCGTCCGCAGATGCGGGCTGGTGTAGCGGCCCGCGCGCAGGCCTCGTCCACGCACCAGGGCGTCGATCATGCGTGCCGTGGACGTCTTGCCGTTGGTCCCGGTGACGTGGATGACCCGGAAGTTGCGCTGCGGGTCGCCCAAGAGGTCGAGGACGGTACGGACCCGGTCCAGGCGTGGATCGATGTCGGTCTCTGGGGCGCGGGAAAGGATCTGCGCGGTGACCTCGGCGTAGCGCTCATGGGCGCCCTGGCCGCTCACAGGGTCTCGTTGGTCGGGGTGTACACCCGCGTCAGTGTACGCGGCCTCACCTGGGCCCGGGCTCCGGGTCGGTCGTGCGAAGCCCGATGTCACCGAGACCATACTTGGAGCATGCCAAGCCTTGACCCCTTCTTCTCCGAGTGGGCCGGCCGCGCCCCCGGACAGGCCCGCAGCCTGGACCGGGCGACCGCCCTACTGACGGCCTTGGGCCTGTCCAGCGAGCGCGCCCCGGTGTTGGGGGTGGTGGGTTCCAAGGGCAAGGGGAGCACGGCGACCGTGGCCGCGGCGACCCTGTCCGCGGCCGGGGCGCGCACGGTCCTGGTGACCGGGCCGAGCTTTCGGGGGTACCGCGAACGCGTGCGGGTGGACGGGACCTCCGTCACCGACACCGAACTGGACGCCTTGGGCGCGGAGATCGAGAACGCCCGGGGGACTCTCCCCGAACACGGCGGCTACCTGGCCCCGAGCGGGTTGTTCCTGGTGGCGGGGCTACTCAAGGCGCGTGAGATCGGCGCCGACGTCTGTGTCCTGGAGGCCGGCATGGGCGGTCACCGGGACGAGCTACGTCTGGTCGGCCCCGAGGTCGTGGCGCTCGGTATGGTCTTCGCCGAACACCTGGGGGTTCTCGGCGACACCGTGACCGAGATCGCCCGGGAGAAGACCCGGGTGGCGGGTGAGCGCACCCGGGCCCTGGTCTCCCTGCCGCAAAGCCCCGAGGTCTCCCCCGTCATCGAGCGAACCCTGTCGGAGGTCACCGCCGGCCGTGTCTCCCCCGAGATCGTCGACCCGGATCTCCCCGGCTCGGCGCCGCCTCCGGCCCTGCGTCCCCCGGGTCTGTCGGCCGCCTCGGGTGTCCTGGGCGTGGCCGCGGGGACCCGCGCGCTCGAACTCCTGGGCCACGGGCCCGCCCCCACCGACCGTCTGCACCAGGTGCTGGGGACCCTGAACCTGCCCGCCCGGCTGTCCGAACATCCCGTGCCCGGCAGCGCGACCGCCCGCGCGCTGGTGGACTCGGCCATCGACCGCGTGGGAGTGGCGACCGCCCTCGCGCGGGCCCACACCCGTTGGGGCGGTGTCGACCACGTGCTGCTCTGCCTGCCC
This sequence comes from Nocardiopsis sp. NPDC055879, assembly GCF_053615935.1. Lineage (NCBI taxonomy): Bacteria > Bacillati > Actinomycetota > Actinomycetes > Streptosporangiales > Nocardiopsidaceae > Nocardiopsis > Nocardiopsis sp. NPDC055879. The sequence goes on from NZ_JBSHCT010000008.1 coordinate 212,549, forward strand.
GACCACAAGGACGTGTCCGGCGCCATAGGTGCCCTCGGTGGAACACCGGTCACCGCCGTGCGCTTGCCCGAGGCCCACCTGCGCTTCGACCACGACCTACCCGCCCACTGGGACCGGATCGACGCCGAGAGGATCACCCCGGACTTCGTGGCGTCCCTGGGCGACCGCGTCCTGGCCCTGGGCACGGTGTACTTCACCGGCCGTATGACCGAGGTCCTGGACGCCCCCACCGATCGCCTCTTCGCCCCTCGCTGACCTCGGGTTCCGGCCATACCCGTATTCGTCGATTCCTCGAAAACACCGACGCACCGCCGGAAATCACGCCATGCTCACTCTTGGTAACCCCTCGCAGGTCGGAATGTCTTCATGGCGTTGTTCGACCGTGTCCGAACCCCAGGAATCCGCATGCCCACACGAGAACACGAAATTCCTCTGCGGTTGGTACAGAACCAGCCCGCGATGGCCCCCGTACTACTGGAATCCCTCGGTTTCGAGGTCCCGCGACACACCGAAGTGCTCAACACCAGTTCGGTGCTGACCAACTGCGACCCCAAGGAACTCAACAGCGACGGTGCCGTGGTGTTGCGAGACGGCACCACGAACGTCATGGCGGTGGTGATCGAACGTCAACACGGGTATGACCGAGAAAAGCACCGTAGTTGGCCCGCCTACTTGGTCACCCTGTACGTCCGATTGGGGTGTCCGACGATGCTCCTGGTCCTGTGCCCGACCGACACCATCGCGTCGTGGTGCGCCAAGCCGATCCGCACCGGCCATCCGGGTTTCGACCTGGAACCTCTGGTGATCGGGCCAAGCGACACACCAAGGATCATCGAGAAGGAAGAAGCTCGGAAACTTCCCGAACTGGCGCTGCTGTCCGCCAGGGCGCACGCCGACCACGACCCTGAAGCCCTGAAGGTCGTGGTGGAGGCTTTGAACTCCACGACCCCGGAAAATCGGACCTTCTATTATGACTATGTGCTCGCCGGCCTCAACGAGGCCGCTCGGAAGGAGCTGGAGGACTTGATGGCCGTGGAAACCTACGAGTGGCAAAGCGATTTCGCCCGCAAGTACGTCGGGATCGGTCGCGAGGAAGGTCGATCCATCGAGGCCGCCGAGAACGTCATCACTTTTCTGCAGGCTCGCGGGCTCACCATCACCCCCGAGGTTCGCACACGGATCGAATCCTGTACGGATCTGAAGACTCTGCGGCGATGGGTCCTGGCGGCGGCCAAGGTCGACCGGGCCGAGGAACTCTTCGAGCGGGAGTAGAACCCGGTTCGCCCACGGGGCGCGGGAAGGGGTCTCCCCCTTCCCGCGCCCCGTCCTGTCAGCCGGTCAGCGGCCGGGTCGGTAGCTCGGTTGGGTCTGCGGGTTGAACTCGTCGTAGGTGACGCGTTCGGCCGGGCGCAGACGCGGGTCGGTCAGTTCCAGGACGTCCAGGCCCCGGCGCATGTCCGAGGAGTAGACGTGGCCGTTGTAGTAGTAGGCCGACCAGGAGCTGCCGTTCTCGATGTCGGGGTCGATGCGGTCGTCCGGGTCCCAGTGGCCGATCTCGCGGGGGTTCTTCGGGTCGTTGAAGTCGATCACCGAGACACCGCCCTGGTACCAGGCCTGCACGAAGTAGTTCTGGCCGGGCACCGGGATCAGGGAACCGTTGTGCGCCACGCACACCTGCTCGTCGCCCTGGTGGCGTTCCAGTTTGTAGTAGGACTCGAAGTCGAGGGTGGCGTCGGTGCCCTCGCCGTCCAGGGTGTAGATGGCGTTCGCACCGCGTTCCGGGCCGATCTCCTCGGTGCAGGTGGCCGCGCCGCCGCCGCCGAGCTCGTCGGTGAAGATCACCGTGCCGGCGTCGTTGGTGAAGGTCGCCGAGTGCCAGAACGCGAAGTTCTCGTCCTGGACGACCTCGGTCACGACCGGTTCGACCGGGTCGGAGATGTCCATGAGGACGCCGTCGCCCATGCAGGCGCCCGCGGCCAGGTCCTTCTCCGGGTAGGCGGTGATGTCATGGCAGCCCTCGGTGGGACGTAGCAGGCCGTCCTGGTCGTGGTTGCCGCCGTCGGGGAACAGCACGGGTTCGTTGACGAGCGCGGCCGAGGCCGGGTCGTCCAGCGGCACCTCGATGACGGAGATCTTGTCGTGCGGCGGCTGACAGTTCGGGAACTCCTCGGCCGGGGCGTAGGAGGACACGTAGACGTACTCGCGTTCGTCGTCGCCGGGCACGAGGGTGAGGGTGTGCGATCCGCAGTCGGTACGCACGGCCGCCACGTACTGGGGGTTGGCCTTGTCTGAGATGTCGAAGACGCGCACGCCCTCGAAACCGTCCGGGTCGGTCACCGGAACCGCGGGGGCACCGCACTCGTCGCTCGCGTTGGGGTAGTCCACGGCGAAGTACACCAGGTCGCCACTGACCGACAGGTCCCCCTGGCCGCCCGGGCACAGGACCTCGGAGACGATCTCCGGGTCCGCCGGCTCGGATACGTCGTAGATGACGAACCCGTCGTAGTTGCCACCGATGACGTAGTCACCGGTGAAGGCCATGTCCGAGTTGGTGTTGCTGACCGCCTCGGGCTTGGGCAGGTTGGCGATGTGTTCGACGTTCTCGCTGGTGACGTCCTCGGAGGGCGGGGCATCGGCCTGGGCGCTCGCCGGGCCGAGCAGCCCCGCGAGCAGGGTCGCCGCCGCGGTGAGGGCCACGACGGTCGATCGTCGAACTCCTCCGTGTCTCGGGGAAGCTGCGGGCATGCTTTCTCCTGTTGGTCGCATAGAGGGCGGGGGCTGTATGCGGCGGGGCCGCGGCGAACGCCGCGGCCCCTGGTCCTCCCGTTTGCCCTGACTCCCCAGGAGGAGCCACCGGGAGGGATTCGTGGGGTCGGTCAGCGGCCGGGTCGGTAACTCGGCTGCGACTGGGGGTTGAACTCGTCGTAGGTGACGCGTTCGGCGGAGCGCAGACGCGGGTCGTCGATCTTCAGGACGTCGAGTCCACGGGTGATGTCGGAGGAGTACACGTAGCCGTTGTAGTAGTACGCCGACCAGGAACCACCGAGGACGAGCCGATCGTCGTCGATCGGGTCACGGTCGAAGTGGCCGATCTCGCGGGGGTTCTTCGGGTCGTTGAAGTCGATCACCGAGACACCGCCCTGGTACCAGGCCTGCACGAAGAAGTCCTGGCCCGGGACCGGGATGAGCGATCCGTTGTGGGCGACGCAGTTCTCGGTGGCGGTCTGCACGCGCGGAAGCTTGTAGTAGCTCTCGAAGGTGAGTTCGGGATCGTCGTCGGTGCCGCCGATGGTGTAGATGGCGTTGGCGCCGCGCTCCTCCCCGTACTCCTCGGTACAGATGGCGCCGCCGCCACCGCCGAGCTCGTCGGTGAAGATCACCGTGCTCGCGTCGTTGGTGAAGGTCGCCGAGTGCCAGAACGCGAAGTTCTCGTCCTGGACGACGTCGGTCACCACCGGGTGGGCCGGATCGGAGGTGTCCATGAGGATGCCGTCGCCCATGCAGGCGCCCGCGGCCAGGTCGATCTCCGGGTAGGCGGTGATGTCGTGGCAACCGGTGGTCCTGGTGTTACCGCCGTCGGGGAACAGGACCGGCTCGCTGACCAGGGCGGCCTCGGACGGTGCGTCGATGGGGATCTCGACGATGGAGATCTTGTCGTGCGGCGGCTGACAGTTCGGGAAGTTCGCGTTGGGCGAGTAGGAGGACACGTACACGTAGTCGTGTTCGCCGTCCTTGCCCGGGACGAGGGTGTGGGTGTGCGATCCGCAGTCGGTGGCCACCGCCGCCACGTACTCGGGGGCGGCCTTGTCGGAGATGTCGAACACTCGAATGCCCTCGAACCCGTCCGGGTCACTGGTGGGCACGGACGGCGCACCGCACTCGTCGCTCGCGCGCGGGTAGTCGACGGAGAAGTACACCAGGTCGCCGCTGACCGACAGGTCGCCCTGACCGCCCGGACACAGGACCTCGGAGACGACCTCGGGGGCCTCCGGCTCGGAGATGTCGTAGATGACGAAGCCGTTGTAGTTGCCGCCGATGGCGTAGTCGCCGGTGAAGGCCAGGTCCGAGTTGTAGTCGTCCATGGCCTCGGACTTGGGGAGGTTCGCGACGTGGGTGACGTTGGGGCTGGTCTCGGCGTCGCTTTCGAAGGGGGTGGTGTCGGCGGCCGCACCGACGGGGCCGAGGAGGCCCACGGTCAGGAGTGCGGCGGCGGTGAGGGCGACACCGGTGAGTGCTCTGCGGTGAAGCGGGCGTCCTGCACGGGGGTGGGTGGGGGATGACGCCATGTGTACTCCTGATTCCTAATGGAGCGAAACAGAAAGAACGTACACAGTTCAACATCAATATGTATAGAGGGAAACAAAGGAAATATAGGTCTTAACAGTTCGAAGGCGCGGTACTGCGGGCCTCTGCGACGGTGACATCCTCCTGTCTTCGGGGACACACGACTGTGGCCCTCAGGACATCCCCACGAACACGCCGCCATCGGCCGCGCACCGACGGCGGACGCCTGGAGCCGGCCGGACGAACACCGGCTCCGCACTGGACAAAACACCCACGGAGTGAGTAGAAAACCCGCAGGATGTCGCATACCACCGACACCGGCGGTCCCCACCCGGCCCGTCCGCCCCACCCCCTGGAGGAGACCACGTGCGTCGCCTGGCACTCGCCGCCGGAACCGCCCTCGTCCTGCTCGCCGCCCCGGCCTGCAACGCGGACGACGACGGACAGGAGTCCGCCAACGTCATCTCCCCCGGCGCCCCCGGAGAGTCCTCCACCCCCGCGACCGCCGAGGAGATCGCCGCGCTCGCCGAGGAACAGGGACACAACGAAGCCGACGTCACCTACCTGGTGATGATGATCGAACACCATTCCCAGGCCCTGGAGATGACCGACCTGGTCCCGGACCGTTACCGGCGCGACGGCGTCGAACGCATCGCCGACCGCATCGCCGCGGCCCAGGACCCGGAGATCTCCGCGATGGAGAGCTGGCTGGAGGAGAACATCTTCGGTCCGGCCCGGGACAACCCCGCCCACCAGAACTTCTGCGGTCTGGAGGGCGAGGGCGGCCACCACTCGGAGGGCGAGGACGTCCCCCTCTGTGACCTGGAGGTCGACCATGACGACATGCAGGGCATGGTCTCCGAAGAGGACATGCGACGGCTCACCGACGCCGAGGGCGACGAGTTCGACCACCTGTTCGTGGAATTGATGACCGCCCATCACGAGGGCGCGGTGGCCATGGCCGTGGACGTCCTCTCCGATGGACACGACCAGACCGTGATGCGGATGGCCAACGACCTCATCGCCGAGCAGAACACCGAGATCGCCCGCATGGAGGCGGTCCTGGAGGACGAGGACTGATCCTTCCCGGCCGAGCCCCCGGGGTGCCCCGGGCACCAGGTGGTCGCACACACGACGGGGCGCCCTCGCTCGATGCGAGGGCGCCCCTTGTCGTGCGAGAGCGGTTCAGGGCCGCACGGAATCGATCAGGCGGACTTCTCCTGGCGATCGTCGTCCTCCGGCTTGCGGCGCGGGACGATCGTAGGGTTGACGTGCTGCTCCACCGACTCGCGCGTGATGATCACCTGGCCGACGTCCTCCCGGCTGGGCACCTCGTACATCACCGAGAGCAGGACCTCCTCGATGATGGCGCGCAGACCACGGGCACCGGTACCGCGGATGATGCCCTGCTCGGCGATGGCCTCCAACGCGTCCTGGGTGAACTCCAGCTCCACGTTGTCCAGCTCGAACAGCCGCTGGTACTGCTTGACCAGGGCGTTGCGCGGTTCGGTGAGGATCTGGATCAGCGCGGCCTTGTCCAGGTTGTGCACGCTGGTGATCACCGGCAGACGACCGATGAACTCCGGGATCATCCCGAACTTGAGCAGGTCCTCCGGCATGACCTCGCCGAACAGCGCCCGCTCGGACTCCTCGGTCTTGGGCCGCAGCACGGCGTTGAAGCCCATGCCCTGCTGCCCGGTACGGGACTCGATGAGCTGTTCCAGCCCGGCGAAGGCGCCACCACAGATGAACAGCACGTTGGTGGTGTCGATCTGGATGAACTCCTGGTGCGGGTGCTTGCGCCCGCCCTGCGGCGGAACACTCGCGGTGGTGCCCTCCAGGATCTTCAGCAGCGCCTGCTGCACACCCTCCCCGGAGACGTCCCGGGTGATCGACGGGTTCTCGCTCTTACGGGCGACCTTGTCGACCTCGTCGATGTAGATGATCCCGGTCTCGGCCTTCTTGACGTCGTAGTCCGCGGCCTGGATCAGCTTCAAGAGGATGTTCTCGACGTCCTCGCCGACGTAACCGGCCTCGGTCAGCGCCGTGGCGTCGGCGATGGCGAAGGGAACGTTCAGGATCTTGGCGAGGGTCTGCGCCAGCAGGGTCTTGCCCGAACCGGTCGGACCCAGCAGCAGGATGTTGGACTTGGCGATCTCCACGTCCTCGTCACCGGGACGGTCGCCCTCGGAACGAACCCGCTTGTAGTGGTTGTACACCGCCACCGACAGAGCCTTCTTCGCCTGCTCCTGACCGATCACGTACGAGTCGAGGAAGTCGAAGATCTCCCGCGGCTTGGGAAGGGAATCCCACGTGAGCTCGGTGGCGTCGGCGAGTTCCTCTTCGATGATCTCGTTGCACAGATCGATGCACTCATCGCAGATGTACACGCCGGGGCCCGCGATGAGCTTTTTCACCTGCTTCTGGCTCTTACCGCAGAATGAGCACTTCAGCAGGTCCCCGCCGTCGCCGATGCGTGCCACCCAGCCACTCCTCAAAACTAAGGCCACCCCGCCCCCGACGCGTTTCACGTCGGACGGCACGGAAGCGAACTCCCGTGAATCTTCCGTCCACGACCGACCGGTCACGGACGGGGCGATCTGTGTGTCGCTCCCCGCCAGGGTAAGCGAAAAACCGGACCGGCTTCACCACCGGGTTGTTCCAGGCGGGTCCCGAACCGGTCCGGCGCATGCTTTACGAGGCCGGAGAACCCCTACCGGAACATCCACGCGAATGCGCGGAGTCCGGTTCGGCTCGGGGTTTCTCCGGCGGGTGCCCTACTTCAGGGAAGCCTTGCGGTAGGGCAACACGAAGTCGATGAGACCGTACTCGACGGCCTCCTCCGCGGTGAGGATCTTGTCGCGCTCGATGTCCTTGGACACCTGCTCGGGCGAGCGACCCGTGTGCTTGGACAGGGTCGTCTCCAGCTGCTGCCGGATCCGGGTGATCTCGTTGGCCTGGATCTCGATGTCGCTGGCCTGGCCGTGCATGCCCTCGGTGGCGGGCTGGTGGATCATCATGCGGGCGTTGGGCAGCGCGCCGCGCTTGCCCGGGGTGCCGCCCGCCAGCAGGATCGCGGCGGCCGACGCGGCCTGTCCGATGCACACCGTCTGGATGTCGGGGCGCACGAACTGCATGGTGTCGTAGATCGCCATGAGGGAGGTGAAGGAACCACCCGGCGAGTTGATGTACATCTGGATGTCCCGCTCGGAGTCGAGCTGCTCCAAGGTGATGAGCTGGGCCATCAAGTCGTTGGCGGAGACATCGTCGATCTGCACGCCGACGAAGATGATCCGCTCCTCGAAGAGCTTGTTGTACGGATTCATCTCCTTGACGCCGTACGACGTGCGCTCCACGTAGGACGGCAGCACGTAGCGGCTCTGGGGAGCCATCGAGGCCGCGCCGCCGATCAGACTGGGGTTGAACTCGGTCATTTCACGCCTTCCACGCACTACGCCGATCCATGGACTGGGTCAGGACAGCACTGAGTACGGTCAACTGGTCACATCGAGGGTGCCTTCGAGCACCTCGTCGATGAAGCCGTACTCCAGCGACTCCTGGGCCGTGAACCAGCGGTCCCGGTCGGCGTCCTTCTCGATCTGCTCGACCGTCTGCCCGGTGTGCTCGGAGATCTTCGTGATGAACATCTTCTTCACGTAGAGCAGCTGGTCCGCCAGGATCCGGATGTCGGAGGCGGTGCCCCCGATGCCACCGGACGGCTGGTGCATCATGACGCGGGTGTGCGGCAGCGCGTAACGCTTACCGGCCGCACCGGCGCACAGAAGCATCTGCCCCATGGACGCGGCCATACCGATACCCACGGTACGCACGTCGTTGGGGATGTACTGCATGACGTCATAGATCGCCATGCCCGCCGTCACGGAACCACCCGGCGAGTTGATGTACATGGTGATGTCCCGCTGGCGGTCCTCGGCGGACAGCAGCAGGAGCTCACCGACAAGGCGGTTGGCGATGTCGTCGTCGACCTGTTGGCCGAGGAACACGATTCGCTGGCGCAACAGGCGCTGAGGCGTCTGCTCAATAAAAGGGGAAAGTTGCGGGTCCGACGTACGAGCGTCGAATCCCGGGGACTCATCAAAGGTCGGCGGCACTCTCGTCACCTGCTCCGGAATCGAAACGGTTGCGATACAGCGACACTAACGCCGCTGGGCGTCGGGCTCGTCCGTATAACGTCCCTGTTCGCTTTGAGCGCAGGGTGCGGGAGGGGTGGAAGACACCTTTTCTCCTGACAGCGAACAAAGCACCACGGGCCCCGATCGCCCCGGTTCCGGGGCGGTCGGGGCCCGTGCGAACGCTACGGACCCGAAGGACTACTTGCTGTCGTCCTTGGCGTTCTCGTCGGCCTTCTCGGACTCGGCGGCGTCGTCTTCGACGACCTCCACGGTCTCGACGACCTCGACGTCCTCGGTGGCGGCGGCAGCGGCCTTGGCCGCGTCCTCCACCACGTCGGTGTCCTCGGACGCCTCGACCTGCGGGGTCTCGATGACGTTGCCGTCCTCATCGGTCACCTTGGCGTCGGCCAGGACCAGGTCCATGGCCTTGCCGCGGACGACCTCGGTGAAGGCGACGCGGATCTGGTTCGACTCGACCAGGTGCTGGGCCAGCTGGTCCGGGCTGACGCCCATGCGCTGGGCCTGCTCGAACACGTACTGGCTGAGCTCGCCCTGGTCGGCGCTCAGGTCCTCCTGGAGGGCCAGCTGGTCGAGGATGAAGCCGGCCTTGACCGCCGAGTTGGCGCCGGTCTTCAGCTCCTCCTCGAACTCCTCCTCGGTCTTCTCCTGCGACTCGAGGTAGGCCTCCTTGGTCAGACCGCTCTGGGCAAGCTGCTGCTCAAGGCTCTGGCGACGACGGGTGATCTCCTCGTCGACGACCGCGTCGGGCAGCGGCACCTCGACGGACTCGATGAGCTTCTCCAGCGCCTTGTCGCGGGCGGCGGAGAGCTGCTGCATGCGACGCACGTCGGCCATGCGCTTGCGCACGTCCTCGCGCAGCTCGTCGATGGTGTCGAACTCCGAGGCCAACTGGGCGAACTCGTCGTCCAGCTCCGGCAGCTCCTTCACCTTGACCGAGTGCACGGTGACGGTGACGTCGGCTTCCTCGCCCTCGTGGTCGCCACCCACCAGGGTGGTCTTGAAGGTGGCCTCGCCCTCGGCCTCCATGCCGCGCAGGGTCTCGTCGAGGCCCTCCAGCATGGCGTTGGTGCCGACCTCGTAGGAGTAGCCGCTCACGGCCACGTCCTCGAGCTTCTCACCGTCGACGGCCGCCGACAGGTCGATGGACAGGTGGTCGCCGTCCTCGATCGGACGGTCGGCGCCCACGAGCGTGGAGAAGCGCTCGCGCAGGGTGCCGATCTGCTCGTCGACCTGCTCATCGGTGGCGGCCGCGTTGTCGACGGTCACCTCGATGCCCTTGTAGTCCTTCACCTCGAACTTGGGGCGGACGTCGACCTCGGCGGTGAAGGCGAGCTCGTCGTTGTCCTCCAGCTTGGTGACCTCCACGTCGGGCTGACCGAGCGCGAAGATCTCCTCCTTCTGGATGGCTTCGTTGTAAAGCTCCGGAACGGCGTGGTTGACCGCTTCGCTGATCACCGCACCTCGGCCGACGTAGCGGTCGATCAGCCGCGCCGGTGCCTTGCCCGGGCGGAAGCCCTTGATCCGAACCTGCTTCGCGAGCGACTTGTAGGTCACGTCGAAAGCGTGCTCGAGCTCCTCGAAGGGCACCTCGATGGTCAGCTTGACCCGGGTCGGGCTGAGCTCCTCGACATCGGTCTTCACGGGGCGGTACTCCTAGGTTTGCCGGCTGGTGTCCGCGTCGGCCCGCAGTCGCACCACACGAACGGCGAATGCACGCGAGCACCCCGGACCGTGGAGACCACGTTCTACTGGGGTGCCCTGCGACGGGCTGGGACTTACAGTTTCCTGCTGATCGCACCAAGTCTAGGGCAGATACGCAGGGGGCCACGGCCGCCGGCCGAGAGGCCGGACGGCCGCGAAAGATTTCGTCGGGGTGGCGGGATTCGAACCCGCGGCCTCATGCTCCCAAAGCATGCGCGCTAACCAAGCTGCGCTACACCCCGTTGCCCGGCGGGGACACACCAATCCGAAAACGAGTGTGCGACCACCGCCCTGGAGACTGTACTCTTATCTCCAGCGGCAGGACGAGTCTAGAGGAAACTCAAGGGCTCTGAAGCCATGCGGGCGTAGTTCAATGGTAGAACCCCAGCCTTCCAAGCTGGTCATGCGAGTTCGATTCTCGTCGCCCGCTCCACTCGGAGCGAGCCGTGTGCCTCCAGGCACCGGCTCGTTCCGCTATTTCACCAGGGGGGCGACCCCCTCACCCCCGCCCCACTCGGAGCAAGCCCTATGCCTCCAAGCACCGGCCCGCTCCGCTATTTCACCAGGGGAACGACCCCCTGACCCCCGCTCCACTCGGAGCGAACCGCGCACCCCCCGACACCGGCCCGCTCCGCCATTTCACCAGGGGAACGACCCCCTCACCCCCGCCGCACCACTTTTCCGTTCCACATCGCGAACTCTTCACGTGATGGGACACACATACCGCTCACGGGGTTCCCGGCAACGTCCGTCACACCCGCGGTGAACACCGTTCGGTTCTCCTCCCCAGAGGCGGAATACCCCCGCCCGGCAGGTACGTTGACCTTTCGGGTGAGCCCGTCCACGCGAGCGGACGCGGACGCCCCTCGGTCGTATGGAGGGAACGGGGGCCACATGCGGGAATCTGGCACGGACGAGGCGTACCAAGCGGCCACGCCGCTGGGTCTGCGTTGGTTCGAACGACCGGACCCCCTCGAACGACCGGTCGTGGTCACCGGGGTCTTCGACGTACTGCACGTGGGACACATCCGATTCCTGGGTGCCATCGCCGAACGCGGCCACCCCCTCGTCGTGGGCATCGAGTCCGACGAGCGAGTGCGAGCCTGGAAGGGCCCCGAACGGCCGATCAACCCGGCCGAGGAACGGGCCGAGACCATCGCCGCGCTCGCCTGTGTGACCGGTTCCTTCATCATCGACGGACCCCCCACGGTCGCCGACTGGGCCGCCTACGCCGACCTGCTTCGCCCCCTGGCCCCCGCCGCCCTGGCCTTCACCGCCGGGGACCGCTACACCCAGGCCAAGATCCGCGGCGCGGAGGCGCTCGGCGCCCGCTCCTGGGAGCTGCCCTTCACCCCGGGCCGCTCCACCACGGCGGCGCTGGGTCGCCTCTCGCACTCGCTCTGAACCCTCGATTCCCCACCATCCCCCTCCCCCGCATGCTCGGGAAGCGGCACGGCCCCATCGGTGTTGACACATGCGTGGCGAACCGATGTACGAAACGAGGCCGTCGATGATGTCAGGGAGGCCCTCCTACAGGGCCCTGGTCAACGATGGGAGCGCGCGAGGGCAGAGGCTGCCCCCGGGGATCACCCGACGCATCCTGTCGTACGCCCGACCGCACTGGCGGTCGATCCTGTTGTTCCTGTTGGTCACCTCGATCGGCGCGGGCGTGGTGGTGGCCAACCCCCTGCTGCTGCGAGCCATCATCGACCAGGGAATCATCCCGGGGAACACCTCGGTGGTGGTGTGGTTGGCGGTCGCCGCGGGTGCTCTGGCCCTGCTGGAGGGCGTCATCACCCTGACCGGCCGGTGGTTGTCGGCCCGGATCGGGGAAGGCGTCATCTACCTGCTGCGCACCCAGGTGTTCGCCCACGTGCAGCGAATGTCGATCTCCTTCTTCACCCGCACCCAGACCGGTTCGCTGATCAGCCGCCTGAACACGGACGTGGTGGGCGCCCAGCGGGCGATCACCTCGGTACTGCAGTCGGTGGTGTCCAACCTCATCAGCGTGGTGGCCGTGCTCATCACCATGCTGGCCCTGTCCTGGCAGGTGACCCTGCTGGCGTTGGTACTGGTACCGCTGTTCATCGTGCCCGCGAAACTGCTGGGCCGCAGACTCGCGACCATCTCGCGCGACGCCATGGACAACAACGCGTCGATGAGCTCGCTGATGACCGAACGGTTCAACGTCGGCGGCGCCATGCTGGTGAAGCTGTACGGCCGTCCAGACGAGGAGAACCGCGGGTTCTCCGAGAAGGCCGCGCGCGTTCGTGACCTGGGAGTCCAGCAGGCGGTGTTCGGTGGCCTGCTGTTCACCATGCTCGCGACCATCACCGCGCTGGCCGTGGCGATGGTCTACGGCGCGGGCGGCCTGCTCGCGGTGCGGGGCTCCTTCGAGGTCGGCACCCTGGTCGCGCTCACCACCCTGCTGACACGGCTGTACGGTCCGGTGACCACCCTGTCCAACGTGCACGTGGAGATCATGACCGCCCTGGTGTCCTTCGACCGGGTCTTCGAGGTGCTGGACCTGGAACCGCAGATCAAGGAGGACCCGCACGCCCGGCCGTTGCCGGAGGGTCCGTTGAGCGTGGAGTTCGACCAGGTGTCCTTCCGTTACCCGGGCGCCGCCGGGTCGTCGGTGGCCTCCCTGGAACTGGCCCCACAGGCGGAGAAGGACGAGGACACCCAGGTGCTGAGCGGGGTGTCGTTCCACGCCGAACCGGGCCGGATGGTGGCGTTGGTGGGCCCCTCAGGTGCGGGAAAGAGCACGCTCACCCACCTGGTGTCACGACTGTACGACCCGACCGAGGGGCGGGTACGGGTGGGCGACCTGGACCTGCGTGAGGCGACCGGCGACTCCCTGCGTTCGGCGATCGGCGTGGTGACCCAGGACGCGCAGCTGTTCCACGACACCGTCGGCGCCAACCTGCGCTACGCGCGTCCGGAGGCCACCGACTCCGAGTTGGTCGAGGTGCTGCGCATGGCACGTCTGGGCACGCTTCTGGAGCAGCTGCCCCAGGGCCTGGACACCATGGTGGGAGATCGCGGTTACCGGCTCTCCGGGGGCGAGAAGCAGCGGCTGGCGATCGCTCGGTTGCTGTTGAAGGCGCCGTCGGTGGTGATCCTGGACGAGGCCACCGCCCACCTGGACTCGGAGTCGGAGGCCGCCGTTCAGGAGGCCCTGGCCGTTGCCTTGGAGGGGCGCACCTCCCTGGTGATCGCGCACCGGTTGGCGACCGTGCGGGAGGCCGACCAGATCCTCGTGCTGGAGGACGGGCGGATCCTGGAGCGCGGGTCACACGAGGAACTCCTCGGCGCGGGTGGCCTCTACACGGCGCTGTACCGCACCCAGTTCGCCCCGCAGAGTCGCTGACGGCCCACGGCGCGGTCCGGGCCTCCGGATCGCGCCAGTGCCGCGTCGGTCAGGGTTCACCCCGTCGCGGCACTAGACCTTCTCCGGCTTCTTCCTTTTCTTCTTGGACTTCTTGGACTTCTTCTTGTCCTTGCCGTCCTTCTTGCTCTTCTTCTGCGCCTTGGCGTCCTCGCCCTTGCCGTCCTTGGGCTTCTCGCGCTTGGGCTTCTTGCGTTTCTTCGGCTTCTTCGCGTCCTTGGAGGTGACGTGGTCCGCCAAGACCTCGGGAAGCGGGGCCAGACCGGGACCGCCCTCGAAGATCCAGTCGTCGACGGCTTCCAGCAGGTCGTCCTCGGTCATCTCACCCAGCCAGACGGGGCGGCCACCGGCGGCGCGGCCCATCGCGGAGGGCTGGACCACGACGACGTTGGCCTGGAAGCAGATGCCCAGACACTTGCTGGTGCGGACGGGAACACGGCGGGCGGAGTGGTCGTCGATGGCGCTCAGGCGGGCGAGCTGGGCGTCGTGGTCGACGCCGGGGACCTTCTTCTCCGTTCCGCAGCAGCATCCTCGACAGACCGTGAGTTTGCAGGGCGCGTCCTCGACCGCACTCATCCCCCACCCCCTCACCCGCTGGTCGGGTTCGCCTTATCCGGCCAGGGTAATCATTCGTAGCACCACCCTGACCAGCGGGTACTCGATCGGTTGGGTGATCTTCCGGTGTGGGGGCACCGAAACGGCGAGGAGCGGATGGGGCGCCCACTTTCGTGGACCCGCCCCACCCGCCCCGTGTTCCGAGGAATCTTCGCCCGGCTCGAAACTATCCGCGCCGGTCGTCCTCGTCGGAACGGCCCTGTCCGCGGTCCTTCGAATCGCCGGTGTCCTCCTCCGAACGCCCCGCCCCGTCACCCTGCTTGCGCAGGTAGTCGGTGGCCGCGCCGGAGGCCTTGTCGATCTTGTCGTCGTGGGCGCCGCCCGTGGCCTTCTTCGCGGCGTCGGCGGCCTTCCCCACCAGACCCTCGGCCTTGTCCGCGTTGTCCTCGACCGTCTTGCGCAGCTTGTTGAACGCGTCACCCGCACCGGCCATGGTCTCCCCCTGGGGTCGTCGTCGATCGTCCGGGCCCACCCCGGGTTTCTCCGGGGTCCGCCCTGGTCACCCATCGTACGGAAGAGGGCATGGTTCAAGACACCTCTTCGACCGACGAGTTCGTCGGACGGGCCCCGTTCCGGTCAGATCCCCAGCACCGCGCGCGCGATCGCGAAGTAGATGAGCAGGCCGGTGGCGTCCACGAGTGTGGCCACCATCGGGGAGGAGACCACCGCCGGGTCCACTCCGACCTTGCGGGCGAGCAGCGGCATCGACGAGCCGATGATCGCCGCCCAGGTGCAGATCGCGACCACCGACAGGGCGACCGCCACCGCGACCGCGAAACCCACGAGCAACGAGCCGATGGCCAGGGCCAGGAGCGCGAGGATCACGCCCAGCAACAGGCCGACCCGGCTCTCCTTCCAGATCACCGATGGAAGGTCGCGCACCCGCACCTCGCCGACGGCCAGGGCGCGCACGATGGCCGTCGCCGACTGGGCTCCGACGTTGCCGCCGGTGCCGATGAGCATGGGCACGAACATGGCCAGCGCCGTCACCTGTTCCAACGTCGCCTCGTACACCTGCATGACGTTGACGGTGAACGTGGCGGCGACGATGAGCAGCATCAACCACACCGACCGTGCCCCCACCAGACGGAGCACTCCGACCGAGGCGTAGTGGTCGTCGATGGGACTGGCACCGGACTGGAGCGCCATGTCCTCGGAGTCGGCGGCCTCGATGACCTCAAGGGCGTCGTCGACGGTGAGCATGCCGACGAAACGGTCCTCGGAGTCCATCACGGGCAGGGCGACCAGGTTGGCCTCCTGCATGAGTCGGGCTGCGTCCTCGACGGGTTCGTAGGCGCGAACCCGAGGCGCGAACACGTCCACCAGGTCCTTGAGGATCATGTCGACGTCGCTGACCACCAGGTCGCTGAGGGTGACGGTGCCGACCACACGGCGGCCGTCGCTGACCACCGGCAACGTGTAGATGATCTCGGCGCCGGCCCCCTTGGCGCGGACCACCTCCAGCGCGCGGCCGACGGTGAGGTCACGGTGCAGGACGACCGTCTCGGGGGTCATGTACCGACCGACGGAATCCTCGGGGTAGCCCAGGAGGGCGGCGGTCATCCTGCGTTCGGAGGGGCTCAGGCCGGCCAGGGCACGGGTGGCGATCTTGGCGGGGGCCTCCCCGATGAGCCTGGCGCGGTCGTCGGGCTCCATTTCCTCCAGGAGGTCGTGGAAGTCGGTTCCACGCAGGCCCAGGAGGATGTTCTGCTGTTGGCTCGAATCGAGTTCCTCGAACACCTCCAGCTCCCGGTCCTTGTCCAGGAGCCGGAAGGGGATGATCGCCTCGCGTCCGGTCATGCGGGAGAGTTCGTCCGCGATCTCGTGGGGCCTGTGTTCGGCCAACCAGAGTCTGATCCCGGTCAGGTCGTTCGTCTCGACCAGATCGATGAGTTCTTCAGCGCGCTCGCCGTCCATGCGAAGCACCCCCTTGCATCGCCGGGGCCCGGCGCACACGTCCGCCGGGCCGGTGGTTCGGGAAAGGTCCGGCCCCTCGTCGCTGGTGGGGTCGGCCGTGCGAGCGTCGGCGTCTGGGGGGACGGGGAGGGCGGGCACGGCGATCCGGGGACGTGTACGAAGAACCTCGTACGGGGTCGGGGAACATGACGACCCTACCTCTGGCGGCGGCCGTCCGGTCTCATCCGGGACCCGTCGGCGCGGGGCGTTCGCCCATGAGCGCGCGGTGGGGTCTTCAGTTGCGCCAGAGGACGACGAGCGCGCAGTCGTCGTTCTTGTCCTTGCTGAGGGTGTCGACGATCTCGCTCGCCCCGGTGGCGAATCCCTGGGTGACCAGGGTGTCCGCGGCGCCGAGGAGTTTGTCGATGCCGGCGTCCAGGTCCTCGCCGGGGGTCTCGATGAGCCCGTCGGTGCAGAGCATGATGGCGTCGCCGGGACGGAGCCCGCCCTCGACGAAGGTGTAGGTCAACTCCGGGATCACGCCGAGGACCACGCCCTTGGCCTCGGTGGTGCTCCATACCCCGCCGCCGCCGTCGTAGTGCAGGGCGGGCGGGTGCCCGGCGGAGGCCACCTGGTACTCGCCGGTGACGATGTCCACGCTCAGGTGGACGGCCGTGACGAAGCCCTCACCGCCGCTGTTGCGCATGAGGTAGTCGTTGCAGTGGGCGAGGAAGTCGCGGGCGGGCACCGCGCCGATGAGTCCGCTGAAGGCACCGGAAAGCAGCAGGGCCCGGGTCCCGGCGTCCACCCCCTTGCCGGACACGTCCACGAGAGCGACGTCGAGCCGGTTCTCCCGAAGGATCGAGACCACGAAGTCGCCACCGAAGGAGGAACCGCCGGCCTGACGCAGCACGGCGGTGCGCCCCCATCCCTTGGGGAGCTTGGGCAGCCGACCCTGGTGGCGTAGTCGGTCGCGCAGGTCCAGCAGCATCATCTCGCCGCTGAGCCCCTGCACTCCGAGGCGTTCGCGCAGCCCGGACAGCAGGTACGAGAGCACGGCGGTGACCCCGATGGTGACCAGCAGCCCCGGCCCCACCTGACCGAAGTCGAGCATGTAGGCCACGAACACCAGGACCGCGGCGACCACGGCCAGCAGGAACGCCAGGCTCTTGCGTTTGAGGAGCAGGCCACCGGCGAGAACGGTGAGGATGGTGGAGCTGGGTGGGAACCAACCGGTGGGACCCCACACGGCCCCCACCCCGATGCCCACGGCCAGGGTCACCAGGGTGATGAGGACGAGCCGGTAGCGGAACAACACCTTGCGCCGGAGCACCGCGACGAGCCGCTGCGCGGTCGAGCGCAACAGCCGGGTGGTCTTGGCGGTCGGTGTGGAGTTCATGGGTCCTCGCGATCGGCGCGCCCGCTTCGCTCGCGGGGGTTACTCCTGGTCGTCGTACGGCGCACCGCCGCGGCCGGGGTCGCGTCGGGGCGGATCTCGCGTCGGCGGGCCGGGGGCTCGTGGGGGATCACCCGAAAGGAGTGGCGGTCGCCCGGAGGGTGACACCATCGCACCGCGGATGGCTCTGACCCGCCGCTGTGCACGAACTGTAGCGCTTGGGGCCTCGAAGTGGCACGTGCATCCGGGCCGGATCCGCCCCACTATCCCGGGTTTGGGGTCCGCCTAAACCCGTGGGGACGCGCCCTCGGCGGGCCGCGCCGTACCTGGTCACGCACCAGGATCCCCTGGCCGCCGCCGGCGTCGGTGGCGACCCCCGGGAGCGTTCGCCCCGATCCCCGACGACACGGCGTGTCCCGCCCCGGAAACACGAAGGGCCCCCACGGTGGGCGGGGACCCGGTCCGGCCGCTCGTGGCGGGCCATCGACGAGACGTTACGGAAGCGGGGGCAGTTCGCCGGTCCGCTCGTAGTCACCGAGCATCGCGATGCGGCGGGTGTGCCGCTCCTCGTCGCTGTAGGGGGTGGTCAGGAAGAGTTCCACGAACCGGGTGGACTCCTCCAGGGAGTGCATCCGCCCACCGATGCCGAGCACGTTCGCGTCGTTGTGCTCGCGCGCCAGTTTGGCGGTGTCCTCGCTCCAGGCCAGGGCCGCACGAACGCCCTCGACCTTGTTGGCGGCGATCTGCTCGCCGTTGCCGGAGCCACCGATGACGATTCCCAGGGAACCCGGGTCCTTCGCCACGCCCTCGGCGGCGCGCAGGACGAACGGCGGGTAGTCGTCCACCGCGTCGTAGACGGCCGGCCCGGCGTCCACGACCTCGTGGCCCCGCTCCTTCAGCCAGGAGACGAGGTGTTCTTTGAGCTCGAAGCCCGCATGATCTGATCCAAGGTAAACACGCACGTCACCAGTGTGACAGCTTCCACGCACGAAAAACGCCGCGCCCCACCCGTGAACGTTCGGGTGGGGCGCGGCGGAGCGTGTGGGAGGCGTACGCCTCGTCCGTGGGCCGCTCAGACTCCGGCCGCGGCGGCGGCGACGCTCAGCCCGAGAGCGGCGAAGCCCGCCATCGACAAGATGGCGATCACGTTGCTGATAAGGATCGACTTGAGGTCCTTACTCAGAGGACCTGCCTTGGAGACCGCAGGCTTGTTGCTCAACTCACACCTCGTTTGGTTTCGACCGGGGATGCCCGATCGGGATCTTCCCACACCGCACAACACACGCTTCACCGGGGGTGATTCCCCGCGAACGCGGTCCCGCGAAGTGACACCTCCCACAGGCGCCCCCGGCCACAACGACCCCGGATGCTACATCTGTACGGCCTTGACCTCGCAGAACTCCACCAGACCGGGCAGACCCCACTCCCGACCGTTGCCCGAGCGCTTGTATCCGCCGAAGGGCGCGAGCGGGTTGAGGGCGCCGCCGTTGAGCTCCACCTGACCGGCGCGCAGCCTACGGGCCACCTCCAGCCCCTGCTCGGAGTCGCCCGACCACACGGCCGCGCTGAGCCCGTAGACGGTGTCGTTGGCGATGCCGACCGCCTCCTCCACCGTGTCGTAGGGGATGAGCGCCAGGACCGGGCCGAAGATCTCCTCCTGGGCGATGCGCATGTCGTTGCGCACGTCCGCGAAGACCGTCGCCCGCACGAAGTAGCCCTTCTCGTGGCCCTCCACCGGCTCGGAGCCGCCGGTGACCAGGCGAGCCCCCTCCTTCACACCGAGGTCGATGTAGGAACGGACCTTCTCCAACTGGGTGGCGGAGACCAACGGGCCCAGGCGGGTGCCCTCGTCGGTCGGGTCGCCCGGGACGTACTTGGCGACGGACGCGGCGGCCAGTTCCACGGCCTCCTCGTAGGAGTCGCGGTGCACCAACATGCGGGTGAGCGCGTTGCAGCTCTGCCCGGTGTTGCGCATGACGTCGGCGACACCGCGCTTGACCGCCTGCGTCAGGTCGGCGTCGGGCAGGATCACGTTGGGCGACTTACCGCCCAGTTCCAGGGCGACCCGCTTGACCGTCTCGGCCGCCACCTGGGACACCCTGGTCCCGGCGCGGGTGGAGCCGGTGAAGGAGACCATGTCGACCTTCGGGTGCGCGGCGATGGCCTCGCCCACCACCGGGCCCGTGCCGCTGACCAGGTTGAACACACCGGCCGGGAGCCCGCTCTCCTCGAACACCTCGGTCAGGGCGTAGGCGCCCAGCGGGGCGACCTCACTGGGCTTGAGCACCACGGTGTTTCCCGCCAACAGGGCGGGGACCACCTTGAGCACGATCTGGTGCAGCGGGTAGTTCCACGGGGTGATGGCGCCGACCACGCCGATCGGTTCGTGCACCACCAGGGAGTTGCCGACCTTCTCACCGGTGAAGTAGCGCTCCCCGTGCTGCTCCACCAGGTCGATGTAGGTGCTGAACATCAGGGAGGGGAGGCCGACCTGCACCTTGGTGGCGAAGCCGGTGGGCGCGCCCATGTCCTCGGTCATGATCGCGGCGATGTCCTTCTGCCGCGCGGCGAACAGCTTCAGGGCCTTGGTCAGGTGGGTGACGCGCTGCCCCGGAGTGAGCGCGGACCACCCCTCGAACGCGGTGGCCGCGGCCTCGACCGCGGCGTCGACATCAGCGGTGGATCCGGCCGGAACCGTGTCGATGACCTGCTCGGTCGCAGGGTTGATCACGTCCAGGGCCTCGTCGGAGGTGGAATCGCGCCAGGCGCCATCGATGTAGAGGGATCGCATGACACCACCTTCGCAGAACGGGATTCGGGTTGGCCATACCCCCCGACGGCGAACGACCCGGTATCCGTGGTTTCACGGATACCGGGTCGTGTTCTCTGCGTCTTCGCCGGCGCTTCGGCGCGTGTTCGGGGCCTTCGCAGACGGTTCCTCATCGTCGTCTACGCCCACCACCCTCAACGGGCATCCCCTGTGACCCCCGTGGTGGTGTCCGGGTGGGCCGGGCTCAGCCCCAGTGCGGGGGGCGGTCGGCGATCAGTCGCGCCGTGGAGTCCTCCTCGGTGTCGCCCCACCCCTCGGCGCGCTCGTCGCCGGTGATGTCGGGCAGGATCTCCAGGTCATCGAAGAAGTCGACGCGACGGTCGTCATCCGGCCCGGGCATGGGTTCCTCCAGGGTGGGTCAGTCGAAGATGGGGTCACGGGTGCGGGTGCGCTTGAGCTCGAAGAAGCCGTCGATCCCGGCGACCAGACGCACGCCGTCCCACAGCTTCCCGGCCTCCTCGCCGCGCGGCGTCGGGGAGACGACGGGGCCGAAGAACGAGACACCCTCGACCTGGACGACGGGGGTACCGACGTCCTCGCCGACCAGCTTCATCGCCTCGGCGTGCGAGGCCCGCAGGGCCTCATCGTATTCGGTGGAGTCCGCGGCCTCGGCCAGGTCCGCCGGCAGGTCGGCGTCGGCCAGCGCGGCGCGGATCGTCTCGATGGCCTGGGGCTCGCCCTGGTTGTGGAAACGGGTGCCCAGCGCCGTGTAGAGGCGGTCCAGGACCTCGGGTCCGAAGCGCTGTTCGGCGGCGACGCACACACGCACCGCCTTCCAGGAGCGTTCGATCCCCTTCTTGTACTCCTCGGGCAGGTCCCGACCCTCGTTGAGGACGCCCAGGCTCATCACGTGCCAACGCACCCTCACCTGGCGTACCTTCTCCACCTCCAACAGCCAGCGAGAGGTCATCCAGGCCCACGGGCACGCGGGGTCGAACCACATGTCGGCCCAGACGACCTGATCGCCCTGCTGTTCGGGGGTCTGCGTCATTTTCCGGTACTCCTCGTCGAGTGGGTCGCGAACTTTCGTCGCGTAGATCCACAACCCCACGCATCGGTTGCGCATTCCGCACCCGCGCGTGGCAGGATCGAAGCCGATGGACGACCTCCGGCCCGACGAGGCCCGCCCCCGGCTGATCCGCTGGTCGGTGGGCTCGCCGTGACCGGCAATGAGACTCCGGCCGGCGAAGACGGCGGCCGCGAAGGGAGCTTTGCGTGGCAGGGAACCTCACAAGGGACGAGGCCCGGGAGCGGGCGCGCATCCTCGGCGTCGACTCCTACGACGTGGAGCTGGACCTGACGACCGGGGGCGAGACCTTCCGGTCCACCACCACGGTGCGTTTCTCCTCCTCCGAACCGGGTGCCCGTACCTTCATCGACCTGGTCGCGCCCACGGTGCGGGAGGCCACCCTCAACGGCGTGGAGCTCGACGTGGCCGCGCTGTTCGACGGTGAGCGGTTGGCCCTGCCCGACGTCGCGGCCGACAACGAGCTGACCGTGGTCGCCGACGCCGCCTACATGCGCACCGGTGAGGGCCTGCACCGCTTCGTCGACCCGGTCGACGAGGCCGTGTACCTGTACTCGCAGTTCGAGACCGCCGACGCGCAGCGTATGTTCACGTGCTTCGACCAGCCCGACCTGAAGGGCACGTTCGAGCTGACCGTGTACGCGCCGCCGTCCTGGGAGGTCGTGTCCAACAGCGCTCCCGACGTCGAGCGTGAGGCGGCCGGGGACGAGCGCGTGCGCTGGCACTTCCCCGCCACCCCGGTGATGTCCACCTACATCACGGCGCTCATCGCCGGTCCCTACCACGTGGTCCGCGACGAGCACGACGGCATCCCGCTGGGCCTGTACTGCCGCGCGTCCCTGGCCGAGCACCTGGACTCCGACGCCCTGTTCGAGGTCACCAAGCAGGGCTTCGACTTCTTCCACGGCCTGTTCGACGTGCGCTACGCCTTCGGCAAGTACGACCAGCTGTTCGTGCCGGAGTTCAACGCCGGGGCGATGGAGAACGCCGGCGCCGTCACCTTCCTGGAGGACTACGTCTTCCGGTCCCGGGTCACCGACGCCCGCTATGAGCGTCGCGCCGAGACCATCCTGCACGAGATGGCGCACATGTGGTTCGGTGACCTGGTCACCATGCGCTGGTGGGACGATCTGTGGCTGAACGAGTCCTTCGCAACCTACGCCAGCGTCTACTGCCAGGCCAACGCCACCAAGTGGACCGACGCGTGGACCACCTTCGCCAACGTCGAGAAGGCGTGGGCGCTGCGCCAGGACCAGCTGCCCTCCACCCACCCGATCGCCGCCGACATGGTCGACATCCAGGCGGTCGAGGTCAACTTCGACGGCATCACCTACGCCAAGGGCGCCTCGGTGCTCAAGCAGCTCGCGGCGTACGTGGGCGTGGACGACTTCTTCGCGGGCGTTCGCGCCTACTTCAAGGAGAACGCGTTCGGCAACACCGAGCTGAAGGACCTCTTCAAGCACTTGGAGGCCGCTTCGGGTCGGGACCTGTCCGGCTGGTCGCGCGAGTGGCTGGAGACCACGGGCGTCAACACCATGCGCCCGGAGTTCGAGGTGGACGCCGACGGGAACTTCACGTCCTTCGCGATCCTGCAGGAGGCCCCCACCGAGCACCCGACCCTGCGCTCGCACCGTCTGGCCGTCGGCCTGTACGACCGCACCGAGAACGGCATCGTGCGTCGTGAGCGCGTGGAGCTGGACGTGAGCGGCGAGCGTACCGAGGTGCCCGAGCTGGTCGGTCAGTCCCGCCCCGACCTGGTACTGATCAACGACGACGACCTCACCTTCACCAAGATCCGGTTGGACGAGCGTTCCCTGCGCACCGTGATCGAGGGCGTCGGTGAGATCCGCGAGTCACTGCCCCGGGCCCTGGCCTTCGGCGCCGCCTGGGACATGACCCGCGACGGTGAGATGGCCGCCCGCGACTACGTCGAGCTGGTCATCTCCGGGATCAGCGGCGTGAGCGACGTCATGGTCGCCCAGACCCTGCTGCGGCAGGCCGCGGGCGCCATCGTCAACTACGCCGACCCGGCCTGGCGTCCCGTCGGCTTCGAGAAGCTGGGGACCCGTCTGCGCGAGCTGCTGTCCTCCGCCGAGCCCGGTGGCGACCTGCAGCTGGCCTACGTCAACGCGCTCGCGTCGGTGGCGGTCACCGAGGCCGACCTGTCACTGCTGCGTGGGCTGCTGGACGGCGCGCTCACCGTGGACGGGCTGACCGTCGACACCGACCTGCGTTGGACCCTGCTGCACCGTCTGGTCGCCGCCGGTGAGGCGGGCGAGACCGAGATCGCCGCCGAGTCGAAGGCCGACCCCACCGCCGCGGGTCAGCGCAACGCCGCCGGAGCCCGGGCCGCCGTGCCCACCTCGGAGGCCAAGGAGGCCGCCTGGGAGCGGATCGTCGGTGGCGACCTGGCCAACGCCGAGTTCCGCTCGGTGCTGCTGGGCTTCACCGAGCCGCTGCAGTCGGACCTGTACCGCCCCTTCCTGGACCGGTACTTCACGCAGTTGGCCCCGGCCTGGGACAAGTGGACCGGTGAGTTCGCCCAGACCTTCGCCGAGGTCGCCTACCCGAGCCACCTGGTCGAGGAGGGGACGCTGGAGCGCACGGACGCCTACATCGCCGAACACTCCCCCGCCCCGGCGCTGCGCCGGCTGCTGATCGAGGGCAAGGCCGGGGTGGAGCGCGCCCTGCGCGCCCGCGCCACGGACATCGCCGCCGGCCAGGCCTGACGCCGGGTTGAACACACGACGGCCCCGGAAGGGATCTTCCTCCTTCCGGGGCCGGAGTTTTCCTCGGGACCGGCTACCGGATACGCCCGGGGCCGCCCAGCGGGCCCAGGGTGCGCCGGATCCGGCCCACCGTTCGCGGGTCGGCGAGCAGCTCGTCCACCAGCACCGGTTCGCCCTCGCCACTGGTCAGTGGAATCCGCCAGTTGGGGTACTCGGTGCTGGTGCCCGGCTGGTTCTGCATGCGTCGCTCCCCCACCACGTCGGTGAGCGCCACCCCGAGCATCCGGGCCGGGGTGGCCTCCAGGTAGGCGTGCATGGCGGCGACGACCGCCGCCGGGTCGGCCAGCGGGTCGACGTCGGCGTCCAGCAACCCCAGTTCCACGAGCGTCTCGCGCCACCGGCCCACGCGTTCCTCGGAGTCCGCCCGCTCCTCGGCCACGGGCCGGTCGAGCAGTCCCAGGCGGTCGCGCAACTCCACGTGTTCGGCCGACAGGAACGACGCCACCGGCGGCAGGTCGTGGGTGTCGACGGTGGCCAGGCAGTCGGTACGCCAACGGTCGGGCGTGCGCGGCCGTCCCCGTTCGTCGTTCTCGAACCACAGCACCGAGGTTCCGAAGATCCCCCGGTCCGACAGGTGTTCGCGCACCCACGGCTCCACGGTGCCCAGGTCCTCGCCGATGATGACCGCGTCCGCCTCGCGCGCGGCCAGGGCCAGGACTCCCACCATGCCCTCGTGGTCGTACTCGAGATAGGTGCCCTGGTCGGCGGAGGCTCCCTCAGGTACGCACCAGAGCCGGAACAGCCCCATCACGTGGTCCATCCGCAGGCCGCCCGCGTGCCGCAGGTTGTGGGCGAGGATCTGGTGCAGCGGGCCGTACCCCTGCCGGGCCAGGTCCGTGGGGTGCCAGGGCGGCTGTCCCCAGTCCTGCCCGAGGCGGTTGAACTCGTCCGGGGGCGCGCCCACGTGCAGCCCCCGCACCAGCGTGTCCTGGAACATCCAGGCGTCGGCGCCGCCGGCCTGCACCCCGATGGCCAGGTCGTGCACGATGCCCAGACTCATCCCGGCGTTGAGGGCGCCGTTCTGGGCGAGGGCGAGTTGCTCGTCGAGGATCCACTGCAACCACCGGTGGAACTCCACCCGCGGCCAGCGTCGGAGCGCCTCCTTGCCGACGGCGAGGGCACCGACGTCGCGTAGGTGCGCGGGCCAGGTCCGGTGGTCGGAACCGTACTCCTCGGCCAACGCGGACCAGGTGGCGAACTCGACCAGCGCCTGTCCCTCACCGTCCAGGTAGCGGCGTAGTACCTCCTCGCGGCCGGGCGCGCGCGGCACTTGGAAGAGGACCTCAAGGGCGGCCTTCTTGGCCTCCCAGACGGCGTCGCGGTCGAGGAGGTCGGCGGTCCGTCCGCGTTCGCGCAGTGGCCGGGCCAGGCGTTGGACACCTTCGCGTTGGGCCGGGTCGAGCCGCGCGTACTCGGGCACGTCCTCGATCCTGATGTAGAGCGGGCTCCCGTAGCGACGGCTCACCGGCAGGTACGGCGAGGGTTCGATGGGGGCCGTCGGCTCGGTAGCGTGCAGGGGGTTGATCAGGGTGAAGTCGGCGCCCAGGTCTCGGGCGCTCCAGTCGGCGAGTTCGGTGAGGTCGCGTAGGTCGCCGGTGCCCCAAGAAGCGCGCGAACGCACGCTGTAGACCTGGGCCATCAGGCCCCACAGTCGCGGGTTCCGGCTCAGCGCGGTGGGTTCGATCCGGTCGGGGACCACCAGCAGCGGAGCGGCGTGGTCGGTGCCGTTGTCGGTGACCCGCAGGGTGTGCACGCCCAGTGGCAGTCCCGGATCGAAGGGCAGCAGCGCCCCGTCCGCGGTCTCCACGACGGCGCGCGCACCGTCGGGCAGCACCAGGTCGGGTGCCTTTCCCTCGCGGAGCACGACCGCCGGTGGCAACGGCCCTCTCTCCGGGCGCGGCTCGGGGTCGGCCGGATCCACCCCCATCGCCGCCAGGACATGACGGATCGTGTCGAGGCCGACGGGCACCCGTCGTCCCCGCCAGTCCTCGTACGTGGTCGCGATCCCGTACTGCTCGGCCACCCGGGCAAGCTGAACGTCCCTCACAGAAACCGATCATGCCCCACCAGGGCGTGTGTACACCGGAGGGCGCCCCGGCGTGGGGGCGAAAGGTGGTCGCCGGTTCCGTACCCGGACCGAACATGAGCCGAGCTCTTCGGCGACTTTCCGGTACGAACGGTGACCTCTGTCGCACGGTCCGTTCGTTCCGTCGCGGCTCCGCCCGGTCAAGCGCATAATCGGGAGCGTGCTCGCCAACTACCGACGGCTCTTCGCCGTGCCCCACGTCATGTCCCTGCTCCTGTGGTCCCTCATCGCGCGGTTCTACACCCCGGGACTGATGATCGCGGTCACCTTCCTGGTGCAGGGATGGACCGGTTCCTACACCTTGGCGGGTCTGGTCGCGGGGGCGTTCACCCTGGGCATGGCGTTGGTGGGGCCACTACGAGGGCGTATGGCGGACCGCGGCGGCGGTGACCGCCTGGTCCTGGTGTGCGGCGTGGTGTTCACCGTGGGATTGACGACCATGGCGCTGCTGCCCGCGTCGCTGTGGTGGCTGTCGATGCCGTTGGCGCTGGGGACCGGCCTGTTCGGCACCCCGGCCAACCAGATCGTGCGGGCGCTGTGGCCGCGGTTGACCCATGGGCCCGAGCGTCAGGCCATCTACGCGGCCGAGGCCACCACCCAGGAGTTGTTGTTCGTCTTCTCACCGATCCTCACCGCCGCCGTGGTGGCGATGGCCGGCCCCCGATACGCCCTGTTGATGTTGGGCCTGCTGGGGCTGGCGGGTTCGGTGGGGTTCGCGTGGGCGTTGCGGCGCGCCGGGGTCACCGGTCCGGCGTCGGTCGGGCACGGGACGTCCGCCGAGGCCGGAACCGACGAGGCCGCCGCTCCGCGAGAGGTACGGCGGCGGAGTCTGCTGGTGTCCCCCGCGCTGTGCCTGATCTTCGTGACGTGCCTGCTCATCGTCTCCGGTGTGGTGGGCATGGACCTGGTGATCGTGGCGTGGGCCAACGAGTTGAACGCGCCCCGGTACGTGATGGTGCTGGCTTCCGTGTGGGCGCTGGGATCGTTGGTGGGCGGTGCCGTCGCCGGCGGTCTGAAGGGCGTGCCGCGCCTGCCGCTGCGGGCGTTCGGCGCCGCGGCCGGTATCGCGATCCTGGTTCCGTTCGTGCCGCCCATCACGCACCTGCCCACGCCCCTGCTCATCACCCCGCTGCTGTTCGTGTCCGGGCTCGCCCTGGCTCCGACGCTGGCCGCGGTGATGGGACGGCTGGGCGACACCGCGCCCTCCCACCGGCGGGCGGAGGCGTTCGGGTGGATGGCCACGGCCATGAGCACGGGCGGCGCCGTGGCCGGTCCGCTGACCGGCGCGCTGGTGGACTCCAAAGGCATCGCCGGCGGGGTGTTGGGCGCGGTCGGCCTGGTGACGCTGGCCGCGGTGCTCACCCTGTTCCTGCGTCACCCGTCGACTCGCGAGGAAGCCCCTCCCCGGGAGGAGGCCCCGGTCGACCGTTCGGAGGTCACTCCTCCCAGCCCGGCGGGAAACGGTGCGCCCATGGACGCGCCCTCTCCAGTTGGGCCGACAGGGACAGCAGGGTCCCCTCTCCGCCCATGCGACCCGTGAGCATCACACCGATCGGCAGACCACGCTCGGACCAGTGCAGCGGCACGTTCACCGACGGCTGTCCGCTCACGTTGTAGACCGAGGTGAACGGCGTGAACTCCGTCATCCGTCGGAACTCGGTCTCGGGTCCGTCGCCGGTGAAGTGGCCGATGGGGACCGGTGGCGCGGCCAGGGTGGGGCTCAGGACCGCGTCGTAGGGCTCGGTGGCGGCCAGCAGTGAACGCACGCCGCATTGGAGCCGGGCCCAGGCCGCGACGAGGTCGGGCGCGGGGGTGGACCCGGCGCGTTCGCGCAGCCAACGGTTGATGGGGGTGAGTTCGCTCTCGCGGGCGGGGTCCACCGGGGTGGCCGCGCTCATCGCCTCCCACAGGTACTGGAAGTCGTCGGCGTAGGTGCCGGCGAAGTGGGCGTCGACGGGAGCCTCGATCGGCGTCACCTCGTGTCCCAGTTCCACGAGCAGCCTGGTCGTCTCCTCGTAGGCGGCCAGCACGTCGGGGTGGACGGGGATTCCGGCGGATCCGGTGTCGGTGTAGCGGCCGATCCGCAGCCGCCCCGGTTCGCGTCGGGCGTGGCCGGCGAAGGTCTCGCCGGGTGCCAGGGGCGGGGCCGCGTAGACGTCGCCGGGGTGATCGGCCGCCATGACGTCCAAGAGCAGGGCCGCGTCCAGGACGGTGCGGGTGATCGGCCCGGAGGTGGACAGACCGAACAAATCCACCCGGTCGGGGCCGATGGAGATCCGCCCCCGGGTGGGCTTGAGTCCGAACAGGCCGCAGACCGAGGCGGGGATGCGGATCGAACCGCCGCCGTCACTGCCCTGCGCCGCCGGCGCGAGTCCGGCGGCCACCGCGGCCGCGGCGCCCCCGCTGGAGCCGCCCGGCGACAGCCGGGTGTCCCAGGGGTTACGGGTGGACGGGGCGATGTCGTTCTCGGTGTAGCAGGTCGACCCGAATTCGGGGGTGTTGGTCTTGCCGAGGAACACCGCGCCGGCCTCGCGCAGTCGCGCGACCACCGCAGAGTCGGTGGGGGCGGTGAGGCCCGTGTACAGGCGGGAGCCGAAAGTGACGGGTGCGCCGGCCAGGGGGTCCAGGTCCTTGACGGGCAGGGGGATCCCCAGCAGGGCCGGAAGAGTGGCCGGCGTGTCGGAGACGACCCGCTTCTCCGCATTTCGGGCCTGCTCCAGGGCGCTTTCTTCGAGGACCGAAACATAGGCGCCGGAACGTTCGTCGAACCTGCGAATCCGCGTCAGATAGTGCTCAGTGATCTCAACAGGCGACAGCTCACGACTGCGGACCAGTGCCACGAGCCGATGAAGGGGAAGTTCGTGCATCCGGGTCATACCGCCAGAGATTAACGGGGTAAGGCAACGGGCACCACGCGAATGAGGTCGATCTTCTCTAGAGAGACGACAAAAAAGTAACCCTTCCCCATTCTCGGCATCCGAACACGTACGGATGCAAGGGCGCAAGGTAAGAAAAGTGTGAGAAGTAATGCACTAGGACTCGGATATGGATGGAACTAACCTGTCCGTCGTGGAATCGGCAACCAGAGTGAACAGTCGCAACTCATCTTCCGGAGGGTCCGAACCCGAAGGAAACAACGCCCTCTTCTTCCCCAACCAACGCAGGACCGACGGGATCGGCGGCAAGGCCCTGTACGGGGCCCTCAAGTCCAACGACGCCCTCCGCCGGTGGATCATCCGGAGCACGATCGCCGCGATCGTCGCCGGTGGCATCGGCATGCTCACCGGGGAGTGGCGGGTCGGCGTCACTTTCGGACTGGTCGCCCTGGTCTCCGTCATGGTCTGGAGCTCGCGCCGGGAGTCCGAAATCCCACGCTGGCGCAAACCCTCGGCGGCACAGCGTCGCACCGAGGCCCAGCTCAAGGTCATGAAGCAGCTCGGCTACCGCGTCCTGCACGCGCGCGCCGTGCCCGGCGGCAACGGGCAGATCGACCACTTCATCGTCGGTCGCCGCGGCGCCTTCGCCATCGACTCCGAGTCCTGGGACAAGCGCCTCCCGCTGCGCAACAAGCTGGAGAAGCTGTACCACGGTCGGTTCAGCAAGAACGAACGGATCGACGAGGCCCTGGAAGAGGCCGAACGCGCGGCGGAGCTCGTCGGCAAGGAGCTCGGCCGCGAGATCAAGGTCCGCGCCTCACTGGCCATCTACGGTCCCGGCATGCCCTGGGACAGCCACCGCCTGCGCGGAGTGGACATCATCACCGGCACCAAGGTCCGCAAGTGGCTGCGCACCGGCCGCGACCGGCTCAGCGAATCCGAGATCGAGGAGATCTACCAGGCCGCGAGGAAGGCCCTGCCACCCCGATATTGACTTCGGTCCCCCGCCGCCGCTCGGCCCGGAAAAGCGCCACGACGCCGTGGTTCCGGGCCTTACGTATGCCCGAGACCGAAGCGACTCGGGCCGGCAGGAAGGAGCCGTCCGGCGCGCGAACGAGACCGCCGCCGGACGGAAGGCCAGGGACCTGACCGGGGAGAATCCACCCCGATGTCTCATTATCCGGAACGCCCGTCTTCCCGGGCGAGACCGAAGCGGCCCCGGAAGGGGACTACCATCGCAGGGAAACACCCGTAACGATGGGAGTCCACCCATGCCGCCCCTACGTTCACGTACGGTCACCCACGGCAGAAACATGGCCGGCGCACGCGCTCTCATGCGCGCGACCGGTGTGGAGCGCGAGGACTTCGGCAAGCCCATCGTGGCCGTGGCCAACAGTTTCACCGAGTTCGTGCCCGGTCACGTGCATCTGCGCGAGGTCGCCGAGGTCGTCGCCAACGCCATCCGCGAGGCCGGTGGCGTGCCGCGCGAGTTCAACTCCATCGCCGTCGACGACGGCATCGCCATGGGGCACGGCGGGATGCTGTACTCGCTGCCCAGTCGCGAACTCATCGCGGACTCGCTCGAATACATGGTCAACGCGCACTGCGCCGACGCCCTGGTCTGCGTGTCCAACTGCGACAAGATCACCCCCGGCATGCTGCTCGCGGCGATGCGCCTGAACATCCCCACCGTGTTCGTCTCCGGTGGTCCCATGGAGGCCGGCAAGGTCACGGTGGTCGAGGGCACCGCCGTCACCGTCAAGAAGCTCGACCTGATCAACCCGATGATCGCCGCCGCGGACGAGAGCGTCTCCCAGGAAGAACTGGACGAGATGGAGGAGAACGCCTGCCCGACCTGCGGTTCCTGTTCGGGCATGTTCACCGCCAACTCCATGAACTGCCTCACCGAGGTGATGGGCCTGGCCCTGCCCGGCAACGGCACCGTCCTGGCCACTCACACCGCCCGCCGCGCCCTGTACGAGGACGCCGGACGCCTGGTCGTCGAGGCCGCCAAGCGCTACTACGAGGACGACGACGGCTCGGTGCTGCCGCTGTCCATCGCCACACCGGCCGCCTTCGGCAACGCCATGGCACTGGACGTGGCCATGGGCGGCTCCACCAACACGATCCTGCACCTGTTGGCCACCGCCACCGAAGCGGGCGTGGACTTCGGGCTGCCCGAGATCGACGAGGTCTCCCGACGCGTCCCGTGCCTGTGCAAGGTCGCGCCCAACACCGAGAAGTACCACATCGAGGACGTGCACCGGGCGGGAGGCATCCCCGCCATCATGGGCTCGCTGGCCCGCGGTGGGCTGCTGGACACCTCCCTGCCGACCGTGCACGGCAAGACCATCGGTGAGTTCATCGCCGAGTGGGACATCACCACCGACACCGCGAGCGACGTGGCCGTGGAGCTCTTCCACGCCGCGCCCGGTGGCCGCCGCACCACCAAGGCCTACTCGCAGAGCACCCGCTGGGAGACCCTGGACACCGACCGGGAGAAGGGCTGCATCCGCTCGGTGGAGCACGCCTACACCAAGGACGGTGGCCTGGCCGTGCTGTTCGGCAACCTCTCCCCCGACGGCGCGATCGTCAAGACCGCCGGCGTGGAGGAGGAACTGTGGACCTTCTCCGGACCCGCCAAGGTGTTCGAGTCCCAGGAGGACGCCGTCGACGGCATCCTCAACAAGCGGATCGAGCCCGGTGACGTGGTCGTCATCCGCTACGAGGGCCCCAGGGGCGGCCCCGGCATGCAGGAAATGCTGTACCCGACGAGCTTCCTCAAGGGGCGCGGCCTGGGCAAGGCGTGCGCGCTCATCACCGACGGGCGCTTCTCCGGCGGAACCTCGGGGTTGTCCATCGGCCACGCCTCCCCCGAGGCGGCGGCCGGCGGCGACATCGCCCTGGTCGAGGACGGCGACACCATCAGCATCGACATCCCCAATCGGGGTCTGGTGCTGGAGGTCCCCGAGGACGAGCTGAACACCCGGCGTGAGCGGCTGCTCAAGGAGCTGGGCCGGTTCCAGCCGCGCGATCGGCGGCGTCCGGTGACGGCGGCGCTGCGCGCCTACGCCGCGATGGCAACGTCCGCTTCCACCGGGGCCGCTCGCGACGTCACCCAGATCGAGAGGTAGGGGACGAGTCGAACATGGAAAGGGGCGGCCCCACCAGGGCCGCCCCTTTCGGCTGTGGACAACGGGTGGCCACGGACGACGCGCCGCCGTGGGCAACGCGTGGTCGTAGGCGACCCGCGTTCGGGAACGGCGTAGGGCTCAGCCGCAGCAACCGCCCCCGCAGCAGCCGCCTCCCCCGGAGGGAGCCGGGGCCGTGGCACGACCGCCCACGGCGACGGTGGACAGGAGACGCACGGTGTCGTCGTGCCCCTGCGGGCAGGCGGCCGGACTGTCGGACTCGGCCATTGGACGGGACAGTTCGAAGGTGTCGCCGCACTCGCGACAGCGGAAGTCGTATCTGGGCATGTCCCCAGAATAGGACGCCGCCCACCGCGTGTGGGGGGACCAGGGACCCGAACCTCCGGGCAAGGGGACGCCCCCGGGGTCGAAGGGGATTCGACTCCCGGGGGCGTCTGAGGGGCCGGGTGTTGGGACGCCCGGTACTCCGACCCTCACAGGCCTCGTCAGGCGGCCAAGTGCGCCATGTACGGCTCCCACTGTGGGTCACCGTGCAGGTCGCCGTTGATCAACCGCCAGTGGGGACCCTTGGGCACCTTGGGGGTGATGTGCAGTTCCCAGCCGATCTCGTCGAGGAACTTGTCCGCCTTGCGGTGGTTGCACGGCTTGCAGGCCGCCACGACGTTCTCCCATACGTGCGCGCCACCGCGGCTGCGCGGGATGACGTGGTCGATCGTCTCGGCCTTCTTTCCGCAGTACCCGCACGTGTGCCGGTCCCGCCGCATCAGTGCGACACGGGTGAGCGGCACCCTGCGGCTGTACGGAACACTGATGTAACGCCGCAGTCTGATCACCGACGGCACGTCGTAGGCCCTCGTCGCCGAATGCAGCACCGCTCCGGTGCCGTCCTCGTGCACGACATCCGCCTTCTCTCGGAGCACGAGCAGAATCGCCCTGCGCAGTGGAAGTGTCGTCAGTGGTTCAAAACTGGCGTTGAGCAGCAGCACGTGGCGTCGGGCGGTGCCTGGACCGCCCTCCTTGCTGCGCCGGCCGCTCATCGCGTCACCTCGGCCGTCGCGAACGACCGCCGTGTCTCTTCCCCGGCCAGCCGATCGGCCAGCCAGGAGACCTCCCTGTGCACCGATCCCAGGATCGGTGTCTTCTTACGCCTTGCCACACGGACCTCCCGGTGGTTCCCGCCGAGTTGCGTCCCGCATTCAGTCTGCTTGGTGGAAGCACTCCAGCGCCACCCCAATTTACGCTGGGCTGCCCAGAAAACGTCTGTTGTCGATTTCTCGAACCCATTGTGCGGCCCGCACGGTGAGTTCCATGGTGACGCCGCGCCGAACACGCAGGGTGAGATATGGGTGGATAGGGTGCAAAGCATGCGCGAACTCCGCTATCCCCCGGCCGAACGGCTGGACATCGAAGAGAACCTGCACGGCCACACGGTCCACGACCCCTACCGGTGGTTGGAGGACGCCGACGCCGCTTCCACCAAGGAGTGGGCCTCGGCGCAGGACACCCTGTACCAACGGATCGGCGTCGACCAAGACGCCCGTGAGGTGTTCGCGGAACGGCTGCGTTCCCTCATGGGAGCCGGCGGCGTCGGTGTACCGCTGTGGCGGGGCGACCGCCGTTTCGGCGTACGCCGCGACCCCGGCCAGGAACACGCGGTGCTGTACGTACGCGATGGCGAGGGTCCCGAACGTACGCTCATCGACCCCGGGGCCATGGATCCCTCCGGGCTGACCACCCTGGACTCCTGGCGGCCCTCTCCCGATGGCCGACTGCTCTCCTACCAGCTCTCCGAGGGCGGTGACGAGGAGTCGCTGCTGCGGATCATGGACGTGGAGACCGGCGAACCCGTCGACGTCCCCATCCCCCGCACCCGGTACAGCCCGGTGGCGTGGCTACCCGACGGCTCGGCGTTCTACTACGTGCGTCGCCTGCCCGAGGAACGGGTCCCCGACGGTGAGGAGGCCTACCACCGTCGCGTCTACCTGCACCGCCTGGGCACTCCGGTGGAGGAGGACCCCATCGTCTTCGGCGAGGGCCGGGACAAGACCGACTACTTCGGTGTCTCCCTCAGCCGGGACGGTCGCTGGCTGACCCTGACCTCGGTGCGGGGCACCTCGTCCGCCACCGAGGCCTGGGTCGCCGACCTGAGCACGAGCCCGCTGGAGAGCCCCCGCCTGCTCACCGTCCAGGAGGGTGTGGACGCCGACCTGAGCCCCCATGTGGGTCGGGACGGACGCCTGTACCTGCTCACCGACCGTGACGCCTCGCGTGGGCGCCTGTGCGTCGTCGATCCCGCCGATCCGTCCTACGAGAACTGGACCACGCTGGTCGCCGAGGACCCCGAGGCCGTCCTGGACGGTTTCGCCCTCCTGGACGGGGACGGGCTCGACTCGCCCGAGCTCCTCGTCACCTGGAGTCGGCACGCGATCAGCGAGATCACCCGGCACGACCCGGCCGACGGCGCCCCCCTGGGTTCGGTGCCCATGCCGGGCCTGGGCAGCCTCGCCGGCCTCACCTCCCGCCCCGAGGGCGGCCACGAGGCGTGGTTCGGCTACACCGACAACACCCACCCTTCGTCGGTGTACCACTACGACGCCCGCACCGGCGCGGTGGAACTGTGGGAGCGCGCACCCGGCGACATCGACGTGCCGCAGGTGCGCACCGAACAGGTCGCGTTCACGTCCAAGGACGGCACCACGGTGCGAATGTTGGTGGTGTCCCCGCCCGAGGCGGCGGACGGGCCTCGGCCGACCATCCTGTACGGCTACGGCGGCTTCCAGATCTCGCTGACCCCCGCCTACTCCGCGGCGATCCTGTCGTGGGTGCGGGCCGGCGGCGTCTACGCGGTCGCCAACCTGCGCGGTGGGCTGGAGGAGGGCGAGGCCTGGCACCGCGGTGGCATGCTCGCCGCCAAGCAGAACGTGTTCGACGACTGCGCCGCGGCCGCCGAACACCTCATCGACACCGGAGTGACCACCCGCGACCGGCTCGCCGTCATGGGTGGCAGCAACGGCGGGCTGCTGGTGGGTTCGATGGTGACCCAGCGGCCGGACCTGTTCCGCGCGGCCGTGTGTTCGGCGCCCCTGCTGGACATGGTGCGCTACGAGCGCTTCGGCCTGGGACAGCTGTGGAACGTCGAGTACGGCACCGCCGACGACGCCGAACAGCTGGGTTGGTTGTTGGGCTACTCGCCGTACCACAACGTGCGCGAGGGCACCCGATACCCGGCGATCCTGTTCACGGTGTTCGACAACGACACCCGGGTGGACCCACTGCACGCCCGCAAGCTGTGCGCCGCCCTTCAGCACGCCACGTCGGCTCCGATCGGGGAACGCCCGGTGTTGCTTCGCGCCGAGGCTCAGGTCGGGCACAGCTCCCGCTCGGTGAGCCGGAGCGTGGCGCTCAGCGCCGACCAGCTGGCCTTCCTCGCCCACCACCTGGGACTGGAAGTGGGCCGGTAGGTCCGGTCACCGCACGCTTCGGGGCCCGGGGAGAGCAAGGACACAAGTTCACCCGGGCCCCGTGGCCTCCCCCTTTGCGAGAATGGGCGGATGGCTGTCCCCGTGCGCGCCGCGCCGGGCAACGCCCGCGCACGGCCCCCGTCCTCGGGGGCTCCCCAGGGAGAGGACCCCAGAAGTGACCCAGACCCAGGACGAGGTCGCCACCATCGCACCCAAGCGGCACGTGCACCATCAGCAGGTGCGCTACGCCGACCTGGACCCGCAGCAGCACGTCAACAACGTGCGGATGCTGACCTACCTGGAGGACGCCCGGGTCTCGTTCCTCAACTACGGAGGGGTGGCCGGCGGCGAGGGGTTCGGCGCCATGGTGGTGGCACGGCAGGAGGCCGACTACGTCGCCCCGCTGCTGCCCCGTAGCGAGCCGGTGCGCGTGGAACTGTGGGTCACCGAGGTGCGCAACGCCAGCTGCACCCTGGCCTACGAGATCCTGGACGACGAGAAGGTCTACCTGCGCGCCAAGACCGTCCTGGTCGGTTTCGACGTACCGACGCAGAGCGCTCGGCGTCTGAACGACACCGAGCGCGCCCTGCTCGCCGAATACTCCTGAACCGATCGGTCACCGCTTCAAGGAGATGGTGATGGCCTCACCGTCGTCGCCGTCGTCGCGGCGGCTCTCCTTGCGGGCCTGACCGTCGCTACCGATGGTCATCGAGGTGGGTTCGGCCACCGCCGGCGGCGTGGCCTCCTCCGCGACGTTGACCATGCTGTGCGCGGCCATGACCATGTACTCCCACATCTGGCGGTCCAGAGCCTCGGGCAGCTCCAGGGAGTCCATGGCCACACGCATGTGCTTGAGCCAGATGTCCCGCTCGGCGGCGCCGATGCGGAACGGAACGTGGCGCATGCGCAGGCGGGGGTGCCCACGCCTCTCGTTGTAGGTACGGGGTCCGCCCCAGTACTGGATCAAGAACAGCCGGAGGCGCTCCTCGGCGGGGCCGAGGTCCTCCTCCGGGTACATGGGTCGAAGTTCGGGGTCCTCGGCCACTTCCTCGTAGAAACGACGGACCAGACGGACGAAGGTGTCCTCGCCGCCAACGGCCTCGTAGAACGTCATCTGCGCGGGCTCTTCGCCGGCGCCCTGGTGGTCATCACGCGCGGAACTCATCGTCACCAGGGTATGCGACGTTCGCCGACGCCCTCCGGGACCCAAGGACCGGGGGACAACGACACAGGTCACCTCCACACCAGGGCCGAGGTTCCCCGCCCTAGGACGACGAAGGCCCCGCCGACCGGACGGTTCCGGATGGCGAGGCCCTCGTCGTCGACCACCGCGATCAGTCGCGGGTGAGCTTGCGGTGGGTGACCGCGTGCGGGCGCGCGGCCTCCGGACCCAGGCGCTCGATCTTGTTCTTCTCGTAGGACTCGAAGTTGCCCTCGAACCAGAACCAGTTGGCGCCACCCTCCCAGGCGAGGATGTGGGTGGCGACGCGGTCCAGGAACCAGCGGTCGTGGGAGGTGATCACCGCGCAGCCCGGGAAGTCCAGGATGGCGTTCTCCAGCGACCCGAGGGTCTCCACGTCCAGGTCGTTGGTGGGCTCGTCCAGGAGCAGCAGGTTGCCGCCCTGCTTGAGGGTGAGCGCCAGGTTGACCCGGTTGCGCTCACCGCCCGAAAGCACACCGGAGGCCTTCTGCTGGTCGGAGCCCTTGAAACCGAAGGCGGCCACGTAGGCGCGGCTGGGGATCTCGACCTTGCCGACCTGGATGAAGCTCTCCCCGTCGGAGATGCTCTCCCAGACGTTCTTGCTGTCGTCGATCCGACCCCGGTACTGGTCGACGTAGGAGATCTCGACGGTGTCACCGACGGTGATCTTGCCCTCGTCGGGGGTCTCCTCCCCCACGATCATCTTGAACAGGGTGGTCTTACCGACACCGTTGGGGCCGATGATGCCGACGATGCCGTTGGGCGGCAGCGAGAAGCTGAGGTCCTCGATGAGGACACGGTCGTCGAAGCCCTTGGTGAGGTTCTTGACCTCGACCACGGTGTTGCCCAGACGCGGACCCGGAGGGATCTGGATCTCCTCGAAGTCCAGCTTGCGGGTCTTGTCGGCCTCGGCGGCCATCTCCTCGTAGCGGGCCAGACGGGACTTGCTCTTGGTCTGGCGGGCCTTGGCGTTGGAGCGGACCCACTCCAGCTCCTCCTTGAGGCGCCGGGACTTCTTGGCGTCCTTTTGCCCCTCGACCTTCAGGCGGGCCTGCTTGGTCTCCAGGTAGGTGCTGTAGTTGCCCTCGTAGGGGTAGAACTGGCCGCGGTCCAGCTCCAGGATCCAGGTGGCGACGTGGTCCAGGAAGTACCTGTCGTGAGTGATCGCGATGATGGTGCCGGCGTAGTTGGCCAGGTGCTGCTCCAGCCAGTTCACGCTCTCGGCGTCCAGGTGGTTGGTGGGCTCGTCGAGAAGCAGCAGGTCGGGGGCTTCCAGCAGGATCTTGCACAGGGCGACCCTGCGCTTCTCACCACCGGAGAGCTGGGTGACGTCGGCGTCCCCGGGCGGGCAGCGCAGCGCGTCCATCGCCTGTTCGAGCTGGCTGTCCAGGTCCCAGGCGTTGCGGTGGTCGAGCTGCTCCTGGAGCTTGCCCATCTCCTCCAGCAGGGCGTCGGAGTAGTCCGTCGCCATCTGCTCGGCGATCTCGTTGAAGCGGTTCAACATCGCCTTGGTCTCGGCGACGCCGTCCTCGACGTTCTCCAGGACGGTCTTGGTCTCGTCCAGGTGCGGTTCCTGGGCGAGCAGGCCCACGGTGAAGCCGGGCATGAGTCGCGCCTCGCCGTTGGACGGCTGCTCGATGCCGGCCATGATCTTCAGCAGCGTCGACTTACCCGAGCCGTTGGGGCCCACGACGCCGATCTTGGCTCCGGGCAGGAACGAACCCGAAACGTTGTCCAGGACGACCTTGTCGCCGTGCGCCTTGCGCACGTTTTGCATGGTGTAGATGTACTCCGGCATGCCTCCCAGCCTAGGCCGTCGGAGACCGTGCCCCCGCCACTTCCGTCTCTGAGTGCGGAACCCGTGCCCACACCCGACCGGCGCCGGATGTGGGCACGGGGTCAACGTGGTGGTGGGACACGACCCGGACCGGGTTCCGTCCCGTCCCCGGGCCCTGCGTCGAACTCGAACCGGTCCGCGTGCTCGGCCATGTGCCGGGCCCAACGTTGGGCCGACAACCCCCAGCCCAGCGCCCGTTCCATCAACACCGCCATCGCGTATCCGGGCCGCGCCGCCAGGGCGCTCTGGATCGCGGCCCGGGCCAGGGCCATGTCGCCGGCCTGCCAGGCGGCCACGGCCAGCAGGGAGGCCGGGCCGGCCCGGTGCCGGTGTGGGACGTGCCGGGTCACCCGGGACCACAGCCGCCGGTGCAGCGGGGCCTCCTCCGGGGTGATGCGGGCCCACACGGCGTCGCGTACCCGCAGGTCGAGGATGGCCACGCCGAGCATCGCCAAGGTGTCGGGGTCGCGGACCCGCTCGCTCACCTCCCGGCGCACCACCGACCGCACCCGCCGGATCCGACTCCGTGAGGCCTCGCGGCCGCGTTCCGCGCGGAACCGTTCCTCCAGGAGCGCCGCGGACTCGGCGACGGCCGCTCGTTGCTCGCCCGCCACGGGTTCCAGCAGCGCCCGGACCCGGGCCGGGTCCGTCTCCTCCGACCCCGCGTCCTCGGGCTCCACGGCCTCGCGCTCGACCGGTCGCGATGACCCGTCGTGTCGTTCGGCGACCAGGTCCGGAGGTTTCCACAGGGTGGCGCGGGCGCGCGGGTCGAAGGGCGTCCCCTCCGCGGGGCAACAACCCTCGTCCTCGCACAGGTAGGACCAGAACCGGTCCCCCGTCGCCCGGTAGGCGGCCGGGACGGGCAGACCCGCCGCGGCCGCCTCGGTCAGGAACGACCTGACGTGCGGGTCCACGCGTTCGGGCGGGCCGAACCCGGCCAACAGGGCCGCGCCGCCGGACAGTTCCAGCGCCGCCCGGACGGCCACCGCACCGCTGCGCGCGGCGGTCAGGACGTGGTCCAACCGGTCGAGGGTGCCGTGCAGCAACCCGCGTGGGTCACCCCGGTCGACGACCAGGACCAGCACGGAGTCGCGCACCGAACGCCGCGCCATGGTGGGCAGGGCGGCCAGGAAGGCCCGTGGGTCGGCCAGGTGGGCGGGCGGAATCGCGGAGCGGGGTGGGGGCAGGGCCCGCGCACCGGGGCGGGCATGATCGTGTCGGGAGGATGCGCCGTCGTCGTGTCCATGCTGATCACAGGGCATGTACTCACGTTCGGTCACCGAGGCCCACACGGCAAGCGACGCCCTCCGAGCCTGTGGAAAACTCACACCGGCCCGGAGGTATCAGCAGGTCAGGGGCGGTTCTCGGTACTTCCGCCATCGTAGACGCCGCCCTCGCGCGGCCCGGGTATCCGGTTACTCACCTCGGGCCGCCCGGCGGGCAGGCACACACGGTCGCGGCCGGTCTCCTTGGCCCGGTACAGCGCCAAATCGGCGGCGGTCAGCAATTCCACGAGGTCGTCTCCGTGGTCGCCGACCACCGCCACACCGATCGAGATGGTGATCGAGACGGGAACCTCGTCCACCGCGATCTCCATCCGGCCGACCTGGGAACGTAGTCGCTCCGCCGCCTGCCAGGCCTCGGTGACGTCGGAGCCCGGGAGCAGGACGACGAACTCCTCGCCACCGAACCTGCCCAGCAGGTCCGACTCCCGCAACTGTTGGGAGATCGTGGTGGCCACACCCAACAGGACCTGGTCACCGAACAGGTGTCCGTAGGTGTCGTTGACCCGTTTGAAGTGGTCGATGTCGACGATCAGCACCGCGGCCCGGCCTCGGGACTCCCGCGCGCGGGCGATCTGACTCGCCGCCTCCCGCTCCCAGGTGGGCGCGTTGAGCAGCCCGGTCTTGGGGTCGGTCCGCGCCGCGGTCTGCAACTGCTGGTAGACGAGGCTCCGCTGCAGCAACAGGACCGGCGGGACGGCGATGACCAGGAGGAACAGGGAGAGCTGGGCCAGGATGGCCACGGTGACGCCGACACATAATTCGACGCAGTCCACCAGGAACGCCTCGCGGTCCCACATGCTCGGCGTCCCACCGTCGGGGCTGAGCCGGGCCGCCAGGAACACCAGCGCCGTGTTGAAGAGGGTGAAGACGACGCAGCACAACAGGGCGAGGAAGACTCCGTTGACACTGGCGAGGGTGGCGTGCGCGGTGGTGGATCCCCCGAGCCCCTCGACCGGTCCGCTCTGCGCACCGTGCCAGAGCAGCGAGGCCACGAACCCGGAGACGCCCACCGCGGCCGTGTTGAACATCTGGCGGTGCAACATCGCGCGCCGCTTGCGGCGTTGGAGCAGGAAGACCGGGATGGGGATGAGCAGGGAGTACAGGGGTGGCAGCAGGAGCATGGCGGGGAGCCACCACGCGCCCAGCAGATCGCGGCTCAGTCCCTCGGGCACACCGATCCGACGTATCGCCTCCAGACACACCAGTGCGCACAGGACGAGGGCGACGAAGAGCACGAGGTCGAAGCTCGTGATGGACGTCTGGGCGACGGTCACGCCGATCAGGAACAGTGCGGAGGTCACCAGCAGGACGAGGTACACGACCAGCCCACGGGGCTGTTGGAAGACCGGCCAGGACCGTCGTCGCTGCCCGGGCGGATTCTCCTCGGGGGCCATCGGCTTCTCCGAGATGCTCACCGCTCCGTCCTCCCTTCCCGCCACGCCCTCTGTCGTCCGTACGCGACTACCGACTCTGATGTGCCCACCGCCTCTCACGGTTCTCACTACGACGAACCGGAATCGCCTCCCGTTCCCCCGCGGTGCCGCTCGGTCACCGGGTCCGACGGAGAACCCCCGATTCGAAGACCGGCAAGCACACCCCCTCACTTTACATTACTTTGGGTAATAACTTAATCGCCGATTGTATGTAGCCCGCAGGTTGAGCCTACGGTAGCCGTCACCCTGTGTCTCTGGGGCATTTACAAGCGTCACGATTTGTCCTCTACTGGCCGTGAACCTCCCCCGGACACGCGAACGGGGACGGTGCCCATCGGCATCCGCCCCCGCCCCTACGGCGATTCCTCGAAATCGCCCAGGTCAACCCCTGGGTCGAGCCACCTCGTAGGCGGCACGGAAAGCGCGGTGGCGCGCCAACTCGTCCTCCATCGGGGTCACCACACGCATCCCCGCGATCTCGCGGACCCGTTCCCGGGCGTCACGCTCCACGTCCTCACGGCGCTGGACCGCGGCGACCTCCACGAGGTTGCCGCATCCCACCCCCGTCAGCCAGCCCACCAGCA
The DNA here is from genome assembly GCF_053615935.1 of Nocardiopsis sp. NPDC055879. Lineage (NCBI taxonomy): Bacteria > Bacillati > Actinomycetota > Actinomycetes > Streptosporangiales > Nocardiopsidaceae > Nocardiopsis > Nocardiopsis sp. NPDC055879. The sequence continues at coordinate 254,548 of NZ_JBSHCT010000008.1, forward strand.
GGCTCGCCACGGCCACCGCGCCCGCGTAGGCCATCGCGGCCGGATCGTCGAACAACACCAGACCGGTGATGCCACCGCCCGACCAACTGACCAAGGAGGCCAACGTCCACAGCAGACCGACACCGGCCACGGTCAACAGCGCGTACTGCACCGTGCGCGCGGCCTTCCACCAGGAAGGGCTGCGGTCCGGGTCGCCGACCGCGGCGGTCACCGCCTCACCCAGCTCGGCCGGCAGCTCCGAGACCCCGCTCCGGGCGGCGCCGCGCATCCGCCGACGCCACACCGCGGGCATACCCTCCGACACCTCGTCGGCGGACTCGCCCAGGACCGTCTCCAGTTCGGCCTCGTGCGCGTCGACCGGGCCACCCACACCGGGGGTGTCCCGGCGCAGGAACTCCAACCGCACCGCGGCGAGCGGGTCCTTGCGTAGCTTCATCGCGCGGCGGGCCACGGGCCAACCGACCCGGCGTCGCCCGCGACGCACGTCGTTGGTCTCCACCACGTCCGCCACGGCGGACACACCGGCGGCGTCGGCCAGCCCCTGCTGGATCCGTGACCGCACCCGGGCGGACACGGTCCCGTCGGGCTCGGTCCCGCCGTGGAACTCCTCGAACGGTTCGATGACCTGGTCCAGGTCGGCGACCAGGCGATCCACCAGGGCGTGCTTCTCGGTCACCGACTCACTGAGGAACTCACGCAGCTCGTCGATGCCGTGATCGGTGATGGTGGAGGTGGTGATCACCCGCGGGTGCACCCCGGACTCGGTCTCCAGCAGGCGACGCAGGTCGGTGAGGAGCTCCTCCAGCTCCTCCGGCTCGACCTTGTCGACCTGGTTGAGCACCGCGACGGTGACGGCCCCGTGCCCGGCCATGTTGGCCAGGTAACGGTGGTGCACGGCCGCGTCGGCGTACTTCTGCGGGTCCAGCACCCACACCAGCAGGTCCACCGAGCCGATGAGCCGGTCCGCCTCGGCGGTGTGCATGCTGCGCACCGAGTCGTGGTCGGGCAGGTCCAGCAGGACCAGGCCGGTCAGTCCGGATTCACCGCTGTCCAGGACGCTGGTGCGGGAATGACGGTAGCGGGTGGGCACGCCCAGCCAGCTCAGCAGGGCGTCGGCGCCCTCGTGCCCCCACACACAGGCGTGCGCGTTGGAGGTGGTGGGGCGGGTGACGCCGGTCTGCGACAGTTCCAGCCCGCACAAGGCGTTGAACAGGGAGGACTTACCGCTTCCGGTTCCCCCGGCCAGGGCCACGACCGTGTGGTCGCCGGACAGGCGCAGCCTCGCCCCGGCGTGGTCGAGCAACTGTCCGGCCCGGCCCAGCACCTCCTCGGGCAGGTCGTCCTTGCCGATCTCGACCAGGGTGCTCAACGCGTCCAGGCGTTCGATGAGTTCGGCGCGGCTGGTGGTGCTGGTGGGCTGCCACCGGTCGTGGTTGGTGGGTCGGTACTCCTCGTCGTCGGTGGAGGGGTCCTCATCGGCCGCGGAATCCGCCTCCGCCGAAGTGGCGGTGTCGTTCCCGATGGCCCGGAAGGCCCCGGAGACCGCCGAGGGTCCGGGGACCCTGCGTGGCAGCGGAGGGGGAGCGTCGTCCGTGGCGTCCGCGGCGGCCTCGCCGGTCTCGTCGGCCGGTTCGGCGACCTCGACCCGTTCCGGGTGGGAGGCGCTCGTGTCCTCGGAGGGCGCCAGGACGTCACCGCCGCCGGTGTAGGCGGCGCTCGTCCCCTCGTCGACGTCGCCGGGTCCCACCCGAGTGGCGGCGGGGGGCTCGGGCTCGGCGCGCCAGACCCTGGAGCCCACCGTGCGACCCTGCTCGGCGCGGGAAACGTCGCGCTCGGGACCCTCGTCCGAGGCCTCCTCGGTGTCGGAACCGCCCGGGGCGTCCTCGTCGGGGCGCACGACCGGGAAGGACCCGGTGTGACGACCGGCGATGCGGGTGTCGTCGGCGGCCTTGCTGAGGCTGCCGACCCAACCCGCGAGGTTGTCCGGATCGTCCTCGCGCGTCTCCTCGCCCGAGGCACGGCGCCCGGCACCGGGCTGCCCCGCGGCGAGACGGGTGTGCCGGCCGCGCCGCTGCGCTCCCCGGTCCCGCTCCTCGGGCCCTTCCCCGGGCTCGTCCCGGCGCTCGTTCTCGGAGGGGTTCCGTGGCACGCCCGGGTTCTGCAGTCCACCGAGGGCGGCACCCGCTCCGGACGGATCCGGGTAGCCGGTGATGCCGTCGTAGGCGGCGGGTTCCTCCGTGCCGCGGATCCGTTCCCGAGCGTGCTCGGGATGTTCGGGCACCGGCATGGTGTAACCACGCCACGGGCCGCTCTGGTAGGGCTCCGGCGCCTGCTCGTCCGCCCAAGGTTCGGGGGTCGACGAGCTCTCGCGCTCGGTGTCCTCACCTGGGGTGTTCGACTCCCCGGGGCCGCTGTCCCCCGCCTGCGCGGGGTTCCACTGAGTCGTCATCTGGCAATCTCGAGGTTGTACGTGGCCTGATAGAGCTGGACGGCGCTGTCATCGGACGGAATTCCGGCGGAGGACAGGGCGGTGTCGAAGGGGACCCGTTCCCGGGCCAGCAGGCCCAGCACGCGCCGGCGCAGGTTCTCCCGCGCCGACCGGCCGATGCCGCGCAGCGACTGCGCGGCGAAAAGCCCCTTCAACAGACGTTGCGGGGACGTACCCGAGGTGTCGGCGGCGTGGGCCCCGCCCCCGGAGTGTGAACGTTCGTAGCCCAGCAGGTCGATGATCATGACCAGGGCGACGACGTCGTGGTCGAAGGTGACGAAACGGGCGACCGAACGCTTGGTGGCGCCGTCGGCCGTGGTCATCTCCGCGATCTCGCCCCGCCACTCGTCGATCTCCTGGCGGATCTCCTGGGCCAACATCCCGCTTCCGGGCATCTCCAGCGCCTTGGCGGCCAGGTCGCCGCCGCCGGCCACCTGACGCCAGCGCTGTTCGACCTGTTCGGCGGCGCGCTCACTGCTGGAGACGATCAGGGCCTCCAACGAGTCGCGCACCGCGCGTTCCAGGGCCTGGATCCGCTCGCCGCGCTCCACCTGGACCTCGCGGGCCTTGCGGGAGCGCTTCTTCTTGCGTGGACGCATGCTCTTGGCGAGTTCTCCGCCCGCGGCGAGCTCCTGCCAACGGGCCGAGAGCGAACCGCGCAGCAGCGAACCGTCGGCCAGGGAGGTCTCGATGTGCTTCTCGGCCGCCGCGTAGGCGTCGTCGACGGCGGATCCCAGAGTGCGGCCGGTCTCGATCTGCGCCTCGACCTGACGGGCCAGTTCCGGCACCCGGGTACGGAAGCTGTCGATGACACCGATGAAGGTGCGCCGGGAGACCCGGTCACGCTGTTCGGCCTCTCCTGCCACGTTCGCGAGGAAGTCACGGATGTGGTCGGCGACGTTGGAGGTGAAGCGTTCGCCCTCGATCTGGTCGGTCTCGGGGATCGCGAACCGGGAGGCGTTGCTCAGACCGTTGGCCTCCAGCATGGCGCCGAAGTGGTCGAGCAACTGGCGACGGCCCTTGCGCGGCACCCGGGAGAGCACCACGGCCAGGGAGGTGTCCCGGTCCCTGGCGACCTGGAGGAACTCCCAGACCCGCGCGTCGGCGTAGCGTCCGCTGGTGGTGACGAACACCCACAGGTCGGCGGCGTCCAGGAACTTGGCGGCGAACTCGTGGTGGGCCGACACCGCGGAGTCGACGTCGGGAGTGTCCAGCAGCGCCACCCCCGCGGGCATGGCCTCGGTGGCGGCCAGCACCAGCATGCCGTCCTTGCCGGGCATGGCCAGACCCTGCTGACGTACTCGCGGCAGGGTGGGGATGAAGGAGGCCTCGCTGAACCAGTCCACGTCGGCCGGGTTGCAGGCCAGGACGGGGCTGTTGGTGGTGGGGCGACGCACGCCCGTGGTGGTCACCTGCTCGCCGACCAGACTGTTGACCAGCGTGGACTTACCGGCACCGGTGGAACCGGCCACGGCGATGAGCAGGGGGATGTCGGGGCGGCGCACCCGCGGCAGGACGTAGTCGGACAGCTGGGCGAGCACGTCCACCTGAAGGGCCTTGCCATCGTCGGCGCCGGCCAGCCCCTCGGCGAAGCGCAGATCGCGGATCTGCTTGCGCAGCGACTCCAGGACCTGTTCGAAACGGTCGTCCTCGTTGCCGGGCGCCCGATGTTTGGCCGGCCCGGAGGGCACGGGAACGGTGGGACCCCGGCGGCCGTTGTCGGGGGTCTCGTCCCCGTGCACGGCTGAGGGGTCCGCGGTGGGTCGCGCGGAGGTGGCGTCCGGTCCGGTGGTGAACCGGTCCGGGGCATCGGAACCGGAGGTGTCCGGTGCGGCCGACGGCCGGGTCATGATCGGTATGCCCTCCTCATCACTGCTGATGGTCCCCGTCGACGGGCCTGGCGTGTGCCGCCGTCGGAGGTCTCACTCCAGATCGCGCCCGGTCGCCAGACGATCCAGGTCGCTCTGGGTTCCCGTGTGCAGTATGTCAAGTTCCCGCGCTGTTCGGACCACTTCTCCGATGATCACCACCGCGGGGGGCCGCATTCCGGCCGATCGAACCGTGGCTGCGATGTTCGCCAGCGTACCGGTCACGGTTCGCTGCGATGGCAGGGTCGCTTCCTGGACCACGGCGACGGGGGTGTCCCCGGAGCGACCGTTCGAAGTCAGCGCCTCGACGATCGCCTCGATCCGTTCCAGACCCATGAGAGCGACGATCGTACCGTTGGAACGGGCCAGGCCCGCCCAATCGACGGTCGAGCGCGCGTCGCCCGGGGCCACGTGCGCGGAGACGATGTGCACGTCCTGCGTCACTCCGCGGTGGGTGGTGGGGATGCCCGCTCCGGCCGGGGCGGCCAGCGCGCTGGTGACCCCGGGGACCGCGATGACCGGGACGCCTGCGGCGACGCACGCGGCCACCTCCTCCCCACCTCGACCGAACAGGAAGGAGTCCCCGCCCTTGAGCCGGACGACGAACTTCCCCTCCTTGGCCCGTTCGACGAGGACGGAGTTGATCTCGTCCTGGGTCATGGAGCGGCCGTAGGGGATCTTCGCGGCGTCCACGATCTCCACGTCCGAGGGCAGCGCGTCCAACAGGGAGGTGGGGGCGAGCCGATCGACCACCACCACGTCCGCCTGGGACAGGAGCCGGCGGCCGCGGACGGTGATCAGGCCCGGGTCGCCCGGGCCGCCGCCGACGAGGGCGACGCCGCTGAGGCGTTCGCGTCCGCGTCGGGCGTCCAGGGCGCCCTCGGCCAGACCCTCGATGATGGCGTCGCGTACCCCGGCCGAACGTTTGGGATCGCCGGAGGCCACCACGCCCACGGTGATTCCACCGGAGTCACCGCTGGCCGGGGTCCAGGCGGAGGAGGCGTGCCGGTCGTCGGCGCGCACGCACCAGATCCGGGAGTCCTCGGCCTCGGCGGCCACGGCGGCGTTGACCTCGGCGGAGTCGGTGGCCGCGTGCACCAGCCAGTAGGCGGGGGAATCGGGACCGACCACGTCACCGGGTTCGAAGGGGCGGCGCACCCAGGTGAGACGTCCCGCGTCGGCGAGGTCCTCCAGCGCGGCGGACACCTCCGGAGAGACGAGGGTGACCCGGGCGCCGGCCCCGAGGAGGACGGGCACCCGACGTTGGGCGACCCTTCCGCCGCCCACGACCAGCACGTCACGGTCCCGCATGCGCAGGCCAAGGAGATAGGTCACGGATCGTACCCCTCATGGTCGTCCGTACCGGCCCCCGACATCGGCGGCGGGGTGCGCGCGGGACCGATGCCCCGGCACGCCGCCGGAGAATTTCGGCGATTGCTCCAAAATACCTTGTCAAAGCGGTATTACAGCCGTGTAAAGGGGTGAGCACGGAGCGGGGTGACTCCCGCCGCATCGACGCGAGGGGACCCCACCACCTCCTCTGGTGGCGGGGTCCCCTCGTCCCAGGACACGTACCATCACGGCCCGACCGGATCACCGGTCCGTGGAGACCCCCGCGGAATCGAAGGTGGCGACGGTGCGCAGCGCCCGCGCCGAGCCCTGCAGCAGAGGCAGCGCCAGCAGCGCGCCGGACCCCTCGCCCAGTCGCATCTCCAGGTCCACCAGCGGGGTCAGTCCCAGGTGGCGCAGGACCACACCGTGACCGGGCTCGGTGGAACGGTGCCCGGCGAAGCAGGCGCTCAACGACTCCGGGGAGATCGCGGCGGCGGCCAGCGCGGCCGAGCCGGCGATGACCCCGTCCAACAACACCGGGATCCGCAGCGCCGAGGCGCCCAGGATGAATCCGGCCAGCGCGGCGTGCTCCAGGCCGCCCAAGGCCGCCAGGGTTCCGATCGGGTCCTCGGGGTCCACCGGGTTGGCGGCCAGGGCCTTGCGAACGACCTCGACCTTGTGTTCGTAGGTGGCGTCGTCCACACCGGTGCCCCGACCGGTGGCCTCGGCCGGGTCGGTTCCGGTGAAGGCGCACACCAGCGCCGCGGCGGGGGTCGTGTTGCCGATCCCCATGTCCCCGGTGATCAGGCAGCGGTTGCCCGCCGAAACCAGGTCGCGGGCCACCTCGATCCCGCCTTCCAGGGCCTGTAGCGCCTGCTCGCGGCTCATCGCCGGCCCCTGGGTGAAGTCGGCGGTCCCCCGCGCGACCTTGCGGGGCAGCAGACCGGCGGCCGAGGGCAGGTCGCCGACCACGCCCACGTCCACTACGGTCACCTCGGCGCCCACCTGCTCGGCGAAGGCGTTGACCACGGCACCGCCGTCGATGAAGTTCTGCACCATCTGCGCGGTGACCTCCTGCGGCCAGGCGGTCACCCCCTGGGCGTACACACCATGGTCACCGGCGAACACCGCGACGGCGGCCGGTTCGGGGATGGGCGGAGGGCACTCCCCCGCCAACCCGGCGAGCTGCACCGAAACGTCCTCCAGCACGCCGAGGGACCCCAGCGGCTTGGTCATCCTGGCCTGGCGGTCTCTGGCCTCCTCCACGGCGCGGGCGTTCAGCGCTCCGATGGCGGTGATGGTCTCCTCCAGGAGGGTGGTGGGCTCCTGGCCGGGCAGACCGCGGCGACCGTAGCGGTCACGGTGCACCGCCCAAGACAGGGGCCGTCCCTTCACCCAGCCGCTGAGGCCGAGCTCGGGTTCGGTGGGGAACTCGTCGACGTAGCCGACGCACAGGTAGGCGACGACCTCCAGATGGGAGGGCAGGGCGAGCACGTCGGCGACACCGCGCTCGTCGGTGATCCCGACCCAACCTACGCCCAGTCCCTCGGCGCGGGCGGCCAGCCACAGGTTCTCGACGGCGAGCGCGGCCGCGTAGGAGGCGGGCTTGGCGTGGCGTCCGGGCGCCTGCGCGCCCCGGGTCGGGTCGACCGTCACCGCGATGTTGAGCGGGCTGTCCAGGATCGCCTCGACCTTGAGACCGGAGAAGGCGTGGGCGCGAGCGCCGGGACGGTCCCCGGAGTGGGAGTCCCGTTCCTGCTCGGCGAGGTCGCGGACCCGTGCGCGCAGTTCCGTGTCGTCGATGACCAGGAAGTCCCAGGGCTGGGTGTGCCCGATGCTGGGCGCCTGGTGGGCGGCCTCCAGGACGCGGGTGAGCACGTCGGCGGGGATCGGGTCGGGCCGGAAACCCGCTCGGACGTCGCGACGTTCGCGGATGGCACGGTAGACGGCGGCGCGTTCGGCGTCGTCGAAGTCGTGGCCGGTGTGCCGCCAGGCGTCGTCGGCGGGCGTTTCGGGGGCCGGAACGGGCCGGCCGCGGACGTCGCCGGCCGGCTCTCCCACCCGGGGTGGCCCGGTGTGCTGCGGCTCCGGGAAGGAGGCCGCTGCTTCGTGTGCGTGCACGGTGTCGCTCTGCTCCGCTGGTTCGGCGGCCGCGGGGACCTGGTCCACGTGGCCGGGGTTCGTGGCTGTGTCGGGTTCGGTGGAACCCTGCGCGGGGGGTGGTTCCTGTGCGATTCCTTCTCGCGGGGAGTCGGACCCGGGTGCGGGGGGCTCCTGTGGCCGTGCCGCCGGGTGGGGGCCGCCGCGGAAGGGGATGACGTTCGGTCGAGGATCGCGGGCGGTGCCCGGCGCCCGTGTGGACACGGGTTCGGCCTCGGGTTCCGGCGCGGCCTCGGGTTCCGGTTCCGGAGCGGGCTCGGGTTCCGGTGTCACGTTCCTGGGAGGTGCGGGTGGAGCGGCCGGTGCGGGCGGGGTCGCCGGGCGCACCTGCCGACTGGGCGCCGCGGGTTCCCGCAGGGGTCTGCGGAAGGGGTTGCCCGGCACGGACCGCGGCTCCTCCCCTTGCGGGGCCGGTGCGCCGGGGGCGCCCTGGGCGCCCTTGCCGCTCTCCGGCAGCCCGTCGAGCAGACCTCCCAGGCGCGGGCCGAGGCCCGGCGAGGGCTTGCCGCGCCGTGGTTCGGAGGGATCGCCCTCCGTGTGACGGGCTTCCTCGCGGTCATCGTTGGTCATGGTCGCTCCCCGAAGGCAGAGGTCCGTGGGCTGCCCGTTCGGGCCCGGTCCGAGATGGATCCGAACCAGCGTAGTCCGCGGCGTTCGCGCCGCTCAGTGGGGGTCCCTCCGACCCCGGGCAACCCGTTCCCGGCACACCGCCGGGCCCTCAAGTCACCATCAACTGTGCCAGAGTCCGCGTCAGCGCGTGCCGTGTACCGGAGTCCCGCACCGCCACACGGAACCACTCCGGCCCCAGTCCAGGGAAGGTGTCGCCGCGTCGGACCGCGATGCCCTCCGCACGCAAACGAAGCCGCAACGATTCCCCGTCCACCGCCTTGACCAGCAGAAAAGATGCTCTCGCGCGAGGGACGACGGTGAGTCCGTGGTTCGTCAGGTCTTCGGTGAGCGCGCGACGTTCCTCGGCCAGGCCCCGAGCCCAGTGCTCCGTCTCGGCGAGGGCCTGGGGCGTGACGCACTCCTCCATGGCGGCCAGGGCCGGGGTGGAGACCGACCATAAGGGTTGTGCCTCGGCCAGTCGGGCGACCAGGTCCGGTGCGGCGAGCAGGTAGCCGGCCCGCAACCCGGCCAGGGACCAGGTCTTGGTGAGGCTGCGGACCACCACGAGGCCGGGCAGGTCCGTGCGGTGGGCCAGGGACTCCGGTTCGCCCGGGACGCAGTCCGCGAAGGCCTCGTCCACCACCAGGATCCGCCCCGGTCGGGCGAGTGCCGCGATCGACGCGGCGGGGTGCAGGACCGAGGTCGGGTTGGTGGGGTTGCCGACCACGACGAGGTCGGCGTCCTCGGGGACCGACCCGGGGTCCAGGAGGAAGTCGGGTGCCGGCAGCAGGACCCGGTCCACCCCGTGGCCGGCGGCGCGCAGGGCGGCCTCGGGTTCGGTGAACTGGGGGTGGATCACGACGGCCCTTCGGGGGTTCAGCGCCCGGGCGACGAGCACGAACGCCTCCGCCGCGCCGGCCGTCGGCAGGACCTGACGGGGGTCGCGTCGATGCCGCCGGGCCACGGCCACGCGGGCCCGTTCGGGGTCGGGGTAGGAGCCGAGGTCGGTGAGCGAGTCGGTGATCCGACGGAGCACCCGGTCCGGCGGGGTGCGCCCGCGGACGTTGACGGCCAGGTCGAGTAGTCCCGGTCCCACCTCCGCGTCGCCGTGGTGGCGCAGGTCGTGGTGATCGTCGTCCATGTGCTCGCCGTCTCGGTCCTCTCCGGTCCGTTCCAACACCCCACCCATCCTTGTTTCCGATGTGACCAGTGGTTCCAGTGTGGTCCCCGCGTCCGAGCGCTTCGGACTTCGAGGACGCGCCCACGTGCCGTATGTCACAGGCATGTGGCAGGCTGTTGCGGTCCCCGTCCCCTGACGCCCTGCCCCGCGATGAACACAGTCGGCGAACAGAACGGACACACATGCGACGGCGTACCTTCCTGACCACCGCCACGGCGGCGGGCCTCGGCTCCTTGGCCCCCGTGCTGCTCACGCCCACGGCCGCTTCGGCGCAGGGCTCCGACACCCGGGCCGTCCCCCGGGTACTCACCGAGACCACCACCTCCACCGGCTCCCCTGTACGCCCCGACCGCCGGTTCGACCTGGTCTCCGTCTCCAGGTCGCCCGATCGGGCCTCCGGCGCCTCGGTGCGCTTCGAGCTCCCCGACGGGTGGGGCTCCTGGCGGGAGCTGCACTTCCACACCGAAGGACCGGACCACCTCGACCCGGCCTCCACCGCGATGGTGCGCGCCCCGGAAGGCGCGATCGGCTACCAGGTACGCGGCGCCGACGGTTCCGACCTGACCGCGGTGAACGTCCGCGACGGCGAACCGCTCACCTTCGGTGGACCGGAGCGGACCACGCTCTCCGCCGAGGGCGGTGAGTACCGATCGTTGTCGGGCACCTCCCTGTTGCCGGTGCGCACGCGGGCGGGCTGGGGCGCGGACGAGTCCCTGCGCTTCGACGAGGACGGCGACGACCTCTGGCCGGCCGAGTTCCATCGGGTCCAGGCGCTGACCGTGCACCACACGGCCATGGCGACCACCGACGACCACGCCGCCGACGTGCGCGCGGTGTATCGACTCCACGCGGCCGAGCAGGCTTGGGGCGACATCGGCTACCACCTGCTCATCGACCCCGACGGCGTGGTCTACGAGGGTCGGCACTCGGGCGAGGACCGGATCCCGGTCTTCTCCGGGGTGCCGCTGCCCGGCCGCGCCCGTTCGGTGACGGCCGGCCACGCGGCGGGCTTCAACCACGCCAACATCGGGGTGTGCCTGCTCGGCGACTTCACCCACGAGGTGCCCACCCGCGCCGCCCAGGACTCACTGGTGACGGTGCTGCGGGTGCTGTGCGCGCTGACCGGCGTGGACCCGGCTCGGGAGATCGAGTACGTGAACCCGGACACCGGCGCGGTCACCCCGCAGGAGGCGGTGGCCCGGCACCGGGACTGGCTGGACACCGAGTGCCCCGGCAACGCCTTCGCCGACGTGTTCGACTCCGCCATCCGAGAGCGGGTGGCCCGTGGCCTGCTCTAGCACCCCTGTGGCGAAGGCCTCTTTTTGCAGGTCACGACGGTGACCACCTCGATATCCGGTTGCGGCGACCCTGGCCGGCGCGGCTATCGTGAGCGCTGCCGCCACGCCGTGGGTGCGCGGCGCGATTCGAGGAAAGAGGGTCCGACTCCACCATGACCACCGTTCAGAGCACGCCGATCATGCCCGCGGTCATCCTGGAGACCGAGCGGCTCCGACTGCGATCGGTACTCGAACGCGACATCGACGACGTGTACGCCTCGTGCGTGGACCCCGACCTCCAGCGGTGGGTTCCGCTACCGTCCCCGGGCGAGCCCTACACCCGGGAGAACGCGGAGGACTTCTGTCTGCGTCTGGCGCCGGGCATTCGTACGTCCGGCGACGGCCAGCACTGGGCCCTGTTGGAGCGCGAGGGCGGCCGGTTCGTCGGTTCGGCGGCCCTGCTGCGCACCGAGTGGCCCGCGAAGGTCACCGAGGTCGGCTACTGGATCTCGCCTTGGGGGCGGGGCCATGGCTACGCCGCCGAGGCGGTCGTGGCGGTGTCCCGCTGGGCGATCGAACAGGGCTTCCAACGGATCGAGATCAAGGCAGCGGTGGGCAACACCGCATCTCGCCGGGTGGCCGAGTCCACCGGATTCGTCCACGAGGGCGTGGAGCGCAACGCGATGCCGTTGAACGAGGGCCGCACCGACCTGGCCGTCTACAGTCTCCTGCCGACGGACCTGGAGACGACCCCGTAGACGAGGACGGCCGGGTCGGTGGTAGCACCGACCCGGCCGTCCCCTGTTCTCCCCCGGATCATCCCCACACCCGGGAGAGCAGCCACTCACCGGTGGTGGTGTCGTGCCGGAGTTCGTACACCCCCTGGGAGTAGGACGATCCGGCCTCGACCCTCCAGTGCCGACATTCGGGTACCTGGGAGCTCTCACCCGGTGTCCAGTCACGGCGCAGGGTCACCCACTGGTCGATGATCCTGCGCACCCCGTAGACCCGCCCGTCCCACACGAAGCGGGTGGGCCTGCCGTCCTCCTCCACGACCGTGACGTCCGCTCCGTAGTACCGCCCCACAACCGTTCCCCCAAGCATCGACCGACTCCTCGTTTGGCGTCCGGCGGTGCCAGGGCGCACCGCCGGGGTGCCCGCACGCGGGGAAGTACGAGCAGGCATTCGAACGTGTGATCGAATACTAGCGAAGGGAAGGCCGCCGTGGAACTGTTTCCGCCTCGACGACATCACCACCTGTGAAACCATCCGTGGGACCGAGAAGCCCCCGAGCCACGGACCCGCGAGCACCGTGGCACTCGGCGCCCCCCACGACCCCCACGAGGCATCCCACATGTTCAACGGGCACGACGGCCCCGCCACCCCCCATTCCGGAGACCCCACGGAGATCGACGGATACCGCCTGTCGCGCCGGCTGGGACGCGGCGGCATGGGCACCGTGTACCTGGCCGAGGACCACTCCCGGCGACAGGTCGCGCTCAAGGTCGTCCACCCCGACCTGGCCGAGAACCCCTCGTTCCGGCGACGCTTCGCCCGCGAGGTCGAGACCGCACGCCGTGTGGCCCGCTTCTCCACCGCCGGGGTCATCGACGCCCGCCTGGAGGGCGACCCCCTGTTCGTCGTCTCCGAGTTCGTCCCGGGCCCGGACCTGTCCCGGGCCGTGCGCGAACGCGGTCCCCTCCGCGGCGGTGACCTCGAAGGACTGGCCATGGGCGTGGCGGCGGCGCTCACCGCCATTCACCGCTCGGGTGTGGTCCACCGCGACCTCAAACCCGCGAACGTGCTGCTCTCCCCCGTCGGACCGAAGGTGATCGACTTCGGCATCGCCCGCGCCCTGGACGACGACGGCGGCGGCATCACCCGTTCCAGCCGGCTCATGGGCACGCCCTCCTACATCGCGCCCGAACTCCTGCACGGTCACCCGGCCACCCCCGCCGCGGACGTGTTCGCCTGGGGATGCCTGGTGGCGTTCGCCGGCACCGGCAGGACGCCCTTCCACGCGGCGACGGTCCCGGCGGTCCTGCACAACGTCACCACGGCCGCGCCCCGGCTCGACGGGCTGGACCCCGCCCTGACGGTCCTGGTGCGCCAAGCCCTCGACAAGAACCCCGCGAATCGGCCCACCGCCCAGGCGATCCTGGATCGGCTCGTGGGACGGCCCGGCGTCTCGGAGGAGGAGGCCGGTCGCACCATCAGCGCCACGTGGACGCCGCCCCCGGTCACGGCCACACCCCCGACCCAGACCGCACAGGGCGCCGGCGGACCCCCCACACGCCGACGCGGGCTCCTCCTCGGAGCCGGGGCCGGGACGGGCGCCGTGGTCCTGATCGCCGGTCTCTCCTTCGCCTTGGCGGCGGGGAACGACGCGCCCCCGGAGGACCTCACCACCCTGTACGGCTCCGACTTCGCCACCGACCCCGGGTGGGGCGACTCCATCTACGACGAGGACGACGGCCCTTACGACAGCGGCTACGCGCCGGGCGAGGGGATCGTGATGGCGATGGACCCCAACGCGGAGATGGATCCGAGCGTCGGACGCAACTGGATGGCCCCCTCCGCCCAGGGCGTGAACACCACCGAACGACTCCTGGTCACCAGCGACGTCCAGGTGCTGGAGGGCTACGACTACCTCACCGTCGGACTCCGGTGCATCCGCGACCTGCACCCGACCGACGCCGAACTGGACGAGGACGACACCGACGGTTACCCCGACCACCCGGACCAGGACTACACGGCGACCTATCGTGCCTGGTTGCGGGCGGACGGCGCGGAGGCCGTGATCGACAAGATCTCGGGCACCCTGGCCGACGACTCCTGGGATCCCGAGGAACTGGCCAAGGGCGAGGTCTCGGAGTTCCGCCCCTATCCCGCGGTCCCCACCGACGGAGCGGATCAGGCCACGTCCCGTGGGGAGGAACCGGAGCCGGTGAGCAACAACATCAAGCTCGCCTGTGAGTTCACCCCGGGCGACGAGGGTGAGGTTCCGACCGCCGAGATCCGAATGTGGGTCAACGACGGACTCGCGGTGAGCGCGGTGGACGAGGAGCCCTACCCGGACGACTACGCCGACCACCAATACGTCCAGCGCCAGGCCGTGCAGTACCACCGCGGTCAGAGCACGTCCCCGTTCCGGGTGCTGTACGAGAACTTCCGGGTGGAGCGGATCCTCGACGAGTGACCGTGGCGGTTCCCGCGCTTTGACGACCACCACCGACAGAACCGTTTCGTCTCCAGTGGGATCACACCCCTCCGAAACGCGCTCCGGTACCGGCGTCGGTACGCTGATAGGCGCTTATCACACGATTTGTGAGGACCCTCGACTGTGACGTCCAACGGCCACTCAAGCGGCAAACCCCTGCGCGCGGGCGACCCGCGCGAACTCGACGGTTACCGCATCGTCAGTCGGCTCGGACGCGGCGGCATGGGCACCGTCTACCTCGCCGAGGATCCCGGCGGCCGCTCCGTCGCCGTCAAGCTCATCCACCCGGACCTGGCCGACGACGAGTCCTTCCGGAAACGGTTCGCCCGAGAGGTGGACGCCGCCAGGCGGGTGGCCCGTTTCTCCACGGCCGGGGTCATCGACGCCCGGTTGGAGAGCGAGCCGCTGTTCATCGTTTCGGAGTACGTGGCCGGCCCGAACCTGGACGAGGCTGTGCGCGCGCAGGGGCCGATGCACGGCGGCACCCTTGAGGGTCTGGCGATGGGCGTGGCCGCGGCGTTGACCGCCATCCATGGCTCCGGGGTGATCCACCGCGACCTCAAACCCGCCAACGTTCTGCTGTCCACTGTGGGGCCGAAGGTGATCGACTTCGGCATCGCCCGCGCCATGGACGACGCCGGCGGCGGCATCACCCGTTCCAGTCAGCTCATGGGCACCCCTTCCTACATGGCGCCGGAGCTGATCCTGGGAGAGCAGGCCACACCGGCCGCGGACATCTTCGCCTGGGGTTGCCTGGTGGCGTTCGCCGGCATCGGGGACGCGCCCTTCGACGCGGCGACGGTGCCCGCGGTGCTGCACAACATCTCCTCGGCCGAACCCAAGCTGGACGGGTTGGATCCGAGCCTGCTGGACCTGGTCGGGGGCGCGCTGGACAAGAACCCCGCCAACCGTCCCTCCTCCCAGCAACTGCTGGCCAAGCTGACCGGTCAGGAGGACCCGGAGGAGTCGGAGGTACGACGGACCATCAGTACCTCCTGGGCACCACCGAGTAGCGCTCCGGTGGCGGGCACGCCACCGCCGGAGGAATCCGGTCCGCGGCGGACGGGTGCCGCTCCCACGGACCAGGTGCCGACCGAACACCTTCAGGGCCCCGGCCAAGGGCAGACGCCCAATGGGGGCGTCGCCCCGCCCATCGGCGGTCCGGTCCCGCCGCACACCCGACAGGCGCACCAGGGCGGGCCGGGCGCCCCGGGGCAGCCCGGGTTCCAGGGCCCCTCCGGTCCCCAAGGGCAGCCGGGCGTCCCCGGTGCGCCCGGAACCCAGGCCTTCCACCCGCAAGGGCACCGGCAAGGCCCCATGGGAGGTCACGGTGCCCACCCGCAGTCCGGCCCCCAGCACGGCCAGGGACAGGTCGGGTGGCACGGGCAAGCGCCCCCGTACGGTCAAGCCGCGTACGGGATGCACAGCGGCCCGAACGGCCCCGGTGGTCCCGGCGTCCCGAACGGCCCCGGACAGCCGGTGAACGGCGCCTCCGGTGGCGGCCGGCGCAAGCTCATGCTCATCGGCGGTGGTGCGGTCGCGCTGGTGTTGGTCGCCACCATCGGCGGCTTCGCGCTGTTCTCCGGATCGGACGCCCCTCCGGAGAACGTCACGAGCATCTACACCACCGACTTCGCCACGGACCCCGACTGGCCGAGTTCCACCCATTTCGACCAGCAATACCCCGACCTGAACAGCATCGGGTACTGGGACCAACAGAACGCCATGGTGGTCTCGATCGACTCGTCGTTCAAGGAGGGCCAAGGCGCGCGCGTCCCCTCCGTCGGGGAGACGCCCCCGCAGGTCCTCATCAGCACCACCATGGCGCCCCTCTCCGGTCCGGGCGAGGCGACCACGGGCGCCTACTGCTGGGGACAGGAGGATGAGGAGGGCACCATGTACGAGGCACAGGTCCGCCTGGACGGCGGCGAGGCGCAGATCCGTCGGGTGACCGAGGAGAGCGGCAGCACCGCGCTCGCCTCCACCACCGAGATCGAGGGGTTCTCCACCTACGACCTGTTCGACGAGGAGAGCGAGGTCGACGGTCTTCCCTACGACACGAACCTGGGTGACCTGGTCACCAACAACCTCAAGTTCTCCTGCGAGTACGTGACCGAGGAGGGCGAGGACCCGTACATGGACCTGAGCATGTGGATCAACGACGAACTCGCGCTGAGCACCGTGGACGAACAACCGCTGCCGGACAGCTCCGACCTCGACGACGACGAGCGACGCCAGGTCGGTCTGATCCAACGGGCCGCCTCCGGCAACGAACAGATCGCCGTGGCGTACACGGACTTCGCGCTACACCGCGTCGACACCGAGTAGGGAATCCATCCTCGGTCCCACCCGGCTCCGAAGCGGGCGTTCCCTCCCGAGGGCGGGCGCGTTAGCGTCGAGGCCACGACGACCAGGGTGATCCGGTGGCCCTCGGAGGTCATCGCGACAGGGAGGACGAGACGACATGCGCGCCATCGTGATGGAGGAGTTCGGCGGACCCGAGGTCCTACGCACACAGGAGATCGACGACCCGACCCCCGGCCCGGGCCAGGTGCTCCTGGACGTGGCCGCCCGGGGCGTCAACTTCATCGACGTCTACCAGCGCGGCGGCGTCTACAAGGTGGACCTGCCGTTCGTTCCGGGCATGGAGGCCTCGGGCACGATCACGGCGGTCGGTGAGGACGTCACCGACCTGAAGGTGGGACAACGCGTGGGCTGGGCGATGTCGCCCGGCGGGTACGCCGACCGCGCCACCGTCGACGCCCGCCTGGCGGTCCCCGTCCCCGACGGGGTCACCGACGAACAGGCCGCCGCGCTGCTGCTCCAGGGCATGACCGCCCACTACCTCACCTACTCGGTACACCCGGTGGCCGAGGGCGAGACCATCCTGGTGCACGCCGCCGCGGGCGGCACCGGGCTGCTCATCACCCAGCTGGCCAAGGCCCGGGGCGCCCGGGTGATCGGCACCGTCTCCACGGAGGCGAAGGAGGCCGTCGCCCGCGCGGCCGGCGCCGACGAGATCGTCCGCTACACCGAGGTCCCGGTGGCCGAAGCCGTCCGTGACCTCACCGACGGCGAAGGCGTCGCGGCGGTCTACGACGGCGTCGGCAAGGACACCTTCGACGCGAGCCTGGCCTCGCTGCGCCCGCGCGGGGTTCTGGCCCTGTTCGGGCAGTCCAGCGGCCTGGTGGAACCGGTGGACCCGCAGCGGCTCAACAGCGCCGGTTCGGTCTACCTCACCCGCCCCTCCCTCGCCCACTTCGTCACCGACCGCGAGGAGCTGCTGGGTCGGGCCCGCGACCTGTTCGAACTGGTCGAGCGGGGGCGTCTGGACGTTCGGGTCGGCGGCCGCTACCCGTTGGAGGAGGCGGCCCGGGCGCACGAGGACCTCACCTCGCGTGCCACCACCGGCAAACTGCTGCTGGTCTGAGGGTCCACGCGACGTGCGGTGGCCGCCCGTTGTCGGGGCGACCACCGCCATCGTCGTCGATTCCGTCCGGTCGGCCTCACTCGCCCTTGCGCTGGGACGGGGTCGAACCCATGTTGGCCCCGGCCCGGCGAACGTCGTCCCGGGCGTCGGCGACCGCCTTCTCGGCGGCCTCCGCGGCCTGCGCCGCCGCCTGAGATGAGGTGGACCTCGCCGGGTCCGGGCCGGTGATCTGCGCGGGGCCCGAGTCCCCCGCCTCCCGCTGCCCCTTCTCCGTGGACGGAGCCGTCTTGGCGGCGTCGCCGGCGAAGGCGTGCGAGACGTTCTTGACCGCCTCGGTGAACTCGCCGGGGATCACCCAGAACGTGTTGCCCTCGCCCTCGGCGAGGCTCGGCAGGGTCTCCAGGTACTTGTAGGCGAGCAGCTTGGCGTCGGCGTCGTTGGCGTGCACCGCCTGGAAGACCTGCTCGATCGCCTTGGCCTCACCGTCTGCGCGCAGGATCGCCGCCTGCTGGTCACCCTGGGCCTCAAGGATGGCCTGCTGGCGGGCGCCCTCCGCCTTGAGGATGCGGGACTGGCGTTCACCCTCGGCGTGCAGGATGGCCGCGCGCTTGTCGCGGTCGGCCCGCATCTGCTTCTCCATCGCCTCCTTGATGGTGGGCGGCGGGTCGATCGCCTTGATCTCGACCCGGTTGATGCGGATGCCCCACTTTCCGGTGGTCTCGTCGAGGACCCCGCGCAGCCGGGTGTTGATCTCCTCGCGGGAGGTCAACGTGCGTTCCAGGTCCATGGAACCGATGACGTTGCGCAGCGTGGTGACGGTGAGTTGGTCTATTGCCTGGATGTAGTTGGCGACCTCGTAGGCGGCGGCCTTGGGCTGGGTCACCTGGTAGTAGAGGACGGTGTCTATGTTGACCACCAGGTTGTCCTCGGTGATCACGGGTTGGGGACGCGAGCTGAAGACCTGTTCGCGCAGGTCGAACTTGGAGTTGACCCGGTCCACCCCCGGAATGATGAAGTTCAGTCCGGGGTCGAGGGTGCGGATGTAACGGCCGAAGCGCTCGATGTTGTAGGCGCGGGCCTGGGGAACGATTCGGATCGCCGACAAAGCGATGGCGACCAGGAGAACGGCGATGATGATGAGCGGTATCGCAGGGTCCATCTTCTGTACCTGTGCCTAGGTCGATTGGTGGCTTGTGCGGCTCGGTTTCGGATGACCGTGGTGACCGTGGTGGCCGTGATCAGTCCGCTTCGGGACGGTCCTGTCCCGGTCGGGTCTGGTCGGGACCGTTCGGCTCGATGGGTTCGGGCAACGCCTCGCGCGGATAGACCACGGCGGTGGCCCCGTCGATCTCCACGACGTCGACGTGCGCGCCCACCGGGATGACGAGGTCCTCGTCGATGGACCGCGCCGACCATTCCTCCCCGCTGAGCTTGACGAGTCCGTGGTCGGCGTCGACCGGCTCCAGGACCAAGGCGGATCGCCCCACCAGGGCGGCCGTGCCGGAACGAACGTCCGGTCCGCGGGCGATCTGCCGGTCCATGATCGGTTTGACCAGCCAGACCCCGGCGGCGGAGGCGGCGGCGAACCCGATGATCTGCACGACCACCGGTAGTCCCAGGGCCCCCAGGAGGCCGGCGACCAGTGCGGCGGTGGCCAGCAACCCCAGGACGAAGGTCAGGGTGAAGAACTCGGCGGCCCCGAGGGCGGCCGCGAGGATGATCCAGATCAGCCAAGCAGGCATGTTCCTGTCGGCCCTCCCGCTGTGGTTTCGGGTAGTCCTTAAGCTACCCACACAACCCTGGCCAACCACAAGAATCCGGTAATGGATACAGGATCGCGGCCCGTGGCGGGATGCCACGGGCCGCTCTCGTCCCCTATGCGCGGGTGGTGGGCGTCACCGGCCGCCGGAGAACTCGTAGACCAACTGGTAGGTGGGCCGGTTCTGCCAGGCGATCGGCCACATGTCGATTCCGCCCACCGACTGGTGGATCACGGTGTCGGCGCACAGCTGGTCACCGGCCGAGCAGTGCTCGTCCCCGGGGTAGACCTCCTCGGCCGGGGTGGCCGCGGCCGAGGCGAGGCTGTCCAGCAGCACCGTCCGGCAGTCGCCGAGGTCGCCCTCGCCGCAGTAGACCCGGTCGCCGAGCGCGCCGTCGACCTCCTGGTCCAAGGCCGTTCGCAGGTCCTTGTCCACGTACGACCACCAGCCGTACTGGAACGCCGAACCACGGTGCGGCTGCCCCTGGTTGACACTGCCCGGTTCGCCGCCGCCGATGGAGCCGGAGGGCGACTCGTCGGTCTGGACGGCGCGGGTCAGCTCCTCGTACAGACCCTCGCCCAGACCGGGTTCGAACTGGGCTCGCACCAGGATCGGCCACCAGGCGTCCAGCACCCGGATGGCGTCGGCGTGCTCGTAGTGACCGGCGTCGCGTTGGGGTTCGCGGCGCAGGGCCCCCGAGTCCGCCCAGGTGCGCAGGGACTCGACCGTCTCGGCGAGTTCGGGGTCGTCCACCTCCGCGGTGTCGATGACCTCCAACAGCAGTGGAAGGACCTGTTCGGCGCGCAGGTCGGCGACCCCGGCCTCCATCATCGTGCCGGTGAGGGAGGCCGTGGTGAAGCGGTGGCCGTCCTCGATGAGGCCGGAGACGCGACCGTCCAGCAGGTCGTTCCGGTGCACCGAACCGGTCGACCAGCCCGACGTGTAGCCCTGGGCCGGCTTGTTGTTCCAGTTGACGATGTAGTCCGGGTTGATCTGCTGCGGGTGGTCGGACGGCGGGTGGTAGTCGGCCCCGTTGGTGGCCGGGTCCCAACCGGACCAGCCGGCGTCGGAATAGGCGTCGATGGGCATGTTGGGGTCGGTGCCCTCGGTCCGGACGGGGTTGTCGCCGGAGTTGATGAACGCGATGTCCTGGTCGTCGACGTAGTGCCAGTTGAACGCGTAGGCGATGTCGTGGGCGGCCTCGGTGAAGGTCTCCGCCGAGTTGATCAGGTCGGGGTCGTTGAACTTCTGGAACCCGATGATGGAGTCGACCTCGCGCATGTAGGTGGACCGCAGCTCGGTGAAGGCCACCGGTGCCCCGTCGACGGTGGCGAAGGAACTCACCAGGCCGTGTTCGGAACGCAGCGAGGTGAGCGTGTAGCCGCCCTCCTCGGTACCGTCGGCGATGGTGGGCGTCCAGTCGTTGCTGACGCTCAGGGCCTCGAAGTCCACGCAGTCGCCGGAGGAGTTCACGTAGGAACGCGAGGCGGTGGTGGGCTCGGAGCCGTCGGTCTCGCACAGGTCCACGGCGAAGGTGTCGGTGATGTCCTGGCCCGCCGAGGTGGCGCTCCAGGCGTAGTCGACCCCGCGCCCCATCTGGACGTAGAAGCTCACACCCGCGAAGGAGGCGCCGCGCGCGCTGATGCCCGGCCCCTGGAGTTCCTGGAGCATGAGCAGCTGCGGGGAGAAGTATCCGGTCTGCGGTCCCATCACCGCGACGGGGTTGCCGCTCTCGGTGTGCTCGCCGGACACCAGCAGGGCGTTGGACATGCCGCGCGGGTCCATGAAGCCCTCGGGCAGCACTCCGTCGTCGAAGATGCCCTCGGCGGCGGACAGATCGCCCTCCTCGACCATCTCCTCCAGCTCGGCCCGCTGGTCCTCGTCGAGTTCCGCCACGGTGGGCGCGTCGGCTTCGGGGACGTCCGGGGCCTCGGTGGTGGAGGCCTGGGACGCGGCGTCCGGGGCCGCCGAACCGTACTCGTCGTGGACGATGTCGTAGGGCTCGACCGAGCCGGGATCGGGGACGACCTGACCGATCGGATCGTCGGGGGTCTGGGAGTAGGGGAACTCGCCGTCGACGGTCACGGAGGCCTCGGGATCGTTCTCCATGCGCCAGGCCCGCCAGAGCTCCAGGCCCTCCTCGGCTCCGTAGCGGTCCTGGAAGTTGGCCAGGACGATCGCGGACTGGACCTCACCGCCGCCACCGCCGCCGAAGATGCCGCCGACCATGGCGGCGATGCCCACGACGTCCGTGGTGGTGAAGGGCTCGATCTCACCGGAGTTGGTGATGGCGTCCTTGTGCCCGGTCAGCACGTACTCGCCGGGGAAGTAGCGCCCGCCGTCGGCCTCTTCGATGTAGGCGTTGACGCCCTCCAGGTAGGAGTCGACGTCGGCGAGTGCCTGCTCGCCACGTTCGCCGCCCTCGCTCGCGATCCGGTCGATCTGGAGCTGTTTGTCCTCCTCGGTGTAGGGGGCGGTGGCCCACAGGTCCTGTTCGAGGCCCCGGTTGCCCTCCGCTCCGCCGGCGAAGGAGGTGAGCTCACCGCGACCGACCCGGCGCAGGATGTCCATGAGGAAGAGGCGGTCCTCACCGGCCGCGTACCCGGCACCGAACATGGTGCCCTCTCGCGTGGTGCCGGTGATGTGTGGAATGCCGTGCGCCGCGTCGCGGACGATGGTGACGTCCTCGCGCGGCCGGTACTCGCGGTCGACCTCGTCCTCGTCGACGCCGTAGGAGGCGTCCTGGAAGAAGTCGTCGAGGCCTTCCTCGGTGAGTCCGTCGTAGTGGTGCACGAGGTCGTCGTACATGTCGAGTTGGCTGGAGGAGTGCTCCGGGCGTGTGCCGAAGACCTGGTGGCCGAGGATCTCGACCAGCGTGGCGTTGCCGTTCTGGCCCGGGGGAAGGATGTCGTGGCACCCGGAGGGCGCGCAGTAGTCCTCGTAGGCGACCGGCTCGGCCATGACCGGGGGGGCCGGCAGGGCGGCTGCGAGGGAGGCCGTGACGGCCAGGGCCGCGCCCATGGCGCCGGCGCGGAACGGGATCCTGCGCGAGGAGGGTCGAAGGGGCGGGGGTGCGGGAGACATATACGTCACCACCTGGGGGTGCGGGCGATGGATCAGCGAAAGGTTACGCACGAGTAAGGAAATCGCGAAAGACTTTCATGTTTTTCGGGAGGGTCCACCGCACACCGGTTCGGAGCGCCACGTTTACGGTGAGCCAGGCCACACCAGCCGAAACGGCTGCGTACAACCCGTATCCACCACGCCACCGAACGTCGAAGGGTGGCCACAACCGGCCACGATCCACACTCGACCGTCCGCAGGGCATCGGCCGGGACAGGGGCTTTGACACAATTCCCACATGAACGAGTACCCCGAGCAAGGCCGCCCCTGGCAGCAGCCGGACGGCCAGACCCCCGGCTGGGGCCTTCCCCCACAACAGCACTCCGGAGGGCAACTGGAGCCCTACGGAAACCCCACCGGTGGTTACCTGCCGGCCGACCCGGGAGGCCACCCCGCCCCCGAACCCACCCTGCTCACCATCGGGGACATCGCCGTCACCCAGACCAGCGTCATCACCCCCGCCGGCCGCTTCCCCATCAAGGGCAGCGTGTGGACCCTGTCGGACATGAGCCGCACCGAACAGTCCACCCCCACCTGGGCGATCATCGTCGCCATCCTCATCTTCTGGTGGACCTGCCTGCTGGGCCTGTTGATCCTCCTGGTGAAGGAGACCAAGACCACCGGGCACGTGCAGGTCACGGTGCAGGCCGACGGCAGGTACCACGCCACACAGCTCCCGGTGAGCAGCCCGGCGCTCGTGCGTCAGATCAACCAGCAGGTCAACTACGCCCGATCCCTGGCGGCCTGACCCCTCGCGTGTCCCGGGACGCCCTCGGTCGGGCGTTCCCGGTGACCGCGCGCCGGGTCACGACACGCCCGGCGCCCCCGGCGGGATGAACGGCGCCCCCTTCGGGACACCCTCCCCGAGCAGTCGCCACACCGCGTCGGTGTCCACATGCTCCGCCACCAGGTCACCCAACGCGTCCAGTCGTTCCGCGCGGGCGGCAGCGAAGTCCGTGTCCGGAGCCACCACGAAGTCACGACCCGCCACGTGCGCCACCTCGGTCAGGAAGGCCCGGCGGAATCCGTCGTTCTCCAAGGCTCCGTGCCAGGTGGTCCCCCACACACGACCGTGCCGGCAGCCGTCCAGGAACGGTTCGCCCCCGCGCACGGACACCCTGCCGTGATGGATCTCGTAGGCCTCCACCCGCTGCCCATAGGCCCATCCCACCGGACGTCCCAACGTCTTGTCCGCCGCGAACTCCACCGTCGTGGGCAGCAGACCCAACCCCGGCACCGAACCCGCGTGCGACTCCACCTCGTCGCGGATGGACTCGGCCAGCATCTGGTAACCGCCGCAGATCCCCAACACGGGCCGGTCCGCCAGCACCCGGTCGATACCGCGCTCGCGCACCCACGCCAGATCGCGCACGGTCGCCCGGCTGCCCGGCAGCACCACCAGGTCGGCGTCGGCGGCCTCCGTCGCGGAGGTCACGAACCGCACGTCGACCCCCGGCTCCACGGCCAGGGCGTCGATGTCGGTGAAGTTGCTGATCCGCGGCAGTCGCACCACCGCGACCCGCAGCGTGCGGGCGAGCGGCGGAGCCATGGGCCCCCGATCCACACCGAGCGCCAGGGAGTCCTCCACGTCCAACCACAATCCGTCCAGCCACGGCAGGACCCCCAACACCGGGCGCCCGGTCAGGTTCCGCAACATCTCCAGGCCGGGTTCCAACAACGACCGGTCGCCCCGGAACTTGTTCACGACGAAGCCCGCGACCAGCGCCTGGTCTTCCTCGGCCAAGAGCGCCAGTGTCCCGAACATCGACGCGAACACCCCGCCGCGGTCGATGTCGCCGACCACCACCACCGGTAGATCGGCGGCGCGCGCCAGCCCCATGTTCGCGATGTCCCCGGCCCGCAGGTTGATCTCGGCCGGGCTGCCCGCCCCCTCGCACACCACCACGTCGTAGTCCTCACGCAACCGGGCCAGGCCCGCCAAGGAGGCGGCGCGCATGCGTTCGCGCATGACTCCATGGCCCAGGGCGTCCACCTCGCCGACCGCCCGTCCGTCGATCACCACCTGGCTGCCGCCCGCCCCCGGCTTGAGCAGCACCGGGTTCATGTCGGCGGTGGGTTCGATCCCACAGGCGGCGGCCTGCATCGCCTGGGCGCGGCCGATCTCCGCCCCACTCGGCGTCACCGTGGAGTTCAACGACATGTTCTGCGCCTTGAACGGGGCCACCCGCACCCCCTGCCGGGCCAGCCACCGGCACAACCCCGCCGTGACCACGCTCTTGCCGGCGTCCGAGGTGGTACCGGCGACCAGGATCGCGTTCACCGGGCCACCGCCACCAACAACGCGCCCAGGTTCACCACGCGTGCCAGACGCACGGCCCGACGAATGTCCGCCACTCCCACCTCGGGCCCCTCCCCCATCACCGGTCGATGCTCCACCCGGTCCCCGTAGACGTTCGTGCCACCCAACCCGCGATCCAGCGCCCCGGCGAACGCGGCCTCGCACTGCCCGGCGTTCGGACTCGGATGCGCACCACCGTCCCTTCGCCACACCCGCCACGCCCGTTCGGGGCTTCCACCCACCACCGGCGCCGCCGCGATCGCGAGCAACGCGGTCAGCCTCGACGGTGCCCAACCGGCCACGTCGTCCGAGCGCGCGGCGGCCTTGCCGAACCGTTCGTAGCGCTCACTTCGGTGTCCGACCATGGCGTCCAGTGTGTTGACCGCCCGGAACCCCACCAGCCCGGCGGGGCCGCACAACGCTCCCCACAGCAGCGGCCCGACCACTGCGTCGGAGGTGTTCTCCGCGACCGACTCGACCACGGCCCGCGCCATCCCGTCCGCGTCCAGGTGCTCGACCTCGCGCCCGCACAACCCACCGACCAACGTGCGCGCCCCGTCCAGATCCCCACGCTCCAGTGCGTCGGCCACCCGTTCGGCCTCTCGCCCCAACATGCTGCCGCCCAGGACCGCCCAGGTCGCGACGGCCGTGACCGCCGATCCCCGCAGCCGTGACCCCGCCGCCACCACCGGAAGCACCGTCGCCCCGACGAACAGAACGCCCGCGGCCACGGAATCCCGGTAAAGTCGACGTTCACACCATCCCGCGGCCGCCCCGAAGAGCGCCACGGGGTGTCCCCTCCGGGGGTCCGGCACCAACCTGTCCAGCACGAATCCCGCGATCAGTCCCCGTCTCACCCTCTCAGTCAACAGCACCTACGAGGGTGCCCAAACCACGGCAAACCCGGGTTTGCCACGCAATGCAACGGCCCATACACCTAGAGGCTCTAGAGTCGAGGGAAAGGGGGAGCGCATGCTGTTCGCGGTGGCGTCACTGATGGTCCTGGCAGGTCAATGGTGGGTCTTCTGACCCTCTCGGCCGCCCCCGCGCCGGGGCGGCCAGTTCACGAAACACCGGCCGCGCAGCGGCGCACCCGGGGTTAATCACGGGTAACGTGGGGCTCGAAGCCCATAGCGACCGATTTGGTGGAGCGCGCGTGGTAATGAGACGCAACTGCGAATCACCGTAGTTGGTGAGTCTTTGCCCTCCCGTGGGCGACATCTGACGAATACCCTAGAATGTCTGCCCGGGACACCACTGCCCAGACCAGCCGCCCACTGGACCACCACCCCACCCCACAAAACGTCACGCCCTGATCACCCGCAGCAATGTCAGGTCACAACCCAATCGAGCACCCGTAGCTCAGTGGATAGAGCACCGGACTTCTAATCCGACGGTCGCAGGTTCGAATCCTGCCGGGTGCGCCACAAAACCCCAGGTCAGACGGGGTACACGAGGACCTCAGGCGAGGTCCTCGTCGTGTTTCTGGGCGATGTGTGCTCCTCGTGTGCTCCCCAGTACAAGGTGGGTGCAGGTGGGGGTCGACCTCCCGAAGCACTTTGCCATTCCGTGACCCTAGCGGCCCCGCCCCGGGATACCCCCATGGCCACCCACCAGCGCCCCACAGCCGCCCCGACGGTCACATGGAGCACGCTTTGGGCCCGGGCCACGTCCTGTCACCCCACCGGCCGTATACGGCCGATTCCACCGAAGCCCCGGCCGCCCTGGCGGTCAGATCCGATACACGGTCGAACAGAATGTCGTCATGCCTTGAGAGCCTTAACTCATGAGCTATGACCTAACCGTCTGGGAGGGGCGATACCCCTCCACTCACGCGCGGGCCAGCCGTCGTACCACGGCAGTTTCGTCGGGGGACCGCCCCTGTGGCCAGAAGACCGACCTTGCTCCGTATGTGACGGCTCGCACCACGACCGCGATGCCAGCACCCCATGGAGGGGAAGTCCGCCTCATCGTGCTCCTCCAGCTCTATCGAACGAACGTTACTGACGTCTTCTCCCGAGGCGCGACCTTCTGCAAGCGCTGTGGTGCCCCTACGACGGCTGAAGACATCGGACTCAATCATCTAGGGCAGGAGCCCTGCGCACAAACCCCAATCGGAGGCACATCATGAGGCACGTCGACTACTTCAAGAACTTTCTCGACAACACCGTCAACCTCTCCAAGTTCAAGCTGGAGACCCTCAGCGGACGGGTCGATGCCATCTACGACCTTCTGAAGGCCGACGAGGAACTGGGGCCACTCCTCAAGAAGAAGATTCCTCAAGGCTCATGGCCGCAGAGGACCATCATCAACCCGCAGAACGGCAAGGCCTTCGATGGCGACTTCATGGTCCAGATGGTCAAGAATCCCGAGTGGAACGACGACCTGAAGAAGTATGGAGACGCCATCTACAATGAGGTGATCTCAGCGAGTTTGCTTCTCGATATTGGTCAGCGCCAACGCGGCTTGCACGATCATCCCGATCTTGGACGGGCTCATCGTGGTGTGA